>NZ_DATMVN010000785.1:0-55579 GCF_035563135.1 Streptomyces sp.
CACCCCACGCACGCGTATCGGCGTCGGACTGGACTACCTGGTCCTCGATGCCCTCTCCATCACCACGCTCTACGCCGAACTCAACGCGCTCTACGCCGACCCCGAGCACGATCTGCCGCCCGTCGACGTCTCCTTCCGCGATTACCTGACCGGGCTGCCCGCCGACCCGGGTGCGGCCGAGCGGGCCCGTGCCCACTGGCAGGCGCGGCTGTCCGAACTGCCGCCTCCGCCCCCGCTGCCCCTCGACCGGGACCCCGCGACCCTCGACACGCCCGTCTTCACCCGGCGCCGGCTGAGTCTGCCCGCCGAGGACTGGCAGACCGTCAAGCGGGACGCGGCCCGGCACGGACTCACCCCGTCCACCGTCCTGCTGGCCCTCTACGCGGAAGTCCTGGCCGTCTGGAGCGGCACCGACGCGCTGACCGTCACGCTCACCCTCTTCAACCGCCGCGACGTCCACCCCCACATCCACCGCGTACTGGGCGACTTCACCTCGCTCTCCCTGGCCGGGTACCGACGCGACGGCGCGACCTGGCTGGCGGCGGCCGCCGCACTGCAATGTCGCCAGGCGGAGGATTTGGACCACCTGAACGTCCCGATCGCCTGGCTGCTGCGCGAGTTCGGCCGTCGTACGGGCACCGTCGACGCCGCCGCGCCCGTGGTGTTCACCAGCGCCATCGGTGTCGGCGACGCGACGCTGGCCGGCACGGGCACGGGCCTCCCCGCCAAGGTCTGGGGCATCTCGCAGTCCCCGCAGGTGTGCCTGGACAACCAGGTCACCGAGGAGTCCGGGAGCCTGGTCGTCACCTGGGACGCCGTCGAGGAGCTGTTCCCCGAGGGTGTGCTGGACGCGATGTTCGACGCCTACGGAATGCTGCTGCGGTACGCCGTCGCCGGTGACTGGGACGCGCCGCTGCCCGACCTGGTGCCCGCCTCCCACCGTGAACGGCGTGACGCGGCCGCACGCGAGGCAGCCCTGGAGCCGGTGGCCCCGCGTCCGCTGCACGAGGCGTTCTTCGCCCACGCCGAGGCCACTCCTGACCGCACCGCCCTCGTCACGACGGCCGGGGAGGAGGTGACCTACGGAACCCTCGCCGACCAGGCACTGCGCACGGCCGCCGCACTCGGTGACGCGGGCGTGATCCCGGGCGAACTCGTCGCGGTCACCGTGCCCAAGGGACCGGAGCAGGTCGCCGCGGTCCTCGGCGTCCTCGCGGCCGGTGCCGCCTACGTACCGCTGAGCCTCGAACAACCCCCCGCGCGGTTGGACCGGGTGCACGCCACCGCCGGGTTCCGCGCCGTGGTGGGCGACTGGCCCACCCGGGGAAGGGCGGCTCCCCGCACCCTGTCCGTCACGGCCACGGGGGGCCACGAGCCGCTGCCCGCCCCCTGGAAGGTGCGTGCCGAAGCACTCGCCTACGTCATCTTCACCTCCGGTTCCACCGGCGAGCCCAAGGGTGTCCAGATCACCCACGCGGCCGCCTGGAACACGATCGCGGATATCAACACCCGGCACGGCGTCGGCGCGGACGACCGCGTGTTCGCCCTGTCGGCGCTGGACTTCGACCTCTCCGTGTACGACGTCTTCGGGCTGCTCGGCGCCGGCGGCTCCCTCCTGCTGCCCACCGAGGACCAGCGCCGGGAACCGGCCCGCTGGCCGAGCCTGCTCGACCGGTTCCAAGTGACCGTCTGGAACACCGTCCCGGCACTGCTCGACCTGCTCCTCGACGCCGACGAGCAGGAGACGCCCCAGGTGTCGGAGCGCGCCCGCCTCGCAAGGCTGCGGACGGCACTGGTATCCGGCGACTGGATCGGCCTCGACCTGCCCGGCCGACTGCGCGAACGCACCGCGGGGCGCTGCGCCTTCGTCGCCATGGGCGGCGCGACCGAGGCCGCCATCTGGTCCAACACATTCACCGTCGGGGAACCGGACCCCCGGTGGATCTCGATCCCCTACGGACGTCCGCTGACCGGGCAGCACTACCGCGTGGTCGACCGGCACGGGCGGGACTGCCCCGACTGGACGCCCGGCGAACTGTGGATCGGCGGCGAGGGACTGGCCGTCGGTTACCTTGCCGACCCGGCGCGCACCGCCGAGAAGTTCGTCGAACAGGACGGGCGGCGTTGGTACCGGACGGGTGACCTGGGCCGGTTCCGGGGAGACGGGCTGATCGAGTTCCTCGGCCGCCTCGACAGCCAGTTGAAGATCGCCGGCCATCGCATCGAGGCCGGCGAGATCGAGGCCGCGCTGGAGTCCCACCCGGCCGTCGCCCGGGCCGCCGTCGTGGCCGTGGGGGAGCGCACTGCCAAGCGCCTGGCCGCCTTCGCCGTACCGAATGAGCCGACGCCGCCCGCGGAGCCCTTCGGGACTGTGGAGGCGGAGGCGACCGTGCGGGACGCGGACCTCCCCGAGAGCCTCTTCGCCCTGCTGGCCGAGCGAGTGCCCGGCTACGCGATCCCCTCCCGCATCCAGTTGCTGCCCACCCTGCCGCTCACCGCGAACGGCAAGGTCGACCGGGGCGCCCTGGCCGCCATGGCGGGACCCGACACCGCGACGGCCGAGGCCGAACCGCCGCTCGATGACACCGAAACGGCCATCGCCGGCCTCTGGAGCGAATACCTGCCGCACTGGACACCGGCCCGCAACGCCAACTTCTTCACCGCGGGCGGCGACAGCCTCACCGCGCTGCGCTTGCTCACCGCGATCGAGCGCCGCCTCGGGGCCGCCGTGCCCGTCCGGCGCTTCTTCGCCGCACCGACCGTCGCCGCGCTCGCCGCGGACGTCACACGAACGCTCGCGGCCCACGCGACCGCCTATGAGACCGGAGAGCTGTGAACATCGCTGAACTGCTGGCCCGTTACGCCGACGACGGCGTGGTGCTGTGGGCCCAGGACGGACAACTGCGCTTCCGCGCCCCCCAGGGCCGGCTCACGGACACGCACCGGACAGAACTGCGCACCCACAAGGAAGCCATCCTGCACCACCTGGAGGCGGAGGAACCGGCGCTGCGCGCCGACCCGGAGCGCCGCCACGAGCCGTTCCCGCTGACGGACATCCAAGCCGCCTACCTCATCGGCCGCACCGACGCCTACGCCTACGGCGGTGTCGGCTGCCACGCCTACGTCGAACTGGAATACCCCGACCTGGACGTGGAGCACGTCACCGCCGTGTGGCGGGAACTGGTCCAGCGGCACGACATGCTCCGCGCCGTCATCCACCACGACGGCTACCAGCAGGTTCTGGCCGACGTGCCCGCCCTCGGCATCGAGGCCGACGACCTGACCGGCCTGCCGCCGGCCGACGCCGACGCGGAGGTGGAGCGCACCCGTGCGCGGCTGTCCGCCCGCGAGACGCCCACCGACCAGTGGCCGCTCTTCGAGGTGCACGTGAGCCGGGCCGCCGATCGGGCCGTGCTCCACCTCGCCTTCGACATGCTGGTCGTCGACCACGCCAGCCTGCGCATCCTGCTCGCCGAGTTCCAGCGAAGCCACGGCGGCCGGCCCCTCTCCGAGGCGCCGCGGATCACCTTCCGTGACTACGTCCTGGCCCGCCGTGCCCTCGCCGACACCGACGGCCACGCCCGCGACCGCGCCTACTGGACCGAACGGCTCGACACCCTGCCGCCCGCGCCCGAACTGCCCCTCGCAGAGACCTGGGAGGCGGGCGTCAGCGACCTGCGGGAGACGGCTCACCCCACGGCTCCGGCCGAGCCGGGGACCTTCCGCCGGCTGGAGGTCCTGCTGCCCGCCGCCGAACACAACCGCCTCACCGAGCGGGCCGCGCGGCGCGGGCTCACCCTGTCCACGGCGCTGCTCACCGCCTACGCCGAGACGGTCGGCCGCTGGTCGCGCACCCACCGGTTCACGCTCAACGTGCCGACGGTGGACCGGCCCGACCTGCACGAGGACATCGGCCGCCTCGTCGGCGACTTCACCTCGCTCGAACTGCTCGCCGTGGACCTGGGCGCCCCGGCCGCCTTCGCCGAACGGACCCGGTCGCTCGGGGAGCAGCTCCTGGAAGACCTCGCGCACCCCCTGTTCACGGGCTCGGAGGTACTCGCCGAGCTGTCCCGCCGGGCCGGATCCCCGGTGCTGATGCCGGTCGTCTTCACCAGCGCCCTGGGGACCGGCGCCACCTCCGAGGGCATACCCCCCGAGGTGACGTACGCCGTCACCCGGACGCCGCAGGTCTGGCTCGACTGCCAGGTCATGCACCGCGGCGACACGCTGAGCCTGTCCTGGGACATCCGCGAGGGCGCCCTCACCCACGGTGTGGCCGACGCGATGTTCGAGGCGTACACGGGCCTCGTACGGGCCCTCGCGGCCGAGGGCGAGGCCGGTGACGCCGCCTGGGACACCGCGGCCAGTATCACGCTGCCCGAGGAACAGGCCGTGCGGCGGAACGCCGTCAACGCGACCGAGGGACCGCTGCCGGACTCCCTGCTCCACGAACCGGTCCTCGCACAGGCCCAGGTCACGCCGGACGCGATCGCGGTCCGCACTCCCGAACTGACCCTCACCTACCGGCAACTCATCGCCCGCGCCACCGCCGTTGCCGAGGCGCTGACGGCGTCCGGACTGCGGGCCGGGGAGCCCGTGGCCATCTGGGCGGACAAGGGCTGGGAGCAGGTCGTCGCGGTCTTCGGCACGCTGATGGCGGGCGGCGCCTACCTCCCCGTGGACACGGCCCAACCGCCGGCCCGCCGGGACACGATCATCGCGGACGCGGGTGTCCGCACGGTCCTCACCCAGTCCTGGCTCGCCGAGATCGACGACCTCCCGGAAGGCGTCACGCCCGTCGCCGTCGACCTCCTGCCCCAGGACGCGCAGGCGACGCCGGATGCGAGCGGAACCCCGCGCGGCCCGGACGATCTGGCGTACGTCATCTACACCTCGGGCTCCACCGGTACGCCCAAGGGCGTGATGATCAGCCACCGAGCCGCCCTGAACACCGTCGAGGACGTCAACCGCCGCTTCGGCGTCACCGCACGCGACCGCGTCCTCGGCATCGCGGGACTCGGCTTCGACCTGTCCGTCTACGACCTGTTCGGGCCCCTCGCCGTGGGCGCATCCCTTGTCCTGCCCGCCGCCGACCGGCGCGGCGACCCGTCCCACTGGGCCGAACTCGTCCGTGACTTCGGAGTCACCGTGTGGAACTCGGTCCCCGGCCAGCTTCACATGCTGTGCGACTGGCTGCGCTCCGAGCCTCCCGCCGACGACGCCTCACTCCGACTCGCGCTGATATCCGGCGACTGGATACCCGTCGCCCTCCCGGACCAGGCGCGTGAGCTGCTCCCCGGTCTTGAGATCATCTCCCTCGGCGGTGCCACCGAAGGCTCCATCTGGTCCATCGCCCACGCCATCGACGCGGTGGACACGGCCCGGCCGAGCATCCCCTACGGCAAACCCCTGACCAACCAGACGTTCGCCGTGTTCGACCAGCATCTGCGACCCCGCCCCGAATGGGTGCCGGGCGAGCTGTACATCGGCGGCGCAGGCGTCGCCCTGGGCTACTTCGGCGACGAGAGCCGCACGGCGGAGCGGTTCCTCACCGACCCCGCCACCGGACAGCGGCTCTACCGCACCGGTGACCTCGGGCGGTACCTCCCCGACGGCACCATCGAATTCCTGGGCCGCGAGGACGCCCAGATCAAGATCCGTGGCTACCGGGTCGAACTCGCCGAAGTGGAGGCCGCCGTACAGGCCCACCCGGAGGTCGCGGCGGGTGCCGTCATCGTGGACGACTCGGCGGCGGGCGGCCGGCGCCTGGCCGCGTTCGTGGAGACGGCCCGCAAGGACGGCGTACCCGGCGCGGACGCCGACCGTGCCGGTGGGCCGACGCCCCGGACACAGGCGCGCGCCGCTGCCGCCGACGCCGTACGGGAAGCCTCCGCCGCCGTCGACGCCGCACGGCTCATCGAGTTCCTGGCCGCCCTCGACGAGGTGGCCCTTGTGGAGATGACTCGCGTCCTCGACACCTCCGGAGTGTTCGCCGACGGCGCGTCGCGCACCGCGGAGGAGGTGGGCACGGCGCTGCGTGCCACCCCCCGCCACCGGCACATCGTGCGGCGCTGGCTGCGCGCGCTGGCGGTACGCGACCGGCTCACCCACCGGGAGTCCGACGACACGTACACCGGACTCGTCCCCGTCTCCGCTTCCGACGCGGAGTACGGCTGGCAGCGGGCCGCGGAGCTGGAGCACGAGATCGGCTGGAGCACGGAGCTGCTCACCGTCATGCGCACCTGTGCCGAACGGCTGCCCGAGCTCGTCTCCGGGGAGACGGGCATCCGGGAGCTGCTCTTTCCCGGTGCGGCGACCGAGGCGGCCGACGCCGCCTACCGCGACAACCTCGCCATCCGGCACCTCAACCGCGCCGTGGTCGCCGCGCTGCGCGAGATCGCCGCGGGCCACACCGGCGAGGAGCGGCTGCGTGTCCTGGAGGTCGGCGGCGGCGTCGGCGGTACCACCGGCGAACTGGTGCCCGTCCTCGCCGAGTACGGCGTCGACTACCTGTTCACGGACGCGTCCGCGTTCTTCCTGAACGAGGCCCGCGAGCGCTTCACCGACCACACGTGGGTCCGCTACCAGCGCTTCGACGTCGACGAGGACCCGCGCGCCCAGCACCTGCCGCCCAACACCTTCGACGTGGTGATCTGTGCCAACACCCTGCACGCAGCCGCCGACGCGGACGCGGCCGTGGGCCGCCTGCGGGAACTGCTCGTGCCCGGTGGACAGCTGGTGTTCGTGGAGAACACCCGGGACGAGAACCTGCCGCTGCTGATCTCCATGGAGTTCCTGGAGGTCTCGGGCCGGACGTGGACCGACGTGCGCGAGCACACCGGCCAGTCCTTCCTCACCCACACCCAGTGGCGCCACCTCCTCGACGCGCACGCCGCGTCCGAGGTCGTTTCACTGCCCGACCCCCAGGACGCGCTGGCCGCGACCGGCCAGGAGGTCTTCCTCGCCACCTTGAAGGACGACCGGCACCACGTCCCGGTGGGCGAACTGGCCCGCACGGCGGCGACCCGGCTCCCGGAGTACATGCTCCCGTCGGTGTGGCAGGTCGTCGACACCCTGCCCCGCACGGCCAACGGCAAGACCGACCGCGCCCGCCTGCGGAGCTGGCTGCCCCGCGAGAGCACCCCGGTCGTCGTGAACGAGAAGCCCAAGGACGACCTGGAGCGCGGCCTCGCCGACCTCTGGTCCGAACTCCTCGCGGTCGGCAGCGTCACCCGCAACGACGACTTCTTCGACCTCGGCGGCGACTCACTCCTCGTGGCCCGCATGGTGAGCCGACTGCGTGAACGCGTGCCGCAGGCCGCCGACCTGGAGTGGGAGGTCGTGCTGCGCCACATGCTGCGTCGCCCGACGGTCGCCGGTCTCGCCGCGTTCCTGCGCTCCCTGGCCGGCCCCGAGGACGCGCCGGCCGCCGACGCGGTCCGTACGGACCCCGTGGTCCATCTGCACGGCGCCCGGTCCGACGACGAACCCACGACCGTGCTCGTGCACGCCGGCACCGCGACGATCATGCCCTATCGCGCACTGATCACCGAGATCCGCCGCCGCTCGCCGGGCCTCGCCGAAGTCGTGGGCGTGGAGGTACCGGACCTCAGCGGCTTCCTCGCCGCCCCGCCGCAGGGACTCATCGAGCAGATGGCTGCCGACTACGCCCGCGCCCTGACGGCCGACGGCCGCAGCCGCTTCCACGTCGTGGGCTACTGCCTGGGCGGCCTGATCGCCACCGAGGTGGCCCGCAACCTCGCCGAGTCCGGCGCGGAGGTGGAGAGCCTCACCGTCATCAGCAGCCACAGCCCGCGCTTCCGGCTCGACGACGAACTGCTCGCCGAATACTCCTTCGCCGTCATGATGGGCATCGACCCCGCCGACCTCGGCTTCCCGGACGACCAGTACCGGGTGGCCGCCGCGGCCGACGCGGTCCTGGCGGCCAGCCCCGGTGTCCTGCCCGACGGCGGACTCGCCGCGCTGCCCGGCGAGTTCGCGGACGTCGCGGGACGTTTCCGACAACTGGCCGACATCCCCCGTGCCACCCGCATCGCCCGGATGTGCGAGGCGGTGCCCGCGTCGGCCGGCACCTACGAACCCGACCACATGAACCGGCTCTTCCTCGCCTTCCGGCAGAGCGTCTTCGCCATCACCCGCTACGACGCCGAACCCTACGCGGGAGACATCACCTTCCTGCGCCACGACGGCGCCTACCCCTTCCCCGGCAGCAAGGACGCCGTCACCACCTACTGGGAGGAACTCACCCTGGGCGACCTGGACATCGTCGACATCGGCGGCGACCACTACAGCTGCCTGTCCGTCGAGCACGCGCCCGGCATCCTCAAGACCCTCGCCGAGCTGACCCAGGGGGCGATCACCCGATGACCAAGCCTGTGATCGGGGTCCTGGGCGCCTCCGGCGCGGTCGGCCGGGCCGCCGTACGCGAACTGCGCGCCCTCGGCCACACCGGGCTCCGCCTGGGCGGCCGAACCCCCTCCGCCCTGTACGCGGTCGCCGAGGAGGCCCCGGCCGGACACGACGAGACGGTCTGGGCCGACGCCACCGCACCGGACGGCCTGCGCGCCTTCACCGAGGGCTGCGACATCGTCCTCAACTGCGTCGGACCCACCTACCGGCTCCGCGCCACGGTGGCCTTCGCGGCACTCGACGCCGGCGCGCACTGCGTCGACGTCGCCGGGGACGACCCGGCCGCCGAGGACCTCCTCAAGGGCGGCGACCCGGTCCGCGACGCCCGCACCGTCGTCCTGTCCGCAGGCGCCCTGCCCGGCCTGTCCAGCCTTCTGCCCCGCTGGCTCGCGATGCGGGGCGGCCTGGACAGCGCCACCGCGCTGACCGCCCACTGTGGCGGCCTGGAGACCTGTTCGCCGACGGTCGCCCACGATCTGATGCTGTCCCTCAGCTCGGGAGGCGCGGACGGCGCGGCCTACGGCGAGGCCCTCGCCGCCGTCCGCGGCGGCCGGCGCGTGTCGCGTGCCCTGCGCACCGACGAGGACACCGTGCACGAGGCGTTTCCCGGCAGGGTCGCCGTACAGCCCTATCTCAGCGGCGAGAGCGAACGCTTCGCCACCGTGCTGGGCCTCGACCGGCTCGACTGGTACAACGTCCACCCCGGCCCCGCCGTACGCGCGCTGCTCAACCTCCTGCCGGGCCGTCTCGCGGCCGGGGAGGATCCGGACGGACTGGCCGAGCGGCTGATCCTCGCCGCCGACCTCGACCTGGCCGGACGCAGACCGTACTACGTCATGGACTTCGAGCTGTCGGGCACGACCGCGGGAACGCCCGCCACCGCGGGCGTGACCCTGCGCACGGCCAGCAGTTACCGGCTCACCGCCGCCGTGGGCGCGCTCGCGGTGGACGCGGTGCTGCGGGGCGGGGTGAGCGCGGGTGTGCACTTCGCGTGCGACGTGCTGGACCCGGACACCGTGGTGGGGCACCTGCGCTCCCACGGGGTGGCCGACCTCCGGCTCACCGGAACGGCTGCCGAGGCCGAGCAGGTCGAGGAGGGCGCCTTGTGAGCACCGCGAAACCCCTGCGTGTCCTGGTCTGCGGCACCAACTTCGGCCGCTTCTACGCCGAGGCGGTACGTCGGCGCCCCGGGTACACCCTGGCGGGCATCCTGAGCGCGGGGTCGGCGGCCTCCCGGGCCTACGCCGAGAGCCTGGGCGTCCCCTTCCACACCGACGCCGACGGCCTTCCCGCCGACATCGACGCGGCCTGCGTGGCGGTGAGTTCGTCCATCTCGGGCGGCCAGGGCACCGATCTGGCGCGGGCACTGATGGACCGGGGCATCCACGTCCTCCAGGAGCACCCGGTTCATCTCACCGAGTTGACCGGCAACCTCAAGCACGCACGCAGCCGCGGCGTGCAGTACCGGCTCAACACCCATTACCCGCACGTGGCCCCGGTCCGCTCCTTCGTCGAGGCGGCCCGGCGACTCGTCGCACGCCAGCGGCCCCTGTTCCTGGACGCCGCCACCCCGGTCCACCTGATGCACCCCTTGGTGGACATCCTCGGACAGGCCATGGGCACTCTGCGTCCCTGGCGTTTCGGGGACCCGGCGCCGCTGCCCGCCGAGATCGGGCCGCAGCCCTTGCGCTCTCTGCACGGAGTGTTCGCCGGCGCGCCCCTCACCCTGCGGGTGCACCACCAACTCGACCCGTCCGACCGGGACAACCACGCCCTGCACTGGCACCGGATCTCCCTCGGCACCGAGGGCGGAGTGCTCACCCTGGCCGACACCCACGGCCCCGTCCTGTGGAGCCCCCGACTGCACATCGGGCGGGACGCCGACCGCCGCTTCGTCCTGGACGGACCGGGCACCGGCCGTCTGGGACTCGGGAGCACGGCGGTGGTCGGCAACACGGGTTCCTTCCGCACGGTCTTCTCCGACCTGTGGCCGGAAGCGATCGGCAGCGCGCTCGACGGGCTGCGCGAAGCGATCGAGGGAGGCGGCGACGCCCTGCGCGCAGGCCAATACGACCTGGCCGTGTGCCGTATCTGGAGCGACCTCGCGGCCCGGCTGGGACCCCCCGAGATCGTCCGGCCGGCCACCCCCCGGCCACTCGCGGTGAGTGACATCTTCCCCGCGCCGGAACGGTTCCCGCACGACACCGGTACGCCCCGCCCCGAACCCACCCCGCCGCCCGGTGACGCGAGCTCCGGCCCTGCGGAACCGGTGCCGGCCCGCCCGGCGGACACCGCCGCGTACTCCCCGTCCGCCGAGTTCTTCGACCTGGTGGCCGCCGAGCACACCGCGACCGCGAGCGCCCCGGCCGTCGCCGCCCTCCTCGCCGACGCCGACCTCAGCACCGGGCCGGTGGTGGACATCGGCGCCGGCACCGGTCTGGTGACCGAGGCCGTCGCCCGGGCCCGGCCGGACGCGGAGATCATTGCCTGCGAACCATCCGTCGGCATGCGGGCCGTGCTCACCAGCCGGGTCTTCAGCGATGAGGACCTGCGGCCCCGGGTGACCGTCACCGCGGACGCCGCGCCGGGCCTCGACCTTCCCGACCGGATCAGCGTCGTACTGCTCTGCGGAGTCCTGGGCCATCTCGACGCCGAAGGGCGGGCCAGGCTGTGGCGGCGGGTGACCCGGCGGCTGGCGCCCGGCGGACTCGTGATCGTCGAACTCATGCAGTTCGAGGAGCCGACGGCCCTTCCCGAAACCCGGCTCGCCACCGCCACGGCCGGACGCCACCGCTACGAGTGGTCGTTCGGCGGCGCACCCGACGAGGCGGAGGACGGCGTGATGCGCCTGCACTCCACGTGGCGGGTCTACCGGGACGGCGCCCCGCAGGCGGAACGTGAGGTGCACGACTCCTATCGCTGGGAGCCCTTCGGACTGAAGGACGTGCTCGCCGAGTCCGGCATGACCGCACGCACCCTCCCCACCCGCCCCGGAGCACCCCCACTGGCCGTCCTCACCCGGGGCCCGGACACACCCGGCCCGGCCGCCGCACCACCCCTGCCGCACGCCCGGACCGCACCCGACGCCCAGGGCACCCCTGGCAGCCCGGCCCTTGCGGACGGCCCGCGCACCGACATCCCCCTCGTCTCCTCCTCCACCGACGGCTAGGACCTCCATGAGAACCCCCGAGACGCCCACCCCCGACCGGACCCGCACGGATGCCGGGCCGAACCCCGAGGCCCCGCCCCGCGACTTTCCCATGCAGCGCGGCTGCCCGTTCGCCGCACCCACGGAGTACGAAGCGCTGCGCACCCACGACCCGGTCGCCCGCGTCACCCTGCCGACGAACAAGGAAGCGTGGGTGGTCACCCGCTACGACGACGTACGCGAACTGCTCTCGGACCCCCGGGTCAGCGCCGATATCCGCCGGCCCAACTTCCCCGCCCTCGGCGCGGGCGAACAGGAGGCCGGGGCGAGGTTCCGCCCGTTCATCCGCACCGATGCTCCCGAGCACACCAAGTACCGGCGCATGCTCCTGCCGGTGTTCACCGTGCGTCGGGTCCGCGCGATGCGGCCCGCCGTGCAGGCCCGCGTCGACGAGATCCTGGACGCCATGCTCGCCGGCGGCGGTCCCGTGGACTTCGTCTCCGCGTACGCCAACGCCGTCTCCACCTCGGTGATCTGCGAGCTGCTCGGCATCCCCCGCGAGAACCTGGAGTTCTTCCGGGACGTCACCCGCATCTCCGGCTCCCGTAACAGCACCGCCGAACAGGTCTCCGAAGCGCTCGGCGGCCTCTTCGGCCTGCTCGCCGAACTGGTCGGCAAGCGGCGCGAAGAACCCCGCGACGACCTGATCTCCAAGCTCGTCACCGAGCATCTCGTCCCCGGCCACGTGACCATGGACCAGCTCCTGTCCACGCTCGGCATCACCATCAACGCCGGCCGCGAGACCACCACCAGCATGATCGCCCTGAGCACACTGCTCCTCCTGGACCGGCCGGAGCTGACGGACGAACTCCGCCGCGACGCCTCCCTGATGCCCGCCGCCGTCGACGAACTCCTGCGCGTCCTGTCCGTCGCCGACTCCATCCCCCTGCGCGTGGCCGCCGAGGACATCGACCTGTCCGGCCGGACGATCCCCGCCGACGACGGCGTCATCGCCCTTCTGGCCGGCGCCAACCACGACCCCGAGCAGTTCGACGACCCGGAGCGGGTCGACTTCCACCGCACCGACAACCACCACGTCGCCTTCGGCTACGGCGTCCACCAGTGCGTCGGACAGCACCTCGCCCGGCTGGAACTGGAGGTCGCCCTGGAGACCCTGATCCGTCGCGTCCCCACCCTCCGCCTCGCGGGGGACCGGGACGACGTCGCCGTCAAGCACGACTCGGCCACCTTCGGCCTCGAAGAACTGAGGGTCACCTGGTGACCGCGTCCCCGGCACCCCACATGTCCGGCCGGCACTCGGCGCGGCATCCCGTGCAGCCCTCCGTCCGCGCCGCGCGCGCCGACAGCCCGTGGATCCGGCGGTGGAGCGGTGCCGCCGCACCCCGGTACACCCTGATCTGCCTGCCGCACGCGGGTGGCAGCGCGGGCTTCTACCGGCCCTGGGCGGCGCTCGCGCCCCCCGAGGTCGAACTCCTCGCCATCCAGTACCCCGGCCGCGAGGACCGCTTCGAAGACCCGGAGGCGGCCGACATGGCTGACCTGGTGGGAGCCGTGGCGGACGCCGTCACGCCGCTGCTCGACCGGCCGTACGCACTCTTCGGGCACAGCATGGGCTCCGCCGTGGCCTGGGAACTCGCCCACGAGCTGCAAAGGCGCCGCATCCCGGGCCCGCGCCGCCTGTTCGCGTCCGGCCGGGCCGCCCCCAACGCCGCGGTCACCGGGCAGCTGCACCGCCAGGACGACGACACCCTGGGCGCCGAGCTGGCCCGACTGGGCGGCACCAGCCGAGAGGTCCTGGACGACCCCGGACTGCGCTCCCTGGTCCTGACGGCCGTGCGCCACGACTACCGGATCATCGAGACGTACCACCCGCCGGAGCGGCCGCCGCTGTCCTGTCCTCTGCATGTCCTGACCGGGAGCACAGACCCGGAACTCGGCGCGGAACGCACCCGTGAACGGGCGGGCGGCTGGGCGGACCTCACCACCGCGCGCACCGAGGTACGCGTCTTCCCCGGCGACCACTTCTACCTCACCCCGCGTCGCCGCGAGGTCGTCTCCACCGTCCTGCGCAGGCTGGACCCCTCCCTGACCACCGGAGGCGCGCACACCTGGCCGAGCACCCCGTGAGCCGCCGTCCCGCCGTGTCCGCCCGCCCGGCCACCCACGACCGGAGACCATCATGATCGACTACTACTCGACCTCGGCCGAGTTCTACGAACTGGTCGCCACCCGGCACACCGCCAGCAGCGGCCCCCCTCTCGCCGGCGTCCTTTCCGGTCTGGACGTGTCCCACGGACCCGTCCTGGAGATCGGCGCGGGCACCGGCCGCGTCACCGAGGTGATCGCCGCCTCCCTGCCGGACGCGGAGATCCTGGCGGCCGAGCCGTCGGCGACCATGCGCGCCATGCTCACCTCCCGGGTCGCCCGCGACCCGGACCTGCGCCGGCGCGTGACCGTCGTCGACGGATCGGCCCAGGACCTCGAGCTGCCCGAACGCCTCTCCGCCGTCGTCATCTTCGGCGTAGCCGGCCACCTCACCGCCCCCGAACGCGTGACGCTGTGGAAGCGGCTCGCGGAGCGCCTGCCCGACGGGGCGCCCATCGTCGTCGAACTGATGGGGGTCTCCTCGCCCCGCGTCATCCCACCCGTGATGTCCCTCAAGGAGACCATCGGACGCCAGACCTACGAGTGGTGGATCGGCGGTGAACCCACCGAGGGCGACGGCATGCGGTTCACCACCACCTGGAAGGTCCTGCGTGACGGCCGCCCCGTGCGCGAGGTCGCCGACAGCTATGAATGGCACACCTTCGACGTCGCCCGGCTGGCCCGCGAGGCCGGCATGACCAGCCGCCGCATCACCGAGGCGGGCGGCCGGCCCATTCCCGAAATCGGAGTACTCGTCAAGTGAAGTCACAACCGCCCGCGCCCGGCCCGGCCCCGGCAGCCGAGGACGTCGCCGCCGGCACGGGCAGCTCCGCCACCCCACCGTCCCCGCTGCGCAGGCTCGCCGAGCCCGTCCGCGGCCGACTGGCCCTCGCTGTCGGTCTCCAGGCCGTCGCAGCCCTCGCCGGAGTGGTCCCGTTCATCGCCGTCTCCCGCATCGCCGAACGCCTCACCGAGGGTTCCCCGGCCGACGGCGACGCCCTCTGGCCGCTGGTGGCGCTGGCCTGCTCGGCCGGCTTCGTCGCCCTGGTGTGCGGCACGGCGGCCGGCGCCCTCGCCCACCTCGCCGACAACGACCTCCAGCTCACCCTCCGTCGCCGGCTCGCCCGGCACATCGGGCGGCTGCCGCTCGGCCGGCTCACCGACCGTGGCACCGGCGAGGTCAAGCAGGCTGTGCAGGACGACGTGAGCGCACTGCACACCCTGTTCGCCCACACCCTCCTCGACGTCGTCTCCGTCCTCACCGCCCCGCTGCTCGCCCTCGCCTACCTGTTCACCGTCGACTGGCGCCTGGCCCTGATCAGCGTGGTCCCCCTGCTGCTCGGCGTGTTCCTGTTCAGCCGGGCCATGGCGGGCGCGGCGGCGCAGATGGCCGAGTTCGGCGCCGCGGTGGGCCGGATTTCCACCGCCGCCGTGGAGTTCGCGTCCGGTATCGCCGTCTTCAAGAGCTTCGGGCGAGGCCGCAAGGCCCACGAGCGCTTCGTCCGTGCCACCGAGGGCTTTGCCGACTTCTTCTCCGACTGGGTCCGGTCCACCCTCGCCACCTCCACCGCCGCGATCCTGGTGGTCACCCCGGCCGTGGTCCTGCTGCTCCTGGCCGTACCCGGCGCGGTGTTCGTCACCCAGGACTGGATGACCGGGGCCGAACTCGTCCCCTTCCTCCTGCTCGGCCCAGCGGTCGCCGCCCCCATGGGCGTGGTCGGCCCCCGCATCCAGCAGATCCGGGCCGGCCAGGCAGCCGCCGTACGCGTCACCGGACTCCTGGACGCCTCCACCCTCCCCGAGCCCACGGCCCCCGCCCTCCCCGACGGCCACCACGTCAGTCTGCGCGGTGTGTCCTTCTCCTACGACGGGAACACCGACGTCCTCAACGGCGTCGACCTCGACCTCGCCCCCGGCACCGTCACCGCGCTCGTCGGTCCCTCCGGCTCCGGCAAGTCCACCCTGGCCTCGCTGCTGCCCCGCTTCCACGACGTCACGGCCGGCACGGTGACCCTCGGCGGCGCCGACCTCCGTGACATCCCCGCCACCGAGCTGTACCGCCGGGTCGGCTTCGTTCTCCAGGACGTACGGCTGCTGCGGGCGAGCGTCGCCGACAACATCCGGCTCGGCCGCCCCGAAGCCACCGACGAGGAAGTCGAACGGTGCGCCCGCGCCGCCCGCATCCACGACCGGATCACGGCCCTGCCCGACGGCTACGCCACCGAACTCGGCACGACAGCCACCCTCTCCGGCGGCGAGGCACAACGCCTCTCCATCGCCAGGGCACTGCTCGCCGACGCCCCCGTCCTCGTCCTCGACGAGGCGACCGCGTACGCCGACCCGCACTCCGAGGCACTGATCCAGGACGGCCTGTCGGCCCTCGCGGCCGGGCGCACCCTGCTCGTCATCGCCCACCGGCTGTCGACGATCCGCTCCGCCGACCGGATCGTGGTCCTGGAGGACGGACGCGTCACCGAACAGGGCCGCCACGACGACCTGCTGGCCGCCGGTGGCCGCTACGCCGCACTGTGGGACGCCCAGCGAAGCGCGGGCCCGGACGGCGTCGACGGCATACCTGACCAGCGGCCCACCCGCACGGGGTCCGACATCCGAGAGGGAAGCGCCCGATGATCCGTCAGCTCTACCGCGTACTGGGACCGGAGGGCTCCCGGCCTCTGAACCGGCTGCTGCTCCTCCAATCGGGCGCGGCCGTACTCCAGGGCGTCGCCTTCGCCCTTCTGGTGCCCGTCCTCAAGGCTCTGCTCGGGTCCGACCCAGCCGACGTCTGGCCGTGGCTGGCGGCGTTCGCCGGCTGCGTGGCCGCCTACGCGGCACTCCAGGGCGCCGCTCTCAGCGGCGGGTTCACCGTCGGCTCCCAGCTCTCCCGGGTGCTGCACCGGCGGCTGGCCGACCAGGCGCTGCGCCTGCCGCTGGGCTGGTTCACCGCCGGCCGGACCGCCGAGTTCAGCCGTCTCGCCGGACAGAACGTCATCCAGGTGATGAGCACGCCGGCCCACCTGCTCCGCCCCTTCATCAGCTCCGTGCTCACCCCGGTGACCTTGGTGGCCGCCACCTTCTTCTTCGACGTCCGCACCGCCCTGGTGCTCCTGGTCTGCGCGCCCGTGCTGTTCGCCGTCCAGCAGGCCAGCGCTTCGGTGATGCGCCGGCTCGACCTCGGCCGCGACGCCGCGATCGGCGAATCCGCCGACCGGGTGCTGGAGTACACCCGCAACCAGCCGGTACTGCGCGCGTTCGGCCGGACCGCCGAGGGGTACGGAGCGCTGGAAGACGCCCTGGAGGCCGAGGCGCGCGCCGACCGGCGGCTCATCGCGCGCGGCCTGCCCGGCCTGGTCTCCTTCACCTTCGCCACCCGGCTCGTGTTCGCCCTGCTCCTCGCACTCGGGGTCTCCTGGCAGCTCGACGGATCGCTCACCGTGCCCACCCTGCTGGCACTCCTGGTCCTGTTGGTCCGGCTCATCGACAGCGTGTCGTCTGCCGCCGAGGCGGGTGCGGGGATGCGCATCGCCCGCAACACCCTGGAACGCCTCGGCGCCATCCTCGACGAACCCCCGTTCCCTCAGCCCGCCGAGCCGAGGACACCCCGCGACGCAAGCGTGGAGTTCACCGGCGTCAGCTTCCGCTACGACGACGGAACGGCCGACGAAACTTCGGCACGGCCGGTCCTGAACGACGTGACCTTCCACCTGCCCAAGCGCAGCATGACCGCCCTGGTGGGGCCCTCCGGCGCCGGCAAGACCACGGTCGCCGCGCTGATCGCCCGCTTCCGGGACACCACGGAGGGCACCGTTCGCATCGGCGGCGTCGACGTCCGAGAGATCGCCGCCGACGACCTGGCCGCCCACATCTCCCTCGTCTTCCAGGACGTCTACCTCTTCGACGGCACCATCGAGGAGAACGTCAGGATCGCGGCCCCGGACGCCGCCCCCGGCGCACTGGCCGAGGCCGCGGCCCTGTCAGGGCTCGACCGGGTGATCGCGGAGCTGCCCGACGGCTGGGACACCAAGGTGGGAGAGGGAGGCGCGCGGCTGTCCGGCGGACAGCGCCAGCGCGTGTCCATCGCCCGCGCACTGCTGAAGGACGCTCCGATCCTCGTCCTCGACGAGGCCACCGCCGCACTCGACCAGGAGAACGAGGCACTGTTCGCCGAGGCCGTGCGCACACTGGCCGACCGCAAGACGCTGCTGGTCATCGCACACCGGCTCAGCACCGTCGTGCACGCGGACCAGATCCTGGTCCTGGAGGACGGCGAGATCACCGAACGGGGCACGCACGACGACCTGGTCACGGCGGGCGGAACCTACGCGTCCTTCTGGCAGCGCCGGACACGGGCCCACGGCTGGCGGCTGGAGGCAACACGGTCATGACCCCGCACCCGGCACCAGCGACCCACCGGACACAGCCGCAGCATCATAGGGAAGGCACGACACGATGAGCACCGGCCTGAGGAACACCTGGGACGCATGGGCGGATTCTGTCCCGCCCCTCGCGCGCTCACGCACCCTGGAGCCCTGCCACGACCCCGCGGCCACCGCCACCCGCCTTGCCCGAGCCGCTCTCGCCGACCAGTACATGGTCTACGAGGCAGCGGGCGGCGTCTGGCACTTCGCGGCGGGATCCGCCGTGAACCTCACCGCGCACGCGACCGGCATCGTGGCGCGGGCCGCGGGGCGGACTTGGACCGCCCACACCGACGGCAGGCCACTTGCGGTGTTCGCCGACGCGCTGAACGCCCTGTCCGCATCGCACGGCGCGTCGGCCGGCGGACGTCACTTCTACGGCTGGGCCGCCTTCGAACTAGCCCACCTCCTCCACGCCGACCCCGCGGCCACCGGCGACAGTCCTCTGCTGCACGCACTGATCCCGTCCGTCGAGGTGACCCTCGCCGGCGACCGGACCGTGGTCCGCGCGGAGGACGAGGCGTGGCTCCGCAAGGTCGCCGACCTGCTGGCGGAGCCAACGACCCCGCAACTCCCACCCGACGGCACCACTCCCGAGGCGACCGAGCGCATCATCTCGTCCGGCACCGCCGCCTACGGCAGCGCGGTGTCCCGCACGGTCGAGGACATCCGCGCCGGGCTCCTGGAGAAAGCCGTCGTCTCCCGGAGGGTTCCCCTGCCCGCCGGACCACCCGTGGACTTCCCCGCGACCTACCTCGCGGGCCGCCGGGCCAACACACCCGCCCGCTCCTACCTGCTGGACCTCGGCAGCTACCGGGCAGCCGGGTTCAGCCCGGAGACCGTCCTGGAGGTCGAAGAGAACGGCCGCGTCAGCACCCAGCCCCTCGCCGGCACCCGCGCACACGGGACGGACCCGGCGGAGAACGACCGCCTGCGCACGCAACTGCTCACCGACCCCAAGGAGATACACGAGCACGCCGTGTCCGTACGCCTGGCCTGGGACGAGATGGCCTCGGTGTGCCGGCCCGATTCCGTCGCGGTCGAGGAGTTCATGGCGATCCGGTCGCGCGGGTCGGTGCAGCACCTCGCCTCCCGGGTGACGGGTCGACTGCGGCCCGACGCCGGACCGTGGGACGCCTTCGCCTCCCTCTTCCCGGCGATCACCGCCACCGGCGTCCCCAAGCGCTCCGCCCTCCAGGCCCTGGCCCGCCACGAGGAGGGACCCCGCGGCCTGTACGGCGGCGCGGTCTTCCGGGGGAGCACCGACGGCGCCCTCGACGCGGCTCTCGTCCTGCGCACCCTCATCGGCGAGGGTGGCGAGACGTGGCTGCGCGCGGGCGCGGGAGTCACCGCCCAGTCCAGCCCTGAACGCGAGATCGAGGAGACGTGCGAGAAGCTCCGCAGCGTCGCCCCGCACCTGAGGTACGCCTCGGACTGACCGCCCCGCGTGGTTCCGGCCTCCTGCCGGGCGGCCGGGAATGGACCCACCTTGCCGAAACGGCAAAGGATCTGAAGGTGCGACGGGCCTTCAGGAGACAGTGGCGATACCCGCCTCACCCTTCAGGAGGCGGATCGATCGACGGGAGTGGTCATGGCACAGCAACCTCAAGGACCCACGGCGGACGAACTCGCCGCCCGCACGCCCGGCGAGTTCTGGGAAAGCCTCTACCGTGAACGAGCCGACGAGGGTGCCATCTGGGCGACCGGGGTGAACCCGGTGCTGGCGGAGGTCGCGGGCGGGCTCCCGCCGGGGACCGCGCTCGATCTCGCGTGCGGGACCGGCGGAGACAGCCTGTGGCTCGCCACCCGCGGATGGCGGGTGACGGCGGTCGACATCTCGCGGACCGCCGTGGACCGGCTCGCCGACGTCGCCCGTGCGCGGGAACTCGACGAGCTCGTCTCGACCGAGTGCCATGATCTGGCGCGGACCTTTCCGGTGGGGGCGTTCGACCTGGTCTCGGCGCAGTACTTCCACACACCGTACGACCTTCCCCGCGGCGCCGTCCTGCGCACCGCGGCGGAGTCGCTGCGACCGGGCGGACGGCTCCTCGTCGTCGACCATGCCTCCGTCGCCCCCTGGTCCTGGAACCAGGACCAGGCCACACGTTTCCCCACCCCGGACGAGGTCCACGCCGGGATCGGCCTGCCCACCGCCGGATGGACCGTCGAACGGGCCGACGCGCAAGACCGCCGGGCGACCGGTCCGGGCGGGCAGACCGCCACCGTCACGGACCACATCCTGCTCATCCGCCGCGCGACCGGCTGAGCCCCGGAACCGGCCACGGCCGTACGGGACGCCGCCGCAGGCTTCCCGACAGCCGCCCGGGAGGCGGCTGCCGCGTCGCTGTCTCCCACATCGTGCAGCCGCGACGCCTGGAAGCGAGCAACCGCTGGAGAGTCTGTGCGACAAGACCGTGTGTACGCTCAAGAGATGCTGACCATCGCCGCCGACATCGAGGTGCTGGCCAGGTTCGGCCGCGCGCTCGCCGATCCGATCCGCTGCCGTGTCCTGCTGCTCCTGCGGGAAGCGCCCTCGTATCCCGCCGATCTGGCGGAAGCCCTGGGTGTGTCCCGGACCCGGCTGTCGAACCATCTCGCGTGCCTGCGGGACTGCGGCCTCGTCGTGACCGTGCCGGACGGGCGCCGTACACGGTACGAGATCGCCGACGAGCGCCTCGGCCACGCCCTCGACAATCTGCGCACCGCCGTGGTCGCGGTCGAGACCGACCGCACCTGTGGGAACACCGAAGCCGAGGGCCGCCGCTGACGGCTGCGCGGCCGTAGGGCGGACCGTCTACCTGCAGCAGCCGCACCCGGGCGGGCAGTCGCCACACCCAGTCTCCGTCCCGACGCCTGCGGAGGGCACCACAGCGGCGGTGGGCACGCAGCAGCCCTTGCCCCGCCAGGCGTCCCGGCCTTCCTTGACGGCGACACCGGCGATGGCGAGGGCGGCGATGGGATCGGCCCAGGACCATCCGAGGGTGGCGTTGAGCACCAGGCCGCCCAGAAGCACGGCGGACAGGTAGGTGCACAGGAGGGTCTGTCTGGAGTCAGCGACGGCCGAGGCGGAGCCGAGTTCGCGGCCGGCCCTGCGCTGGGCCGCGGACAGGAACGGCATGACCGCGAGTGACAGGGCGGCGATGACGATGCCGGGAACGGAGCGTTCGGCTTCCCCGGTACCGGTCAGGGTGCGGACCGCGTCGAAGGCGACGTAGGCGGCGAGCATGAAGAAGGAGGCTGCGATGACCCGCAGGGTGTGTCGCTCGCGGGCTTCACGCACTGCGTGGTCGGAGGCGGAGAACTGCCAGGCGACGGCCGCTGCGGAGGACACTTCGACAACCGAGTCGAGGCCGAAGCCGATCAGGGCGGTCGAGGCGGCGATGGTCCCGGCGGTGATCGCGACGACCGCCTCGATGACGTTGTAGATGATGGTGGTGGCGACCAGCAACCGTATGCGACGGGTGAGCGCTTCCTGTCGCCCGGACGAGGGGCCGACGAACATGGATACGTTGGCGGTCATGGTCAGCAGCACCCCTTCTCGCAGGCGTCCGCGCACGTCCGGTCGTACCGTGTACGGCGCCCGTCCAGCACGGTCACGACGAGGCCGCAGTCCCGCAGGACCGCGAGATGGTTCGACAGCCGAGCCCGGAAGACACTGAGAGCATCGTCGAGGACGGCCGGTGGCCGGACCTGGCCGGCCCTCGATGTCGAAGGCAACGGTCAGCACGTCATGAGAGTACATGACATCCTGAATTCAGGTAACTGTGGATCAAGTTGACGGTTGCGGTGACCGTCGCTCGGGTGTCGGTGCGCGGGCGACCGTGCATACTGAAATCGAAGCAGTGCATTTTTCGATATCGCAGCGAAAATCATTCTCGATAGCGCGCCGTGTCATTATCCGATTCGTCGATGTGTGTTCTCCGTGGTGGCCTTTATTGTCAGGGTGAAGCCGCGAAGAGCACTGGAGGACGCCGCGAATGGG
This sequence comes from Streptomyces sp., assembly GCF_035563135.1. Classification (GTDB taxonomy): domain Bacteria; phylum Actinomycetota; class Actinomycetes; order Streptomycetales; family Streptomycetaceae; genus Streptomyces. The sequence goes on from NZ_DATMVN010000785.1 coordinate 22,145, forward strand.
CAGTGGACCGAATTCAAGGAGATGAGTGCAGTGGCGACACCCTTGCAACATCAGCCGCATCCCGGGCACAGCCATACGCACGGCGAGAGCTGCGGCCACGTGGCAGTGCCTCACGGCGATCACATCGACTACGTGCACGACGGGCATCTGCACCGTGAGCACGACAGTCACGCGGATGAGTGCGAGATCGGCGGGCACCGTCAGCACGCAGAGCATGCTCACGTGCATGGCGAGGGCTGTGGGCACGTGGCGGTGCCCCACGATGATCACATCGACTACGTGCACGACGGCCACCGTCATGCGGCTCACGAAGGACACTGGGACGACCACTGACTGCTTGGTGCAGACTCCCGTTCCCAGAAATTAGAAATGCATCCCGGCGTCCGGGGTGCATTTCGGGTACTTCCGCAGCCCAGGGAAAGGGCCCGGCGGGGGATGGCTGCTCGTTTCTCACCGGCTTGAGTATGGCAGCAGCGCCATCTCACGAGCGTTCTTGATCGCCCTGGCGATCTGCCGTTGCTGCTGGGCCGTGACGCGGGTGACGCGGCGGCTGCGGATCTTGCTGCGGTCGGAGATGAACTTCCGCAGCAGATCGGTGCCCTTGTAGTCGATGTGATCGCCCGTCGGCTCTACCTGCCCGAGCACTCCTGGTCCGGTGATCCCGAACGCCGCACCACGGCCGGGATGCCCGAGACGGTGCGGTTCACCACCAAGCCCCGTCTGGCCTCGGAGATGATCGCCGCGGCGCTGAACGCCGGCATCAACGTCTCCTGGGTGACCGGCGACGAAGCCTACGGCCAGGACCCCCGGCTCCGCGCCGCCCTGGAAACACGCGGTACCGGCTACGTGATGGCCGTCGCCTGCTTGATGCGGGTGCGGATCAACCACGGCCGCACACCCATCCGCGCGGACACCGTCGCCGGCCGCCTGCCCGCTACGGCCTGGCAGCCCTACAGGGCCGGAAACGGTGCGAAAGGCCCGCGGTACTACGACTGGGCCTGGATCCACATCGGCACAGACAGCCACCGGCACCTGCTCATCCGACGCAACCGGACCACCGGCGAACTCGCCTTCTACCTGTGCTGGTCACCAACCGACGTGCCCCTGTCCGAACTGGTCCGCGTCGCCGGTATCCGCTGGAGCGTCGAGGAGTGCTTCCAGGCAGCCAAGGGCCAGGTCGGACTCGACCATTACCAGGTCCGCAACTGGACCGCCTGGCACCGGCACATCACCCTCGCCATGCTTGCCCTGGCCTCCTTGACCGCCCTCGCCGCCGACGCGGCCCCCGAACGGCCCCATGACGCACACCACCCCGTCCCCAGCCACGATCCGATCACGCTGACCGTCCCGGAGATCCGACACCTACTCGCCGCGGTCCTCGGCCCACCAGCCGCGACCGTGACCAGACTGCTGCACCGGTCCAACCGGCGTCGGCGCCACCAGGCAACAGCCCGGCACAGCCACTACCGACGACGAGCCGCCGACGAACCCGCTGGATAGATCACGAAACCGCACTGGAGTACTAGAACTCTCTTTGATCGGGGCTGCTCGGCCCGCGGGCTCTGTCCCTCTTGCGAGCTACGCGGAAGTGTCCACCGCGTGGTGACGATTCGAGGGCGGCGGATCCATAGCGTTGCGCACAGCCGCGGCGCTCCGGCTGCGGATTCGGCGGAGGAGTTCTGGTGAGACTGGTATGGCAGCTTGTGGCCGTCACAGCCATCGCCCTCATCGGCGGTCAGGGGATCGCCGCGGTGCATGAGGGCAACCCCTGGCTCACGCTCGTCCTCGGCGTCCTGACGGCTGTGCTCGCAGTGTTCGTTTACGGGTGGGTGGTACGCCGGACCGAGCGCCGCCCGGCCACGGAGGTGGCCGGGAGGGGGGCCGGGGCCGCGCTCGGCGTGGGGACGCTGATCGGCTTGGCGGTGTTCGGGCTTGTCATCCGGCAACTGGCCACCAACGGGTACTACGAGGTCAACGGCTGGGGCTCGACGACCGGAGCGGTAGGGCTCGTCGGTTTCATGGCCGCCGCCGTGGCGAAGGCGACCAAGACTTCTGCGTTCACGTTGTGGCGTCCTCAGGCGGTAGGGGAGCGGCAGTTCTGGCGTTCGGTACCGACGTGAGGCGGATCCCCCCCGCTTGTCTGCGCCCACGGCCACGGCTCATGCCCTTCGTCTCGTGGTCTTCCGCACCCTTCAGCACCATGGAGATCTAGATGCGTTCGCGCCTTGTCGCCCGTTCCGCCCGCCTGGCCCTCGCCGCGGACGCCGCGCTGGCCCTCACCGGCGCCGTGACGGCCGCCGCCACGGCCGTCAGCCGCAGCACCACCGCACCGGCCTGCGTAACCGACGACCTGACCTTCACGGTCACCGAGGAGACGCAGGCGGGCGGCTGCCTCTTCCTCACCGCCAAGGCCAAGCCCGGTGTCTCCTGCACCCTGGGGGGCGTCTTCCCCTCCGCGTCCTTCGGCTCCTCCCCGACAGTGCCGTGTCGCCCGCCGAGCACGCTGTCAGCGAGAGCATCATCCTCGAAGGCTCCACCACCGCTTACGCCGGCATCAACCCCAAGATCACCAACGACGACTTCGGCTGGGAATCCGACCAGCTCCACCTCTCCGTCGCCGGCGACGAAGTCAACTCCATCACCCTCGACCTCCCCAACACCGTCCTGGTCGACCAGCCGATCGCCACCAACTGGCACGCCGACCCCGCCGACGCAGTCCCCTTCTCCATCTGACGCACTTCTCCGGCCGATCAGCTGACCTTCTTCACCAGCTGACCTGCTTCTCCGGTCGGCCTCCGCCCGGGGGCGCCTGCGCACAGAGAAGCCGTTGGGGACTCCCGCCCCACGGACCCTCACCGGTGGTCTGTCGGGAGTCGGCGTATGGATGCCTACCGCTCGATGCGTCAGCCCGTACACCGGCCTCCCTTCACCTCACACGCGCACCAACTCCCGGTCCTCGTCGGAGCCCTTCGGCCCGCCCTTGCCGTCCTGGGACGGAGGGCGATCATCGTTCGGTGTGGGGTTTTCCGATCTTGAGTCGGTCGATGGGGTCCGAGACGGCCGTTCCGGCGGATGCGCTGGAGTATGTCGCGGGGAATGACGGTGCCGCGTTCGTATGTGCCGGCGAGGAACTCTTCGAGGTTCGGTTCGGTGTCGATGTCGTCGGCGGAGGTGATGGCGGGTGAGGAACGTCCGCACCGGCTGGCGACGCGGGGTGAGAACCGGCGAGCAGAGAGCCTCCCGTACGAGGCGGCGGTGAACGCCGAAATAGATCGTGAAGGACAGACGTGAACAAGTGGTTGGATGAGTTCAAGAGACGTCGGCAAACACCGCCGTCCTGTTAAGCGCACGGCGGATCGCCCTGCCGTGAAGCCCCTCCCTCTGCTGCCGTTCCGCGAGTGCCATCCAGAGTGGGCACTAGCTCCAATGACATGTCGCCGACCGTTGCATGACACAGAGGGTAATTTTTTCCGGCCCGGTTCAAGCCATGACGAACCTGGCGCCTGTTGTTCCTCGTTTCCCCGACTCACGCAAGGTAAAACTACGTGACCATTACGTGGCTGGACCAACCCTCTCAGAAATTCGTTGTGGAAGAACATGTCGCTGGACACGACAGCGGCACCTGGACATACCAATTGTCGGACCAGTGGTTCGGCATCGTCACGCCAATACGAGGTGTGTGTCAAATTGAACGTCGAGACGATCACGGTTGGCGGCGAACCACGCTCACGCCTGGAGAGGTCTGCCGGGTCGCGCCCAACAACCTGATCCGGCTCAGCAGGACATCGCCCAGACGTCTCCCATTCGAAGTCGTTTATATCCAGCTTTCCGTAGAATTCCTTCAGCGAGCACTGGAAACACACAGCACCGCTCCTGTCCGTGATGTTTCGGAATTACAGACACTGCGCGCCTTCGATCCACATGTTGCATCCATGGCGCAAACTCTACTTCACGCCCGAAAGACAGGTGCAGGAGAGCGCTATGCCCTGAGCGCAGCCCACTACCTGGCCGAATACCTGCTCCATCCATTCAGTTCCGCATCGCCGGGAACGGGAGGTTTCAGCCCGGAACAAATGCTCACACTGCGGGCCTACATGGAGATGCGCTTGTCCGAGAACATCACACTCGACCAGTTGGCCAGAGAAGCACGTCTCAGCCGGTACCACTTCCTGCGCCGATTCTCTGTCACCACGGGAAAGACGCCCATGCGGTACTTGACCGGGTTACGCATCGACGCTGCCCGCCATTTGCTCACAGCGGGCAGCGACCCCATATCCCAGGTCGGCAGGCTCTGTGGTTTTCCGAATCCGGAGAACTTCGCGCGGGTGTTCAGGAAGCACATGGGCTGCTCACCCTCGGAGTACCGGCAGCGAGGGCAGTGTCCGCCCTCTCCTTGAACGCCGACATGTGACGACGGGCCATGACCCCAGCGAACACGGTGGTGGAGACAACTGGTCACCAGCAGTCACCGATCGTGTGGGACGACATCGACTTCGCCTTCCGCCCCTACGATCCGTGGCTCGCCTACGCACAGTCCGAGACCGCCAACGTCCTGTTCGCGGTGGAGGCGACCCGCCGCTGGGCCGACGACAACATCACCGCCAACGCCCTGATGCGGGGCGCCATTTACACGAACCTGCAGCGGCACACCGCAGGCCGAGGTAGCAGACGCGTCCCCGTGCTGGTCAGCGTCTGTGCCTGGCGCGCGTTGCCGCCATGCTTCGGGATATCGAAGTCGACGGCCCATCGCAGGTTCGGGATCTGGTAGCGGGCCGGCGTGTGGGGCCGACTGCACGGGGAGATCGTGCACCGGCTCTACGACGCCAGCCTGCTCGACCTGTCGCGCGCTGTTCTCGACTCCGCCCACGTGCGCGCTGAAAAGGGGGCGAACACACAGGTCCGAGCCCCGTGGACCGGGGCAAGCCGGGCTCCAAGATGAACGTCCTGTCGGACGCGAAGGGACTGCCCCTGGTCGTCGGTGTCTCCGCGGCCAACGTCCACGACAGTCTCGCGCTGAAGCCCATGGTCGCCGGTCACCAAACGAGGCACGACCCACACCGCGGCCGGTACTCCACCATGCCCCAGCGGCAGTGCTTCCGCCCCTATGCCCGGCCGACGCTGACGCTCGTCCAGATGCGGCAACAACACCTGGAACTTCGCAGCCAGGGCGGCCTCGATCCCCTCCCGTACCAGAACAAATAGTCCTACAGCCGGAAGGTACGACTTGTTGCCCGGCGAGCCCTTGACGACCGCACCCCACCGAAGAAGCGAGGCTAAATTCGAAGAAGACCCAGAACAGGCTGTTGTCGATTATTGCCCGATGCTCGATCAATATTGCTGCGTCATCTGCCGTCGTCGATTCGGCTGTTAAGGTCACGGAGTGCGATGCCGGGCAACTCCGTGACAGCGAAGGTGATTTCCTTGGTGGAAATGCGAGCAGGGTTCGACTATGACAGCCATGACCCGGCGATAGCGGTGGATCCGTTTTCGACCTATGCGAAACTCCGCGAATCCTGCCCGGTGCAGTGGAGCCGGGCCTGGGACGGCTATTGGGTCGCGACCGGCCACCGTGAGGTCTCCTCGGCGGCCCGCGATGCCCGGACTTTCCAAACCGCGCAGGACAGGGCGGACGGTACGGTGCAGGGGGTGACCATTCCCTCACTCGGGCAGAGCAACCGGATGATACCGCTGGAACTCGACTCGCCGGAGTGCCTGAAGTACCGCAAGCTGCTCTCCGTGTTCTATTCCCCGAAGCGGGTCGCCGCGCGCGCCGGCGAGGTCCGGCAGTTGGCGGCGGCTTGTATCGACGAGGTGATCGAGCGCGGCGAGTGTGACATCGTTCTGGCGATGACCGAGAAGCTGCCCAGTATTCTGACCATGCGGGACATCGGGCTGCCGGAGGAGCGGTGGTTCGACATTGACTCCTTGCTCTACCGGGCGCTCTTCGCCGCTCCGCACGATCCGTCGACAGCCCGCGAATGCGCGCAACTGATCTGCCTGGAGCTGGTGGAAGCACTCGACGCGCAACGGGACGGCGACAAGCGGGGGCTGCTCGGGCACCTGGCGACCTGTGAGGTCGACGGAGCACCGGTACCGGACGATGACATCGTCTCGATGATGTATTTGCTGTTGCTCGGCATCCATCCGACGTCAAGCCTGACCGCGATCGCGCTCCGTACCCTCGCCCAGCAACCCGAGCTGCGGTCCCGGCTGATGTCCGACCGCTCGATGATCCGCACCGCCGTGGACGAGTTCCTGCGGTGGGTCTCGCCCGTTCAAAGCACGGGCCGGATTGCCGCCGAGGACGTCGAACTCGGCGGGCAGCACATCACCCGGGGCGAGCAGGTGTTGCTCGGGTGGGCCGCGGCGAACCGCGACGATTCCGTCTTCCCGCACTCGGACCGGATCGACCTGAACCGCGACACCGGCCGCCACCTCGCTTTCGGTGCCGGCCAGCACTATTGCGTGGGCGCGGCCATGGTACGAGAGATGTTCACGGCGATGCTGGAGGAGGTGTTCGACCGGATACCGGACTACACCGTCGCCGATGACGCGGAGATCGAATGGTTTCCGGATCTGACCCCCGTATACGGGATCAAGGCTCTGCCGATACGGTTCGCGCCCGGCCGATAAGCCGGGCGGTGTTCATGACCGAGGAGTCGTCCAGGAAGCCGACGATGGGGATCTCCGTCGCGAAGGCACTGTTCAGCCCTTCAGGATCTGCAGCAGCTGGGCGCCACCCCGGCTGGCGAGCAGCACCCCGGCCATCCCTACCAGGTGCTGCAGCAACTGACTGCGGCGCTGTTTCCTTGCTGTCCAGGCAACCTCGCCGTACTCCGAAAACACCATGCCGGTAACCCAGTTGGAGGACGACGGCATATACGACGACTCAGCCGCGTCCTCCGGTCCGCTCACCATGACGTCACTGGGGGATAGGGGGGCCGACGGCTATAGGGCGACCGTGACAGTGGAGGTCAGCTCCGACTGAGCGTTCAGGGCGCGGAGTCGTGCAGACGTTTCGCGGGTGGTAGGGGGAGGCGTCCAGCTTGGCGAGGACGCAGATGGTGGCGGCGTTCGGCAGGATCAACCGGTAGAGCCGCGCTGTCTCCTCGGACAGGCCCGGGCTCTCCGGCCGCGCCTCGGTCACCAGCCGCACTCCGGTCCAGGCACCCACGACCAGCCGTGCGATCTCCGCGGGGACCGCGTGCGGCAGCAGCTCGCCGCGCTTCTCGGCCTCCACGAGCAGGTCCTCGAACAGGCAGATCCAGTCCGGCCAGCGCGTGCCGCACATGCTGCGTGTCTTGGGGTGGACGGACAGCCGGACGGCCGCACGCAGCATCGGTTCCTGGGGCATCCGGTGTGCGAGCAGGAGCCCGAGGTCGACCCATTCCTGGAGCTTGTGCGTCTGCGGAACGAGCCCCTCGCGGGTCACGGCCTGGTCGAGCACGCCGCGCGCCATCGCTTCCTTGGTCGGGAAGTGGAAGTACAGGGCGCCTCGGGTCAGCCCGGTCCGTTCGACGAGTGCGGCGATGGTGGCGGCTTCGTACCCGACCTCGATGAACAGGCGCGCCATGGCTTCCGGGATGGCCTCACGCGTACGGATCGCACGCTCCTGACGCGCCGCTCGGCCGCCCCCGGTCTCTCTCGGCCCTGTCTGAACATCGAACCGTCGACCATGGGCCCACCGAAGGTTCGGTACGGCACCAAGCCCTTCCGGCCGTTCCGGGGGCTGTACTGCGGGACGCGGAGCCGGGGCCGGGGGGATGGCCCCGGCTCCGCGTCCCGGGCGGCACGTCAATGGTTGACGTGGCCGCCGTCCATGGGGCGCCCCGCTGTCATCAGGTACTTCAGGTCCCGGGCGTACTTGGTGACGAGGTCGCGCGTGAGGCTCGGGATGTCCCCGTGCCCGGCGATGGCGCCGGCCCGGACGGCGGCGCGGAACCGGTCGGAGGGGATGACGGATCCGGGTACCGGGTCCTCGGGCTCCTTGAAGCCGTGCCGGATGGGAAGCGCCGCGTACTGCCGTTGTGCCTCGGGCAGGGCGCGCATCGCCGCCTCGAACCGCAGGTACCACTCGGCGTAGTCGTCCACCCGCTCGATGGCGTGGCCGTCCTGCGCGAGCCAGTCGACGATGGCGTCGAGGGAGACGCCGTCGTCGTTGGGGTTCACAAGGCTGAACGTCCGGTAGCCGGACGGGACTTCAGAGGTGCCGCAGCCCCCCAGCGCCACCACGGCGGCGGCGGTGAAGTCGACCGGCAGGCCGTCGTAGTGGGCGCGTTCGCCGTCCGCACGGTAGAAGCTGCGCGGCGCGACCCCGGTGGCGAGCACGCTGAACAGGAGGCGGCTGAACACATCGGTGACGTTGAACTGCCCGCCGTACCGGGTGTGCGCGAGGACCATGCTGGACCGGAAGGTCGTGACCGGCAGTCCGCACAGGTCGTGCGCCTCCCGCAGCAGCACTTCACCGGCCCATTTACTGGTCGCGTACCCGTTGGCGTAGCCATCGTCGACGTTCAGGACCGGTATGGCGACGCGGACGTCGGTGTCCTCGTCGAGGGCCGGACGGCAGGAGTCGGCGACCCCGACGCTGGAGATGTAGGTGATCGGCTTCGTCCGGCGGGTGAGGGCCAGCCGGACGAGTTCGGCGGTGCCGACGACGTTGGCGTCGAAGAGGTGCGGGTACGGCAGGAGGTGGTTCACCACCGCACCGGCGTGGACGATCAGGTCGACCTCGTCGGCCAGCCGGTCCCAGGCCGCCTCGTCCAGGCCGAGCCGCGGTTCCGCCATGTCACCCGCCACGACTTCGAGATGGACCGCGGCCAGTTCCTCGTACGTCCGCACCAGCTCCGGGTCGCCGCTGTCGAAGGCCGCGTCCAGCCGCTGCCGGGCCGCGGGGGCGTCCTTGCCGCGCACCAGGGCGATCAGCCGGCCGCCGGCGGGCGCCAGGGTGCGCAGCCATTCCAGGGCGAGGAAGCGGCCGAGGTAGCCGTTCGCGCCGGTCAGCAGCACGGTGCGCGGCTCCCGCTCGGCGCGGGGCAGCGCGGGGGCGTCGGCGAGGAGGTCTGCGTCGAGGAACTTGTCAAGGGTGAGGTCCTGCGCGTGGACCTCGGTCACGCCCTCGCCGTGCACCGAGGCGAAGGCGGGCCGCCGCACGGCCGTGACCCGGCCAGAAAGGCGCCCGGCGCCCTCGCCTCCTTCCTTGAACTCCACGATGCGGATCGTCATCTCCTTGAGCGTGACCGGTTCCAGGAACAGCTGGATCGGTACGTCGATGTCCAGCTCGTCGCGGAGTCGTCCGGCCAGATGCACGGACGTCAGCGAGTCGCCGCCCGCCTCGAGGTACGTCTTCTCCAGACCGGCGGGTCCGTCGAGATCCAGCGCCTCGAACACCAACTCGGCGACCCTGTCCTCCAGTTCGCTCCCCAGTGTCGGCGCCGTACCTTCGGCCGGCGCCTGAGCGCCCGGGCCGCGCAGCGTCAGGGCACCGTAGCTCTCGCCGGCGAACGGGTACGACGGGAGCCGTACCCGGCGCACCTCGCCGTCGAGCGTCGGCCAGGTCACCTCCTCGCCGCGCAGCCACGCCTCCCCCGACGGTTCCCGCACCGGATCCGGGTGGCCCTCGGCCAGTGCCATGAGCTTGTCCGACGCGTCCTGCACGCCGGCGGCGACCACGTAGGCACGCACGGGCATCCCGACCCGGCCGGTGCGCAGGGTGTGCGCGACATCGGCGAGGGCGGGGGCGTCGGCCTCGTGCAGACGTGCCGCCAACCGCGACGCCACGAGAGCGAGTTGATGCTCGGTGCGGGCCGAAACCGGCAGGACCGTCGGGCGGGCGTCGGCCTTCGCGCGCGGCTCGCGTGCCGGTGCCTCCTGCACCACCACGTGCACGTTCGTGCCGCCCATGCCGACCGACGTCACGCCGGCCAGCCGGGGCAGGCCCGGCCTGCGCGGCCAGTGTCGGGTCTCGGTCACCAGCCGCAGCGGCGAGTCCTGCAGGGCGGCGACCGGGCTCGTGACGTTCACCGTCGGGGCCAGGGTGGCGTGCTCCAGCATCAGGACCGTCTTGATCAGCGCCGCCACACCGGCCGCCGTGTCGGCGTGCCCGATGTTCGACTTCACCGAACCGAGCGCGATGCCTGCGCCGCCGTCGAGGCCGGCTCGGGCGGTGAACGCCGCGCTCGCCGCCGCCAGCTCGATCCGGTCTCCCAGCTCGGTCCCGGTCCCGTGCGCCTCCACGTACTGCGCCACCGACGGCTCCAGCCCCGCCGCTTTCCACGCCTCGGCGATCGCGGCCGTCTGCCGGTCCACGCCCGGAGCGGTGAAGCCGACCTTGTCGGCCCCGTCGTTGGTGACGGCCGTGCCCCGGATCACCGCGCGCACCGGGTCACCGTCGGCGAGCGCGTCCTCCAGCCGCCGCAGCACCAGCACGCCCACCCCGCTGCCCGGCACCGTGCCGGCCGCCTTCTCGTCGAAGGGGCGGCAGAGGCCGTCGGGGGAGGAGGTCCCGCCCTGGTAGTAGACATAACCCTCCTTGCGCACGGTGCCGATGGCGACGCCGCCCGCGAGTGCGGTGTCGCACTCGCCGAGCAACAGGGCCTGGACGGCAAGATGGACCGCCGTCAGCGAGGTCGAACAGGCCGTCTGGACCATCATGCTCGGCCCGTCCAGGCCGAGCCGGTAGGAGATCCAGGGCGCCAGGAACTCGCGGTCGGTGAGGATACGCATCTGGATCGCGCCGATCGACGCGGCGAGCGCCGGGTCCGTCTCGGCGGCCAGCGCGTGGTCCGTCGAGCTGCCGCCCATGTAGACGCCGGTGCGGGGCGGTGCGTTCAGCGGGGCGTACCCGGCGTCCTCCAGCGCCGACCAGGCGGTCTCCAGGAGCACCCGGTGCTGCGGGTCCAAGGCGGCCGCCTCGGTGCGGTTGAAGCCGAAGAGCTCGGCCTCGAAGCGGTCCGCGTCAGCGAGATGCCCCTGCACCGGGACGAACGCGGGATTGCGCAGCTCGGCCGGGTCCGCCCCGTCGGCGAGCAGTTCCTTCTCGGTGAACTCGGACAGCGAGCAGACGCCGTCGCGCAGGTTGGCCCAGTAGGCGTCGAGGTCGGGGGCGCCGGGGAAGCGTCCGCTCATCCCCACGACGGCCACCGCTTGCTCAAGGTCGTGCTGTGCGGCTTCCTCGGTCGTCATCGCGTCGTGCCCTTCCTGGAACGGAGTTTGTGCGGGGCGGCCCGGCGGTCGCCGCCGCGCCGGGCCGCCTCCTGCTCGGCCGTCTGGTCGAGACGGGCAGCCACGGCGGCCGCCGTCGGGTGCCGGAACAGGTTGGTCAGGGTGATGAGGTCCTGGTGCTCCGGGTGTTTCTGGAGCGCCGCGAGGACGGCCGGCAGCCGTAGCGAATTGCCGCCCGAGTCGAAGAAGTTGTCGTGGACGCCGACCCGGTCCAGGGTCAGCTGCTGCTGCCGCACCCGGGCCACGCGCCGCTCGGCCGCGCTGTCCGGGGCGGTGTACGACCGGCTCGGCTCGGGGCGCGAGGAGGGGGGATCGGGCAGCGCCGTATCGTCCACCTTCCCATTCGTCGTCATGGGCATGCGGTCGAGGACAACGATGGCCGACGGTATCAAGTGCGCGGGCACGGTCAAATTCCTATTCTCTCTATTGACCTGCATGAGACGAGTCCTTCCGGCTGGTTTCCTTGACGTTGAGAATTTTCCGGATCAGAGCGTATGGATCCCGGGAAGATTGCCCCCACTCCTTGAACACGGAGGCCGATTTGCCTGGACATGGGAGGCAGATCCCGATGGCCGGCACCGCCAGGCACGAGGTCGTGCCGGAACCAGGTCAACTCCATCGTCACCGCCGTTCCCCTGCCTCCAAGCGCTGGCGCCGTGCTTGCAGCACGCGAGAGCGCCTGGCCGATGCCGCTTGCCCGGCCACAGCCGAATCATCGTCCGAGGGCACGCCGTCACGGATCAGCGTTGCCTGCGCCGCCACCGTGGTGTGCGAGAACAGAGCAACAACCGAGAGCCGCACCCCCGTATGCCGCTCAAGGGCGTTCTGAAGCTCAAAGAGCTTGACCGAGTGGCCGCCCAGATCGAAGAAATTCACTTCGATCGGAACGCCTTTCCGCTTCAGTACCTCGGCCCACGCGGCGGACACTCGTCCAGTCGTGTCGTTCGTGGAGACGGCGGCTACATCCTCTGTCCGGGAGTCCAGACAGGTTTCTGCCAGAGTGCTGAGGCGTTTTCGGTCGATTTTGCCGTTGACAGTCACAGGAAACCGATCGAGCACGTGAATCCAGTTCGGAACCATGGCTTGCGGCAGCCTGCGGGCCACGTGCTCGCGGATTAGGTCTGGAGAAAGGTCAGGAGGCGACAGGACGAACCCGACAAGCTGGGTCCGCTCCGCGTTCGTCACCGCGACGGCGTCGCTGACCCCTGGTGCAGTACGCAGATGAGCCTCGACTGCGCCGAGCTCTATCCGATGGCCACGGATCTTGACTTGTTGATCGCGGCGGCCGAGGAATTCCAACTCACCATCGTCGTTCCACAGGGCGAGGTCCCCCGTGCGGTACATCTTGGCGCCCTCGACGTCGGTGAAAGGGTCGCCGATGAAAGCCTGGGCAGTCGCTTCAGGGCGGCCGAAGTATCCTCGCGCTACCCCTGTGCCGCCGATGAACAACTCGCCGCTTACACCGCGTGGGACCGGCTCCAGCTCCTCATTCAGCAGGTATAGGCGGACACCAGGCACCGGCCCGCCGATGGATATCGGTCCAGGGGCCTCGTAACGGCGGAAGCTAGCCCATACAGTGGCCTCGGTCGGGCCGTACTCATTGACCAGGGCGACTGTGCGGCCGAGCAAGGCGAAATGGCGTTCCATCAATGCCTCAGCCAGCGACTCGCCGGCCACGATCACCGTATCCAGCGCATCCAGCCGCCTGCCCTGCCGTTCCGCCGCGTCCAGCAGTGCGCTGTAGAGGAGCGGTACACAGAGCAGCCGGGTCACCTGCCAGCGTTCCACCAGGTGGGCCAGCCGCTCAGGATCGCGGATTTCATCGGATGCAGCTACGACTAAGCATCCCCCCGCGGTCAAGGTCCCCCACACCCCGGCAACCGAGGAATCGAAGGCCAAGGGGGACACAAGCAAAAAGACTGGAGCGCCGGGATACACCCTGCGGCGTGCCCAAGTGGAAGCGGACAGCTGACTGTGCTCGACCAGGACGCCTTTGGGCTCGCCGGTGCTGCCCGAGGTGTAGAGGAGGTAAGCGGCGTCATTGGGTGTCACCGCGACTGCTGCCGCAGTGGTCTCTTCTTCTTCTCGGGCGTCCTCCGCTCGAATGACCGGGCATGTGAGCGTGGGCAGTCGGGCAGACGTGCCGTCCGCGACGATCACGGCAGACACGCCCGCGTCAGCGAACACATCAGCGATCCGCTGATCAGGGTGGGCCGGGTCTGCCGGGACGTACGCGGCACCGGCGTACAGGATTCCGAGCACGGCGGCAATCATCGCGTTCGAAGGTTCAACGAGCACACCGATTCGCTCGCCTCTGCCCGCACCTGCCGCACAGACAGACGCTGCGATGTGCCTGGCCCAAGCGTCGAGCTCGCCGTAGGTCAGCTCGGTGCCCCTGCTCCGAACGGCGACCCTCAGCGGATCACTGCCGGCTATCCGGGCCACGACCGCGTGGACCGGGCTGAGCTCCTCGTGTGGAGCGTTCGACACAAAGTTTTGTTCTGGCAAGGTCATCAAAATTCCCACACTAATTCTCGGCTGATGCTGCTCGGTTCATGGCGTGCCAACAGGCCAAGGACGACCTCGGCTTGCTGCCCCAGCGTGCGGTCGGCCAGCATCGCCCGGGCGGGGGTCTGAACGCTGAGACGCTGGTCGAGCTGGCGGGTAAGAAATGTGATCAGCAGTGAATCTCCCCCCCGGCTCGAAGAATTCGGAGTCGTCACGGAGATCGGCGTGTCCAAGCAGTTCAGTCCACAACCCGGCTAGCGATGCCAGCGGATCAGGGACTACCGGTATCAACTCGCGAAAACAGACTGCATTCCTACGGACAGGAGCGGTGGGCGAACATGAGTAGTACACGCTCATCGGTCGGTCACTGAACTCCGCTCAGACAGGAGAGGATTCACTCTGGCATCCGTTCACCCCAGCGTCAATGCCGCAAGAAGGGCCGGCGAGGCGGCGCGCAATATATGTCCAGAAGAGCGCAATAGCTGTCAACCGTGCTTTGCTGGCGGCGCTTGACGTCAGCTCGCGGGCATTGCTAGCCTATTTCGATATTCTGTCACCGGAGCGGTGTTTGATTCCCGTATGTTGTTCATAATCCGGCGAGCCACAAAGGAAGGATTCGGTGCGCGAGCAAGAAGATCAAAAATCTCAACCATATCGCGAAGATATGGACGGACTGGAGAGCTGGCAGGGGCTGTTGCATGAGTTCTTTACCCAGTCCAACTCCCAGAACGCACGGATACAGGCACTGAGGGAGTCCTTCGACCGCACTGCCACCGCTCGTCGGAACAGCACGGCCGACGACTTCTTCAGCCAGATGATCAGTCCCCGACTCCGGTCAGCCGACTACACCGAGGACGAAGTCTTCGCCAACCTCCTGCTGCTCATCGACGCGGGGCAGGCGACTACCACACACCTGATCGGGAACGCGGCCCTCGCACTGTTGAACAACGACGAGCAGACTCGGCGGCTGCGCAGAGATCCTGAGCTGATTACGCCCGCCACACACGAACTGATGAGATACGACAGTTCGGTCCAGTTCACCACTCGGAAGGCGCTCGCTGACATCGACCTCGGTGAGCACCTGATCCGAGCTGGCCAGTCGGTGACCCTGGTTCTTGGTTCAGGGAATCGTGACCCCCGCCGCTACACCGACCCTGACATATTGGATGTCTCCCGACCGGCTGCTGACCACCTGTCGTTCGGGCACGGCATCCACTACTGCCTGGGCGCCTCACTAGCTCTCACCGAGATCGACGTCGCGCTGCGGGCGCTGCTGTGTCGGACCACCAACTGGAAGTGCGAGGTGGCGCAGCCCGAGTGGCTCGAAAGCATAAACTTCCGCTTCCTTGCATCCCTTCCGGTCGCTTTTGAGGCAATCGCCTGAATGTGGCATTCGTCTCGGCCGGAGGGGAGCTCCTTGGGACATGATGTCGGCGCATTACCGCTGCCGGAGCAGCAGCTCACGTTGGTCCGGAGTTGTGAGCCGGGCGACAGCGGGCCGACCCGTAACGCCGTCGGACGGTTGACCTGCGGGCTGCCTCTGAGAAGAGAGCATTCTCTCCGCGCCCTCTCCGCCGTTCTTGCCGCGCACCCGGTGTTGCGCAGTTCGTTCGAGTTGCCGGCCGAGCCGGCCCCTGAGCAGGTGTTCCACCGTGAGGTGGTGTGCAGCCCGGCATCGTCGACCTTCGCATGATCGCGGACGCCGACGCCCGGGGCGCGTTCTTGAGGATGCCGTGCAGCAACTGGCGGACCACCCGTTCGACCTCGGTCGGGCACCGTTGCTGCGCACAGCGGCTTTCCAACTGGACGACGGCGGTCGTTCGTCAAATCCGGCGATGGTGTGGTTTGGCGGCAGGTCAGGCTGGTCGTAGGTCGGTGGTAGGAGTCAACTGGCTTGGTGGTGGCTGACGTTGACCGCTCGCCGTCCGTGTCCGCCTGCGCGGGGCCGTTGGAGGAGTGCGCGGCCCGGTTCGGTGACCTCTTCTTCAGCCTGGCCCAGCGGCGGGGATTTCGTGAGTACCTGACCGGGCTGCCGGCGCCGCGGGAGCGGGACCGGGCGATCACCTGCTTGGAAGGGGCGGAGCCGGTCGCCGGCGCGGGGATGCCCGGGAGTGCAGTTCTTCTTGTCCGAGTCGCCCTGGGAGGCCGAGCAGGTCAACGACCGGCGGCTTGAACTGCCGCGCAAGCAGCCTACAACTGCACGCACAGCCGTATACGCCCGCCCACCATTCGCCCGCGGCCGGTCCGACCCGGCCTTCCGCACCAAGCCGCAACCGTCCGCCACCCTCGCGGCCCGGGCCGACAGCCCTGCGGTGCCGCCCTGACCTGCAACACCACTTGAAGAACGGTGGTGTCTGGAGCGTGCCTCTCACCACGCTACGGAAGCCCTCTTTTTCCTCGATGCCGGTGATCGGCAGATGGGGCACCCGACTCATCGACGCATGGGCAGCAACACAGATCCCGCAGCGGGCAATATCTGTCAACTGCCCAGATCGGAGAGGACATACATTGCTCCACAGAAGACCTCACACCCTCGATCCGGGAGTTTGAGGAATCACAGTCATTGGACCAGAAACGCGAGATCAGCATCTCTGGCGGACTGAATCTACTTACCTCTTGTGATCTCTGTATGGGGTCGCGGTTCTGGGGTCGCTCGGATAAGGTTCTGGAGAACGATGAATTTTGACGGGGCATTGCTCGAAGACTGGATGCGCGACCACTACCATGACGCTGCGATAGACATAGGGTCGAGTGGGGTTCTTGACTACTCGTTCGAACAGGTGCGACAACTCGCCGGCATCGAGCCCGGTGATTTGGACCAGATCGTTTTCCGGGACAGTCCGTGCCTGGGCCGGGACGACCTGCGCGAGGCTGTCGCCTCGCGCTGGGGGGACGGTGACGCGCGCAGGGTGATGCTTACGCACGGCGGCAGCGAGGCTATCTACGTCGCGCTCCAGACCCTCCTTGAGCCAGGTGACCAAGTCGTCGCCCTGCACCCGGCTTACCACTCGCACGTATCCGTCGCAGAGTCCATGGGGTGCGAAGTTCTGCGCTGGCGGCTGCGCGAGGAGGACAAATTCCGGCCTGACGTGGAGGAACTTGCGAGGCTCGTCACTGCGCGCACAAAGGTTATTGTGGTCAACTTTCCGCACAACCCGACCGGCGCGACGCTCGACCCTGCTGGTTTCCGTCGCCTGCTTGAGATTGCTGACAATGTTGGTGCCTATCTCCTGTGGGACGGCGCTTTCACGGACCTGGTCTACGATGAAGCACCGCTGCCGGACCCCGGACTGACCTATCCGCGCGCTGTGTCGATCGGAACCTTTTCAAAAGCTTTTGGTCTACCCGGCATGCGTTTCGGATGGTGCATGGCCGACCCGGAGCTTCTGCGGGCGATGACCAACCTGCGCGACCGCATCACCCTCAGCCTCTCTCCGCTGATCGAGTTCATTGCGCTGCGCGTCGTGCGCCGTGCAGAAGCCTTCATCGCTCCCAAGCTGAAGAACGCCACAGAGAACCGGCGTCTGTTGGCCGACTGGGCCGCGCGGCACGAGGATCGTGTCGACCTCCCGCTGCCCCTCGGCGGAGTGACAGCATTCCCGCAACTGCGCCCGTGGCGGGACACGACCGAGCTTTGCCGTCGGCTGGGAGAGACCAGCAACATACTGCTCGTCCCCGGCCGGGCATTCGACCACCCGTGCCGCGTCCGGCTCGGTTTTGGCGGCGATCGCAGCCAGCTGAGCAAGGGTCTGGACATTTTGGGCGCTGAGTTCGCCGCGAGCGCCCAACCGTGAGGCAGAAAGGAACGCTGAAGAACATGCAGAGCATTGAACTGTCGGACATTGAGTTGAAGACAGTCAACGAATTACTGGCCTCGATCACGGCGAATTTCCACTCGGTCAGTGACCCGGAGTTCGTCCGGCAGTGCTCGGTGTACGCACACGAACTGCCGCAGCGGCTGCGGGCTGAGTTGAACGCGTTCCGCCTGGAGGCTTCCGGGGGAGTGCTGTCCATCCGCGGCTTCCGGATTGACGACGTTGCTGTCGGGCCCACTCCCGAGCACTGGCGTACCCACGTCGGCCGGGCGTCCACGCTCCCCGCGGAGGTGTACTTCATGCTCTGCGCATCCCTGCTGGGCGACCCCATCGCCTGGGCGACGCAGCAGGACGGCCGGATCATGCACGACATCTTTCCGATCAAGGGTCACGAAAATGAGCAGCTTGGCTCGGGCAGCGAAGAACTGCTGACCTGGCACACCGAGGAGGCGTTCCACCCGCTGCGGGCCGACTACCTCGGCCTGGCCTGTCTACGCAACAACGACCGGGTGGCAACGACCTTCGCCTCGGTCGACGACCTCGAGCTCACCGTTGAGATCAGGGACTTGCTCTGTCAGGAGCGGTACCCGATCAAGCCCGACCGCTCGCATCTGCCCCACCACGGCGAAGAAAGCCGGGAGATGTCGAAGCGCGAGCGAGAGCTGCTCTCGCGCAGCTATGAATGGATCATGGCCAAGGGCAGTAAGCCCGACCGAGTCGCAATCCTCTTCGGCGACCGCGAAGCACCCTATCTACGCATCGATCCATTCTTCATGGAGGACGCATACGCAGTCCCGGACAGCGCCCGCGCAATGAAGGCCATCGTCGCGGAGGTCGATCGCAACATACGAGATTACGTGCTCGAACCAGGTGAACTGCTCTTCCTGGACAACTACAAGATCGTGCACGGCAGGGTGCCGTTCACTGCCCGCTTCGACGGCACGGACCGCTGGCTCAAGAGGCTGAACGTGGCGCGCGACCTGCGGAAGTCGCGCGATCGCAGAATCAGCCACGACGCGCGAGTGATCCATTGACGATCTACAGCGCCTCGGCCCTCGCGGCCGGACGGACCCTACCCGGAAACGACTGGGAGACGTCAGTGTCGACTACCCAAGACTCTGCGATGCAACCGAAAGACGGCCAGGACCGCCGCGTTGACATGGATTTCCCCCTTTCCCTGGCACAGGAGCGGATCTGGGTCTCCGAGCAGCTCGCCGATGCGGACTCGCACTACGGGACCCCGGTTGTGTTCGCCCTGCGCGGCGAGCTGGACCCCGGGCTGCTTGAAGTGGCTCTGACTCATATCGTGGAACGGCACGAAGTGCTGCACTCTGTGGTGTCCATCGCGTCTGGCTCGCCCCGGTTCGTCGTCGTCCCCGCACGCTCCGTAAGACTCGATCCACAGGATGTGGCCTCGGAGCAGGAGATGACTGAGCGGGTGAGCGCCGCGACGGCAGTTCCGTTCGACCTCTTGCATGGGCCGCTCGTGCGGTTCGGCTTGTACCGCCTTGGTTCCGCGGATCACCGCCTGCTGGTGGACATACATCACCTGATCTTCGACGGAGTTTCGGCCGGCGTGTTCGTCCAGGAACTTGCCGAACTTCTTGCCGCGGGGGCCGAGGGCCGCACACCTGAGCTCCCCGTGCTGCCTTTCGCCTACGGGCAGTACGCCGTTGCGCAACGTCGCTCGCTCGACGAGGGCCTGTTGGCCAGTCAGGTCGAGCACTGGTGTACCCAGCTCAGGGACGCGTCCTTCGCACTTGAACTGCCCACCGATTACCAGCGCCCCTCACGCGTGAGCTTCCATGGCGCCAGCCACTCCTTTACATTTCCGGCTTCGCTGGGCGTCGAGATCGCGGAGGCGGCCCGCCGCTGGAGCGTCACCCCCTACGTGGTCATGCTCGCCGGCTGGGCTGCCGTTCTCGGCCGTTACTCAGGCCAAGAGGACCTGCTGGTGGGCACCCCCATGGCCGGCCGGACCGAGCCGGGCACCGAGGAATTGATCGGCATGTTCGTCAATGTCCTGGCCCTCCGGGTACGCCCAGAGCGAGATCAGGCCTTCCACGGCCTGGTCAACCAGACACGCCGGGCTTCCATCGAAGGTCTCGCCTATCAGGAAGCGCCGATCGAGAAGGTCATCGAGCGACTTCGTCCGCCACGCGACCCGAGCCGCAATCCGCTGTTCCAGACGGCATTCATCTACGACGAGGCGCTTGAGGAGTCCATACACGCCGCGGGACTGACGATCGAGGGCGCCGCACCGCCACCGCGCACCGTCAGCAAACTTGACCTGAGTATCGAGGTCGTTGAGCGGGACGGCCGGCTCGAAGCGGAAATCGAGTACGCGACCGACCTGTTCGCGCCGGAGACGATCCGCCGCATCGCAACGCACTACACCACCTTCCTCGCCAACGCGGTCCGCTCGCCGAACCGACCGCTGTGCGAGATTCCACTGGTCTCAAAGGAAGAGCACGCTCTGTTGGTAACGCAGCAGAGCGGAGACGGCGCATCATACGATCCCGTCGTCCTCCCCTCGCTCTTCGAGGCCCAGGTCGCGCGGCGCCCCGACGCATGCGCGGTCTCCTACGGCGAATTGCGGTGGAGCTACCGACAACTCAACGAGCGGGCCAACCGGCTTGCCAGAGCTCTGATTGCCCGTGGAATGGGACCCGAGAAGCTGGTGGGGGTCGCGTTGCCCAGCGGCCCGCTCCTCGTCCTGGCCATCCTCGCGATCAGCAAGGCGGGTGCCGCGTTCCTACCGCTCGACCCGGCCTATCCGACCAAGCGAATCGAGTACATCGTCGGCGACGCGCGTCCCGCGCTGCTGCTGACCGATGCCGCCGGCGCCACGGCCCAGCCCTGGACGACGCCGATCCTGGTCCTCGACGAACAGCAGACCGGGCGTGACACGGGCGCGGACGCGTCGAACCTCTCCGACGCACAGCGGTCGCACCCACTCACCCTCGCGCACCCGGCATACGTCATTTACACCTCCGGTTCGACCGGGACACCGAAGGGCGTGACGGTCACGCACGAGGGTCTCGCTGGGCTGTCCGGCGCGCAGATCGAGGCATTCGGCGTACGGTCCGACAGCAGGGTCCTGCAATTCGCCAGTCCAAGTTTCGACGCCTCCGTCTCGGAGCTCTGTATGGCCCTGCTCAGCGGCGCTACGGCGGTGTTTGTCCCGGGTCTTCACGACTTCGTCGGGGGCTCGTTCGAAGCAGCGCTTGTCCGAGAGGCCGTGACGCACGTAACCCTGCCGCCCTCGGTACTCGCCTCGCTTTCCCCCGACGAGGATCTGCCCGCGGATCTGACCATCGTGGTAGCCGGGGAAAGCCTGACCGCCGACCTCGCCGCACGCTGGTCCGGGCGTTGCAGTATGTTCAACGCTTACGGACCCACCGAGGCCACGGTGTGCGCAACGCTGATCGGCCCGCTGACGGGGAACGAGGGGAACGAACCGCCCCCCATCGGCCGGCCGATCGCCGGCACCCAGATCTTTGTTCTGGACGAGAGCCTGCGGCCGCTGCCGGTGGGCGTGGCGGGCGAGCTGTACCTTGGCGGCGCTGGGCTGGCCCGCGGATATCTCAGCCGACCCGACCTCACTGCGGCCAGGTTCGTTGCCTGTCCCTTCGGTCCGGCCGGGGGGCGGATGTATCGCACCGGAGATCGGGCCCGCCGGCGTGACGACGGGAATCTTGAGTTCGTCGGGCGCCGGGACGACCAGGTCAAGATGAACGGCTTCCGGATCGAGCTCGGCGAGATCGAGAACGTGATCGCAGCGCACCCAGATGTGGAACAGACCGCCGTGGTGGTACGCGAAGACAGACCGGGGCTGCGGCAAATCGTCGCCTACGTAGTGGCCCAGGCGCCCAACGAGGAGATCCTCGCCCACGCTGCGTCACAGCTGCCCGGTTACATGCTCCCGTCTGCCGTGGTGTGCTTGCAGCACCTGCCGTTGACCACGAGCGGCAAGGTGGACCGGCGTAACCTGCCTGCTCCGGATGATCGGACATCCGTCACCGATCGCAGTCCGGGAACCGCGCGCGAGCAGCAACTGTGCAGGCTGATCAGCGAGGTGCTGGACCTCGCTGCGGTCGGCGTGGACGAGAGCTTCTTCGAACTCGGCGGCCAGTCTCTGCACGCGGTGCGTCTGCTGAGCCGGATCCGCAGTGTCATGGGTGTAGAGATCGGTATCAAGGCCCTGTTCCAGGCGCCTACCGCGGCGTTGCTCGCGGCGCAGATCGACTCTGGTCAGATCGCCGTCATCACCCGGCCGGCACTCCTCCCGAGGGTCCGCTGACCCACGGCGGGCGCCGGATGACTTCCGCGTGGGCGGCTGGGACCGCACAGAGCAGTAGGGATCTCAATGACTGTGTCAAGCCGTATGCGTGACCGATCGGACCGAGGGGCGAACGTCGCCTGTCGGGTCACCAGCGATGCCCGTAGCGCTCAATCAGCTGTCGGAGCGTCCCGGAGGACCGGGCGATCCTTCCTCCTGAGCCATCAAGGGCAAAGCGCCATCAGCCACATCCGATCCTCCCGTACCGCCAACATTATTTGGGACCAGTCATGATCCCTCTGTCGTTCGGGCAGCTCGGACTGTGGTTCATCCATCAGATGAATCCGGGCAGCGCGATGTACACCCTGCAGCTCGCTTCGCGGCTGACGGGGCAGCTGGACAGCACGGCCCTGGAGGAGGCATTGCGAGACGTCGTGCAGCGACATGAATCGCTGCGCACGGTAATCCGGGACCGTGAGGGCATGCCGCACCAGGTTGTCCTAGATATCTCGGAATGCGAGGTGAGACTGGAGTACGAGGAGCTTGCCGAGGAAGAGCTGCATCAGACGATGCACGAGTCCTCGGAACACCCGTTCGACCTTGTGTGCGACCTGCCCCTTCGGGCATGGCTGTTCGCACTAGGGCCGCAGGAGCACGTGCTGCTCATCTCGATGCACCACATCGTCAGTGATGGCTGGTCGTTGGGGCCGCTCACCCGAGACCTCGCCCGGGCCTACGAGGCGCGGCGCCGTGGTGCCGAGCCGAATATGCCGCCGCTGCCTGTCCAGTACGCCGACTACACGCTCTGGCAGAGGCAGTTGCTGGGCCGCGAGGAGGATCCGGACAGCCTGGCATCGAGACAGCTCGCGCACTGGCGTTCGGTGCTCGACGGCATGCCCCAGGAACTGCGGTTGCCGGCGGATCACCCGCGCCGACCGATGTCCGACTTCGCCGGGGGCACGATCGAGTTCACCCTCGACGCCGATCTGCATAAGGCACTGGTCGAGGTCGCCCGCACCGAAAAAGCGACCATGTTCATGGTATTGCAGACCGGGTTTGCGGCGCTGCTGAGCAAGCTCGGTGCGGGCACCGACATTCCGATCGGCTCACCCGTGGCTGGCCGCATGGATGATGCGCTGACCGATCTCATCGGGTACTTCGTCAATATGCTGGTATTCCGCGTTGACGTATCCGGCGACCCGAGACTGCGAGACCTGGTCAAGCGGGTCCAGACCGTCGCCCTTGATGCCTACGGCAACCAGGACATCCCCTTCGATCGCCTGGTCACGGCACTCAATCCTGCCCGCTCGCGGACCCGGCACCCGCTTTTCCAGGTCATGCTCACCCTGGAGAGCGACGCCGACGCCGGGCTCAAGTTCGACGGATTGACCGACGTGCCTTTGGAGATCGACGGCGGCAGCTCCATGTTCGACTTGGCGTTGAGCCTGCGGGAGAACTTCGGCCCGGACAAGGAGCCGGCTGGGATGGATGTGTTCCTGGAGTACCAGCTCGACATGTTCGAACGGGAGACCGCACAGCACGTGGCCGACGGTTACCGGCAGATGCTGGCCGCTCTTGCCGCGGACCCGGATACGCCGATCAGCGCAGTCGCCTTGCCCATGAATTCGGCACGCATATCGAGTTGAGCGGCCGCTGACGAATGAAGACAACTTACCTAGGAGAGTGAAAGCAGTGGCGAATCCATTCGAGGATCAGGACGCCGTGTACCTGGTGCTGGTCAATGCTGAGGGACAACACTCGCTGTGGCCCGCCGCCATCACTGTGCCCAAGGGCTGGACCGTAGTACACGGCGAAGCTGGGCGAGAGGACTGCCTGGAGTACGTGAAACGGAACTGGACGGACATGCGGCCCAGGTCCCTGGCCGAGGCAACAATCTCTTGAGGGCCCCTTGGTGTGGCACCGCCGCCCGACCGGACCCAAAGAAACCATCACCTAGTCCTCGTGCCGGGACCTGAAACCAGCACGCGCGGAAAGAGGCGCAATGAGCGATGTAGTGGTCTCCGGCGAACGAGAACGTCGAGGCAAACGCAGAAGGCTGCTGACTGACCGACACTTCGCCTGCTTATTGGCCGCCCGGCTGGGCTCCAGCATGGCCAACGGCTTCCTGCCAGTTGCGGAGAGCTTCGGTATCCTCCACACCACTGGTTCTGCGAGTGACCTCGGCCTTGTCCTCGGAGTTCAGGCGGCGGTTTCGCTCGTCCTGTCGCTGTTTGCCGGCGTCGCGGCGGACCGCTTTCCGCGTGCCGCGTTGCTCATTGCTTCGTCGATCGTACGCCTGGTCGCGGCGGCGACCTTGGCCATAGGACTACTCACGCATACTGCGACCCTCGGCTGGTTCTTCGCTCTGGCAGTCATATACGGCGGCGCTGACGCGCTATTCGGTCCGGCCAGCATGGCGATCATGCCGGACGTCGTTGCGAAAGAGGACCTGGACGAGGCCAATGCGTTGGTCGGCACTTTTTCCTCGCTGGCTTGGACGGTGGCCCCTGCGGCGGCAGGAATGGTCGTGGCGGTGTACGGTTCGGGAGCCGCTTTCCTGGTGGAGAGCGTGCTGATGCTTTTCGTTACTCTTTGCCTCATATTCGCCAGGATCCCCGCTGGGAGCGAAGCCGAGCCGGATCGCAAGAGCGGGACGCTCGCGCAGCTGGGGGAAGGATGGCGTGAGTTTCGAATGCGCCCCTGGCTATGGCTGCTTACCTTGCAGTGGACGTTGTTCTCGCTGGTCCTGCTGGCTCCCCTCGCGGTCCTCGGCCCGCTGGTGGCCGACACCTATCTGGGCGGTCCCGCAGCTTGGGGTGTCATCGGCACCTGCATGACCATCGGCGTGGTCTGCGCGCAGTTCACCGCCGGGCGGATCAAGCCGAAGCGGCCTGTGGTCTTCATAGCGTGGCTGCCACCGCTGATCGTCTTCGAAACGTTGGCCCTCGGCTCTGGCGTGCCGACGGCGGTGGTGGCGGGTGCCGCACTGCTCTCCGGCTGCGCGATCGGCCTGCAAGGGGTGTTCTTCCAGACCCTCATGCAGCGAGCCGTACCGAGCGCCGTACTCGGCCGGGTGGCTGCCTTCGATTTGATGGCCTCGGAGATCGCCCAGCCGGTCGGCTTCGCCGTAGCAGGCCCACTGGGCATCCTGTTCGGCCTACGCCCGGTCCTGGTGGGCTGTGCTGTGGTCGCAGTGGTGGGCACGGCACTGTTCGCCCTTGCCCTGACCAGGGTTGAGCAACCAGAACTACAGGTGCAGGACGAGCCGGACGATGCCGGGCTCCGCAGGCGCGCCATCGAACCGCACATGCCAGCCGGCGGCAGTGAGGCGTCGGTCAGCTGAGCGGTATTCGACCGCAGACGAGCCTTGACGAAGCCGGACCACCACGGCACGAAGGAATCAGGAAGATGATTTATAAGGACAGATTGGCCATACCCGGTCCGACCCCGCTGCCTCCCGCGGTCATCGCGGCGGCGACGCATCCAATGGTCGACGAGCGTACCGTGGACTTCGCACGCATATTCACACGAATCATCGACGGGCTCAGGCAAGTGCTTGGTACTGCGGGGGACGTGCTGGTCTTCTCGTCAAGCACCACCGGTGCGTTCGAGAGCGCGGTGCAAAACCTCTTCAGTCCAGGGGAAAAGGTACTCGTGGTGAACAACGGTGCCTTTGGAAGGCGCTGGGTGGCGCTATGCCGCGCTTATGGCCTGGAGACCGTCGTGCTCGACGTCGAGTGGGGTTGCGAGCCGGACCCTGCAGTTGTCGAAGCCTGCCTGGAGGCCGACTCGCAAATCGTCGCGGCGATCGTCGTACACTGCGAGACCTCCACAGGCGTCGTCACGGACCTCGAGGCCATCGGGCGCGCGACCCGCAGTGTGCTGACGGTAGTGGACTCGGCCTCCGGGGTCGGCGGCTGCGAAATGCAGGCCGACGCATGGGGGTTGGACGTCGTGGTCGGCGGGACTCAGAAGGCGCTGATGGCGCCTCCGGGGGTCTCTTTCGTCTCGGTCGGTGAGCGCGCCTGGCGCCGGCACGCCAAGGCCAGGCATCTGCGGTACTACTTCGACTGGACGATCACGCGTGACAGCCTGAACCACTCCATCCCGCGTACCCCCTGGACGCCGGCGGTCGGAGTGCTGCTCCAGCTGTCTGCGGCGCTCGAACAGGTACTCGCTGAAGGCATGGAGCGGCGCGACCGGCGGCATTCGGAGCTCGGCCGGATGGCCAGAGCGGGCTTGCGCGGCCTCGGACTCCGGCTGCTGACCCCAGAAGCGGCGCGCAACGGCATCGTAACGGCCGCGTTCACACCGCCCGGAATAGGCGCGGGACCTCTCGTCGATGCGGTAGTCGAGCACACAGGCGTCCAACTGGCCACCGGCAACGGAGAACTGGCCGATCAAGTGGTACGGGTCGGTCACTGCGGCCACACCGACCCGCTCGACCTGGTTACCGCGCTGGCCGCGCTTGAGACCGGGCTGGCGGCCCTTGGCGCCCCGGTGCTGCCGGGCAGTGGCGTCACACCCATCGTGAAGCTGATGGCAGAGCAGGTTGACGCAGCTGCGAGCCCCTTGACGTCGACGTCGCCTAACCCAGAGGAGTCTGCTGCGTGAACGCCGCCGTTCAATCAGCACGTAACGATGCGCCGAAGCTCATCCCGCACCTGCTTGAGCAGCATTCAAGGGTGACGCCGCACGCTTGCGCCACCGAGGACGCACAGCGGGCGCTGACCTACGCCGAACTCGCCGCCGAAGCCGAGCACATGGCGGCGCGCCTGGCGGAGGCGGGAGTGCTTCCCGGCGATCACGTCGGCGTGATGATGCGTCACTCCGTTGACCTGCTTGTCGCGATTCTCGGCGTGCTGCGTGCGAGAGCGGCCTACGTGCCTGTCGACCCGGACTACCCCGACCAGCGCAAGAGTTTCCTCGCGGCAGACTCCGGTATCAAGATTCTCATCGTGGACGGAGCGCAGGAGGGGCCAACCAACCTGCCCGTCACGGTGCTTGCGCCGGACCGGGGCCGCTTGCCTCCCCGTCCGGGCGCCCCCGCAGCCGCGCCGGACGATCTGGCCTGCGTGATCTACACCTCAGGTTCCACCGGAGCGCCCAAAGGCGTCATGATCACCCATCTCGGCCTGGCGAATCTCGCAGCCGCCGCGAGTGCCGAGTTCGGCATGGGACCGCGTGATCGCTACCTGATGCTGGCCGCCGCCGCATTCTCCGCCTCACTCGAGGAGCTGTTCCCCCCACTCGTACAGGGCGGGACATGCGTGTTCCCGACCGACCGGGCTGCGCTCTCCCCGGTGGAGGCCCTGCTCGACTTCCTCACCGCGCACGACGTCACGCTGCTGGAGATGCAGACCGCGCCCTGGCACCTGCTGGTTCGCCACCTCGTGGACACCGGCGGGGCACTGCCCCCATCGCTGCGCCTGGTCGTCATGGGAGGAGACCGCGCCATGCCCGAAGCCGTCCAGCAGTGGAACCGCTTCCGCCTTCCGCTGGTGCACGTCTACGGGCCGACCGAGACCACTGCGACCGCGGCATACTGGAGCGTGCCGCCCGGACAAGCACCCAAGGACGGGGTGTTGTCCATAGGCGATGCCATCGCCGGAACCCGAATGTTCGTCGTCGACGAGCGGCTCGAACTTGTTCCCGCAGATGCCGAGGGCGAGCTGCTCATTGGTGGTGACTCGCTGGCACGCGGTTACCTGGGCAAACCCGACGTCACCGCGGAGCGGTTCGTCGCCGACCGCTACTCGGGGATCCCGGGGGCCAGGTTGTATCGCACCGGCGATCGGGTACGCCGTCTTCCCGACGGTCGGCTGCAATTCCTTGGACGCGTCGACCAACAAGTCAAGGTGCGTGGATATCGCGTCGAACCAAGCGAGATCGAGGCTGCGCTCGACCGGCACCCAGCGGTGCGTCAAGCCCTGGTCACGACTGGTCGAGACGCCTCGGGTGAGCAGCGTCTGATCGGCTACGTGACTGCTGACCGGGACACCGTGAGCGGCGGTGAGCTGCGTTCCTTCCTCACCGACGAACTGCCGGCCTACATGATCCCTTCAGCGCTGATCCGGCTGAACGATTTCCCGCTGACGACGCATCGGAAGATCGACCACGCGATGCTTCCACAGCCGCCGAAGCGTCGGCCCGACTTGCCCACCGAGTTCGTGCCGCCGACAGGTGAAATCGAGCGGCGCGTCGGCGCCGCCGCGGCGGAGCTACTGGGACTCGACGAGATCGGTGTGCTCGATAACCTGCTTGACCTGGGTGGGGATTCGCTGTTCATGTTGCGGCTGATCAGCTGGATCCACAAACACTTGGGCATCAGCCTCGGTTTCCGTGAAGTCTTCGACGCGTATTCGGTACGCGGAGTGGCAGCGCTGGCCGACGCGAAGGCGGACGTCACGGCGGTGGGTAAGCCGGGCGGTGGCTGGTGACCATGCTTCCCGACCTACCAGTGGCAGTGCTTCCGGAACCGGAGCCCGCCGGTCTCATGACAGCGCTGCATGCTTCAGGCGTTCGACTAGCTCCGTTAGCCCGGGCTCAGGGCTTGATCTGGACCGGCGAGCAGCCCTCGGTGCTGGCAGCTGCACTGGAGTGCGCGCCGTCGGTGCGCTGGGTTCAGCTGGCGAGCACCGGCGTCGAAAGCTACCTGCCGCTCATGGATCAGAAGATCCGCTGGAGCCGGGCCGTGGGCGTCCAGTCCGAGCTGGTAGCTGAACACGCCCTCATGCTCGCGCTGACCGTGCTGCGTCAGGGCACTGCCTCCGTGAGGGCCGGCGCGTGGCTGCCTCGCCCCGCCATCGGGCTGACGGACGCCGAGGTCCTTGTGGTGGGCGGCGGCGGCATTGCCCGGGCACTGCTCGCACTGCTGCGCCCGTTCAGGGTCCGCGCCAAGGTGGTATGCCGCGGCGGCGCCCCGATGGCGGGCGCCGAGGTCGGCACGCCCGATCGCCTCGACGAATGGTTTCCCGAGGCCCGTGTGGTCTTCCTCGCGGCGCCACTGACCGCGGAAACGGCCGGTCTGATCGACGCAGTCAGACTCAGGTCCATGCGTCGGGACGCGTGCCTGGTGAACGTGGCGCGCGGCGGGCTCGTCATCACAGATGACCTCGTTCGTGCGCTGACCTCCGGGTGGATTGCCGGCGCGGGCCTGGACGTCACCGACCCCGAGCCGCTTCCTCCGGAGCACCCGCTGTGGTCCCTTCCCACCTGTGTGATCACCGCGCACTGTGCGGGCGATCTGGATTACGCACTCGGACCCTTCGTCGACCTGGTCCGGCGCAACATTCGGCGACTGGCGAACGGCCTTGAGCCGATCGGCCTGGTCGACCGGGAACTCGGTTACTAGCCGACTGTCAGGAAGAGCGGGACATGATGACCGAGTCAACCACTACTCCGAAGACCACGCACCCGACCGGAGCACCCATGGGCAACCGACAGATCGAGAGGATCTCCCTCCTGCAGGAGCAGATCTGGATTGCTGAACAACTCGCTCCGGGCCGCAGCGTTTACGGAATACCGATGGTGATCCGACTGCGTGGCGCGTTGGACACGGAGCTCGCCGAGCGCTGCGTGACCGAGATCGTGAGTCGGCATGAGGTGCTGCGCTCGCGGGTGGGCGAGGAGAACGGTGAAATTTACCTGATCACAGATCCGCCGCAGCCCTTCGCGCTGCCTGTGTTCGACTTTCGCTCCCGGCCCGACGAATGGCGTGTGTTCGTCGAGACCGCCGCTCGCGAGCCCTTCGACCTTGTGCACGGTCCGCTGTTGCGGGCTGCTGCGCTACGTCTTGAGGATGACGCCTACGTGTTTTTCCTCAACATGCACCACATCGTTGCGGACGGTTGGTCGCTGCGTCTGTTCTGGACCGAGTTCGCCGCGCTCTACGCCGCATGGCACGCGGGCGGTGAGCCCGATCTGCCTGACCTCACCATGCAGTACCACGACTTCGCCGCCGAACAGCGGCGCATCACCGAGGACGGCGGGTACAGCAACGTGCTCGACGCGTGGGCTCGGGAATTGGCCGGTGCGACGACGATCCTCGCGCTGCCGGTCGATCACAGTTCAGGAGCGTCCCGGGACTACCGGGGGGATGCGTTCACGACAGTGGTGCCAGAGCAACTGCGGGCCGATACCTACGTCTGCGCCAAGCGGCTCGGGGTCACGCCCTTCGCGATGCTCGGCGGTGTGTGGGGCGTGCTGCTGGCCCGCTGCACCCGTCAGGACGACCTGCTGATCGGAACACCTCTGGCCGGCCGGACCCGGCCCGAGTACCAGTCGCTCATCGGGCTGTTCGCCAACACCGTGCCCTTGCGACTGCGGCTGGACGCGGACGTGTCCTTCGCCTCCCTGGTCCGCGAACTCCAGCTGAGTACTTTCGACGCGCTCTCCTCACAAGACGCGCCTTTCTCCGAGCTTGTCAAACGGGTCGACTCCCAACGGACCTCGCGTGAGACCCCGCTCTTCCAGACGATGTTCTCCTTCGAGCAGTCCACGGAGTTCGAGGCCACGCTGCCGGACTGCGCGGTGACGGAGCTATACGAGTTGTCCAATGGCGGGGCCCGGTTCCGTCTCAGTCTCGGAGCTGTGGACGCGCTGGGGGAGCTGAGCCTTCAGTTCGAATACGACAGTGAGCTGTTCGACCCGGGCACCATCGAGGCAATGGCCGAAAGCTACCTGGCGCTGCTCGGCGAGGCCGTGTCCCACCCCGAGCTCCCACTGGGAGCGCTTCGCACATCGACCGACGCCGCGCCCGATCGGGAGCTCACCGGCCGACCCGTGCCGGGGGACGAGCCGGCCACCCTGCACGCGCTGTTCGAGCGACGGGTCCGACAGAGCCCGGATGCACCGGCGATCGAGCGTGAAGACGGTACTCCAGTCAGTTACGCACAGCTCAACAGCCAGGCCAACCGGCTCGCGCGGCATCTGCGTCAGCTAGGCCTTCGCACGGGCGAGCGGGTGGCGCTCGCCTTGCCCCATGGCTCCTCCTGGCCGTCCGCCGTGCTCGCCGTGCTGAAGGCGGGCGGGGCCTACGTCCCTGTGGCTCCGGACGCGCCCGGCAGCCGCAAGGCCCACGTCCTCACCGAGACCGCGCCCCGCTTGGTGCTCACGGTCATGGACCTTGTCGAGGACTTTGCCGGGGCCCACCACGTACTCGCCCTCGACGATCCGGAGGTTGCTTCCTCGATCGAGGCCCAGACCGATGAAGATCTCGAGGACATCGCCGTGGCAGCCCGTCAGGTCGCCTATGTCCCGTTCACCTCCGGCTCGACGGGAGTGCCCAAGGGCACCCTCGTCACCCATGTCAACCTGACCGCGTTCACCCGTGCCGCGGTGGACACGTTCGATCTGGGCCCGGAAGACAGGATGCTGCAGCTCGCCGCGATGACCTTCGACGTACATGTCGAGGAGCTCTTCCCCACCTGGCTGGCCGGCGGGTGCGTCGTCTTTTTCGATGGCGTGCTCGGCCGGACCAGCCCGGAGGAACTGCTGCACCTCCTCGGAGAGCGCGAGATCACTCTATGTGAGCTCCCCACCGCCTACTGGATCGAAGTAGTGCGCCTGATCGACCCGGCTGTTGTCCCCATTCCGCAAACCTTGCGGCGAGTGCTGGTCGGCGGCGAACGCGCGCCGATCGAGGTCTACCAGCGTTGGTTGGACTTCGGGATTCCGCTCACCAATGTCTATGGGCTCACCGAAACGGCGGTGACCAGCACGACTTACCAGCCCGGTGCTGACTTCGACCGCGAGGCGCTGCCGATCGGACGACCAATGCCGCACGCCGCCGTCTACGTGCTCGACGCTTTGCTCGCACCGGTTGGACGCGGCGTGCCAGGAGAGATCTACCTGGCCGGCCCCGGCATCTCCGACGGCTTGCTCAACCGGCCCGAGCAGACCGCCGAGCGCTTCTTGGCGGACCCCTTTGCGGCCGAGCCGGGCGCACGTATGTATCGCACCGGCGACCAAGGCCGATGGACTACCGAAGGTGACCTCGAATTTCTCGGCCGCGTGGACCGTCAGCTCAAACTGCGCGGCCACCGGGTCGAGCTCGCCGAGATCGAATCGGTGCTCGACGGCCATCCGGACGTGGCGCGCAGCCTGGTCGTGCCTCGGCGCACCGAGGCTGACCCAGCGGCCGAGCTTGAGCTGATCGCGTTCCTGATCGGTGCGTACGCCGACGAGGCAACAGTCGCGGCGTACGTTCGTACCCAGCTTCCCCCACACCTGGTTCCGGCTCAAATCTCAGTAGTGGAACGGTTCCCGCTCACCTCGCACGGCAAGGTTGACCAAGCAGCCTTGCTCGCGCTGCAGAGCCGCGAGCGTGTCGTCCCCGAGGAAGCGCAGGGCAGCGAGCTCGAAGTCAAGGTCGCGGAGGTCTACTGTGAGGTACTCAAAGTACCGACGATCGACCTGCGGACGGACATCTTTGCGCTGGGTTTCCACTCTCTGGCCGCGCTGCGGCTCGTTTCCCGCCTCAAGAGTGTGTTCACGGTGCAAGTCCCGATTGCCGAGTTCTTCGGGGACTCCTCAGTCACCAACGCCGCCCGCCTGATCGTGGCGGCGGGGGCCGACCAACCAGTCGGCTGACTGACCGTGAGTGAGACGACCGCCACCACCACGAGCCGGAGGGCCTTCCGCATGCTCTGACCAGAGGCTTCACAAGCCCAGCTCGAATCAGGCGTGGCGACCCTCACTGCTCGAACATCCCGGTGGACTCGACCTGAGCCGCCGGGGCCGTTGGAAAGGAATTACTGACTTCTTCGGGTTGTTGCCACGTCGTGGGTGAGGCTGAGTCCGGTGCCGGCAAGACAGTCGTCGATTCGTTCCGCTTGTCCCGGCCGAACCGCAGATCTGCGATTCCTTTCACCTGTTTCTGTTCCACATGTTTCGCGATGACTCATCATGTGAAGAGCGCGGTGCTCGGAAGCTGTCGCTCCTGGTTCAAAGTCCCAGAGAAGTCCCAGAGAATCCGTCACACCCCACCCCACCTCGTATTTGTGCAGGTCGGAAGGGGTGTGACGGTGTTTCTTCTGGCGGAAGCACCTCCCGTACGGATAGTCGGCTACCACGACGGTCCTTTCGGCCTGAGCCCCGAGCTACTGGATGAGAGGTTGTTCTGGATGGGGCACCTCTACTCCTGTGCTGAGGGTGGAGCCGGTGGGCTGATGTTCGGACCCGGCTATGCCTGGGCGGAACACCGGGCCTACCAGATGCGTCTGTGGCAGCGGGCCGACTGGCCCGTCTGCACCATCCCGCCCGCTGAGGGGCACCAGCTCCACGTTGTCCACCGCGCCGTTCCTGGCGAGGTGGGGGTGGACTACCTGGTGGACCATTCCGACTGGGAGCAAGCCGAGCTGCTCTCGCGTAACGACGGGCACTTCATGAGCCCCGGACTGTCCTGGCCGGACCTGGTCGCTGCTGCGGACAACGGTCTGCCTGGCGGCACCGTCGCAGACCTCCATGCCCGCTTGTTGCTCCTGCCGCCCGCCTTCGGGGACGCCGCCGCACCGCCGGAGGCCGTCGACCGCCTGGCCGCAGCGTTGCTTGCCCGCCTGGGCTCGCAGTCCGCAGCGCCGCTCGCCACGACCATGCTCGAAGCTC
>NZ_DATMVN010000786.1:0-3099 GCF_035563135.1 Streptomyces sp.
GCCGCGCGAAGCCGCTGAGGCCCTGGGGCGCGAGAGGGGCACGGGGGCGGTGGGCCCCGAAGCGGCTGCGCATGCTCGGACCCCGAGGCACGCCTCCCGGGCCCGGCCGCCGGAGGGGCGGTGAGGGCCCGGGGCCTACGCGCCCTCCTTCAGGACCCGGGAGACGAGCGTCCGCTGCGCCTCGGTCAGCCGTGGGTCCGCACACTCGACCGTCCGGTCGCCCACCGTGATCCGGTAGTGGAAACCGTCCGGCACTCCTGCGGGCGGGCCTCCCCGGCCGTCGGCGAGTGCCGCCTCGGCCAGTGCCTCCCATTCGGCGGCGTCGGGCCGTCCCGAGGTCTCGACCTCGCCGTGGCGTGCGATGCCGGCGAACCCGCCGGTCCGGCTCACCTGAATGCGCATGCGTACTGACTCCTGCCTGACCCCGCCCGGACGGCCCCGCATCCACCTACCCGGTCAGCGGGTCGGCACTCCCACCTCCGACCACGCCTTCAGCACCGCCTCGGCCTCGCTGCCCTCCCCGAACCTGTGCTGCGCCGCGGCGACGGTCAGCTTGGCGAAGTCCTTGAAGGACGCCTCCTGGGCCAGCTCGCCACCGGTCAGCACGTCGAACCAGATCCGGCCGGCCCGCTCCCAGGCGTTGCCGCCGAGTGCCGTGGCCAGCAGGTAGAAGGCACGGTTGGGGATGCCGGAGTTGATGTGGACCCCGCCGTTGTCCTGGTCCGTCTCGACGTAGTCGTCCATCGATGCCGGCTGCGGGTCCTTGCCGAGCACGTCGTCGTCGTACGCCGTGCCGGGGGCCTTCATCGAGCGCAGTGCGACGCCGCTGACCCGGGGGGCCAGCAGTCCCGCGCCGATCAGCCAGTCGCCCTGGTCGGCGCTCTGGCCCAGGGAGTACTGCTTGACCAGGGAGCCGAAGACGTCCGACACGGACTCGTTGAGCGCACCCGACTGGCCCTGGTACGCGAGGTTGGCCGTGTACTGGGTGAGCCCGTGCGCCAGTTCGTGGGCGATCACGTCGATGGCGAGGGTGAAGTCGAGGAAGATCTCCCCGTCACCGTCCCCGAAGACCATCTGCTCGCCGTCGAAGAACGCGTTGTTGTACTTCTCGTCGTAATGCACGGAGCCGATGAGCGGCAGCCCCTTGCCGTCGATCGAGCTGCGGCCGTACTCCATGACCAGCAGGTCGAAGGTGGCGCCGAGTCCCGCGTACGCGCGGTTGACGCTGGCGTCCTGGGTGGCTTCCTCACCCTCGTCACGCACCTTGACGCCCGGCAGGTCCGTGCCGTGCCGGCAGTCGTACAGCGTGCGGTGGGGCTTGGCCGGGACCGGGTCGGAGGTGCGGGCGGCTTGGGGGGTCCAGGCCAGCGCGGTCACCCGCCGGTGATGGCGCCGGGCCGAGTCGGCGTCCAGGGTGCGCCGGGCGGGTCCGGCCAGGAGCGGGTCGTCGGCCTGGGACAGCTTGTCGAGTACGTGGGGCGGCACGATCGTGCAGAAGACGGGCTGGAGCCCGTTGTTCGGTCGAGGCTGCATGGGAACGACTGTGGCACTCGGTAACAGCAAAGTCACTGGTTGCGATCGTGATTGACGAAATAGAGTGATGTATCACCGTTCTGCCTTCACGGCGGACCGATCCCGCATACTGATACGGACCGACGTCCCAGGCGCCCCTCGGTTAGTGTTGCCGCACCATGCGTTTCGGGCTGCTCCTTCTTAGCTGCCGCGGCGAGGGCCTGTAGTCGTAGGCCGGCTCCCTCCCCGCGGAGTTCGCTGTTGCAGCGACACAGCCGGCCGCCCCTGCTGGACCTCAGAGGAGCCGTACGCCGTGACCGCAGTGAATTCCCCCGCGCACACCGATGCCGCCCCCGTCGGTGGCCCCACCCCGGTGACCAACGCGAAGCAGCTGCAGAAGCCTTCCGGGATGCCGGTGCACAAGTACCGCGGCTACGAGGCCGTGGACATCTCCGACCGCACCTGGCCGGACAACCGCATCACCCGGGCGCCCCGCTGGCTGTCCACCGATCTGCGCGACGGGAACCAGGCCCTGATCGACCCCATGTCGCCGGCCCGTAAGCGCGAGATGTTCGACCTGCTCGTACGCATGGGCTACAAGGAGATCGAGGTCGGCTTCCCGTCCTCCGGCGAGACCGACTTCGCCTTCGTGCGCTCCATCATCGAAGAGGGCGCGATCCCCGAGGACGTGACGATCTCCGTCCTGACGCAGGCCCGTGAGGAACTGATCGAGCGGACCGTCGAATCACTGGTCGGTGCGCGGCGCGCCACCGTCCACCTGTACAACGCCACCGCGCCCACCTTCCGCCGCGTGGTCTTCCGCGGCTCGAAGGAGGAGGTCAAGCAGATCGCGGTGGACGGCACCCGGCTGGTCATGGAGTACGCGCAGAAGATCCTGGGCGACGAGACGGTCTTCGGCTACCAGTACAGCCCGGAGATCTTCACCGACACCGAGCTGGACTTCGCCCTGGAGGTCTGCGAGGCCGTCTGCGACGTCTGGCAGCCGGAGGAGGGCCGCGAGATCATCCTCAACCTGCCCGCCACCGTGGAGCGTTCGACGCCCTCCACCCACGCCGACCGCTTCGAGTGGATGTCGCGCCACCTGACCCGCCGCGAGTACGTCTGCCTGTCGGTCCACCCGCACAACGACCGGGGCACCGCCGTCGCCGCCGCCGAGCTGGCGATCATGGCGGGCGCCGACCGCATCGAGGGCTGCCTGTTCGGCCAGGGGGAGCGCACCGGCAACGTCGACCTGGTCACCCTGGGCATGAACCTGTTCTCGCAGGGCGTCGACCCGCAGATCGACTTCTCGCAGATCGACGAGATCCGCCGCACCAGCGAGTACTGCAACCAGATGGAGGTCCACCCGCGCCACCCCTACGCGGGCGACCTGGTCTACACCGCCTTCTCCGGCTCCCACCAGGACGCCATCAAGAAGGGCTTCGACGCCATGGAGGCCGACGCCGCCTCCCAGGGGAAGACCGTCGACGAGATCGAGTGGGCGGTGCCGTACCTGCCGATCGACCCGAAGGACGTCGGCCGCTCCTACGAGGCGGTCATCCGGGTCAACTCGCAGTCCGGCAAGGG
>NZ_DATMVN010000787.1:0-7852 GCF_035563135.1 Streptomyces sp.
AGACCTCGCTCGGCGCCAACGGGAGCGCCGGCAAGATCCGCTGGATCCTGCAGCACTCGTACCCGCAGGTCGACGACCTCGCAGAGCTCGCCGACGAGGCCGGCACCGGGCCGCTCACCCCGAAGACGGCGGCCGCGGGCACCCAGGTCGCGATCTGGCGCTTCTCGGACAAGGCCGATGTCGAGGCCAAGGACGCGCACGCGGAGAAGCTGGCCGACTGGCTCGAGAAGACGGCGCAGAGCGTCGCGGAGCCCAAGGCCTCCGTGGCCCTGGAGCCCGCCGCGGTCTCCGGCAAGGCCGGTGAGCGGGTCGGCCCGGTCACCGTCCGTACCGACGCCGGCCAGGTCTCCGTGACCCCGCCCGCCGACGCCGCCGCAGGCGGGGTGAAGGTCACCGACAAGGACGGCAAGCCCGTCACCGAGGCGACCGACGGCTCCGGCCTCTACTTCGACATCCCCGAGGGCGCTGCGGACGGCTCGGCCTCGCTGACCGTCCAGGCCACCACGTCCGTGCCCGTGGGCCGGGTCTTCGCCGGGCTGACCAAGAGCCAGACCATGATCCTCGCTGGCTCCAGCGAGTCCACGGTCAGCGCGACGGCGAGCGCCACCTGGGCGGAGAAGGGCGCGGTGCCCGCGCTCACCGCGCGGAAGAACTGCGCCAAGGGCGGCGTGGACATCACGGCGGGCAACGAGGGCGACGAGGCGTTCACCTTCGAGCTGGCCGGCACCGAGCACACCATCGCGGCCGGTGAGACCCGCACGGTGACGATCCCGGTCGCCGAGGACCAGGCGTACGACTTCACGATCACCGTCCCCGGCGGCTTCAGCAAGAACTTCAGGGGCGTGCTGGACTGCGCGACCGCCGGCGCCCCCGCTCCGGGCGACGACATCACCACCCAGAGCGGCGCCGAGCCCGTGCCCGCCGGGACCGGCATCGGCACCGCGGGTGCCGAGGGTGACCTCGCCGCGACCGGCGGTTCCAGCGCCACCCCGGTCATCGCGGGTGTCGCCATCGCCCTCGTCGTCCTCGGCGGCGGCGCGGTCTTCCTGCTCCGCCGGAAGAAGCCGCAGGGCAGCGGTGAGTGACTGAGCACGGGCGCAGCGGGAAGGCGCCGGTGA
This sequence comes from Streptomyces sp., assembly GCF_035563135.1. Classification (GTDB taxonomy): domain Bacteria; phylum Actinomycetota; class Actinomycetes; order Streptomycetales; family Streptomycetaceae; genus Streptomyces. Next base: position 1,119 of record NZ_DATMVN010000787.1, read on the forward strand.
AAGGCCTGGTACGGACCCCCGTGCCAGGCCTTTCGCGTCACCGGGCCGTGCCCGGCGGCCCGGACGGACGGTGCCGGGACCGTTCCGGGGGCCGGACTGGTTTCCGTCCGGGCGCGTGCGTCAGGCAAGATGGGTGTATCTGCCCACACCTCTATTGCTGCCGGACGGTTTCTCTTGGCTGAGTTCATCTACACCATGCGCAAGACGCGCAAGGCGCACGGCGACAAGGTGATTCTCGATGACGTCACCCTGAACTTCCTGCCCGGCGCGAAGATCGGTGTCGTGGGGCCCAACGGTGCCGGTAAGTCCACGGTGCTGAAGATCATGGCGGGCCTGGAGCAGCCGTCCAACGGCGACGCCTTCCTGTCGCCCGGGTTCAGCGTCGGCATCCTCATGCAGGAGCCGGAACTCGACGAGAGCAAGACCGTCCTGGAGAACGTCCAGGACGGCGCCGCCGAGATCATGGGCAAGCTCAAGCGCTTCAACGAGGTCGCCGAGCTCATGGCGACCGACTACTCCGACGCGCTCATGGACGAGATGGGCAAGCTCCAGGAGGACCTGGACCACGCGAACGCGTGGGACCTCGACGCCCAGCTGGAGCAGGCCATGGACGCCCTGGGCTGCCCGCCCGGCGACTGGCCCGTGGTGAACCTCTCCGGTGGCGAGAAGCGCCGCGTGGCGCTCTGCAAGCTCCTCATCGAGGCCCCGGACCTGCTCCTCCTCGACGAGCCCACCAACCACCTCGACGCCGAGTCGGTGAACTGGCTGGAGCAGCACCTCTCGAAGTACGCGGGCGCCGTCGTCGCCGTCACGCACGACCGGTACTTCCTGAACAACGTCGCCGAGTGGATCCTCGAACTCGACCGGGGCCGCGCGCTGCCCTACGAGGGCAACTACTCCACCTACCTCGACAAGAAGGCCGCCCGCCTCAAGGTCGAGGGCCGCAAGGACGAGAAGCGCGCCAAGCGGCTCAAGGAAGAGCTGGAGTGGGTCCGCTCCAACGCCAAGGGCCGTCAGACCAAGTCCAAGGCGCGTCTCGCCCGGTACGAGGAGATGGCGGCCGAGGCGGACAAGATGCGGAAGCTGGACTTCGAGGAGATCCAGATCCCGCCGGGCCCGCGGCTCGGTTCCATCGTCGTCGAGGTCGAGAACCTCTCGAAGGCCTTCGGCGACAAGGTCCTCATCGACGACCTGTCGTTCACGCTGCCGCGCAACGGCATCGTCGGCGTCATCGGTCCGAACGGCGCGGGCAAGACCACGCTGTTCAAGATGATCCAGGGCCTGGAGACCCCCGACTCCGGCGCCATCAAGGTCGGCGACACGGTCAAGATCTCCTACGTCGACCAGTCCCGCGCCAACATCGACCCGAAGAAGACCCTCTGGGCCGTCGTGTCGGACGAGCTGGACTACATCAACGTCGGCCAGGTCGAGATGCCCTCGCGGGCGTACGTCTCCGCGTTCGGCTTCAAGGGCCCGGACCAGCAGAAGCCGGCCGGCGTCCTGTCCGGTGGTGAGCGCAACCGCCTCAACCTGGCGCTGACGCTCAAGGAGGGCGGCAACCTGCTGCTCCTCGACGAGCCCACCAACGACCTCGACGTCGAGACCCTGTCCTCGCTCGAGAACGCGCTGCTGGAGTTCCCCGGAGCCGCTGTGGTCATCTCCCACGACCGCTGGTTCCTGGACCGCGTCGCCACGCACATCCTGGCGTACGAGGGCGACTCCAAGTGGTACTGGTTCGAGGGCAACTTCGAGTCGTACGAGAAGAACAAGATCGAGCGCCTCGGCGCGGACGCGGCCCGCCCGCACCGTGCCACGTACAAGAAGCTCACGCGAGGCTGATCGACTTGGCCCGTCACATCTACAGCTGCCCGCTGCGCTGGTCGGACATGGATGCCTTCGGCCACGTGAACAACGTGGTCTTCCTCCGCTACCTGGAGGAGGCGCGCATCGACTTCATGTTCCGGCTGGCGCCGGGGGACGGTTCGCCGTCCTTCTCCGGCGGTTCCGTCGTGGCCCGGCACGAGATCGACTACGTGCGGCCGCTGGTCCACCGGCACGCGCCGGTGACCATCGAGTCATGGGTCACGAAGATCACCGCGGCGTCGCTGACGATCGCCTACGAGGTCAAGGACCCCGAGCAGGTGTACGTACGGGCATCGACGATCGTCGTGCCCTACAACCTGGCCGAGGAGCGGCCCCGGCGGATCACCGCCGAGGAGAAGCTCTTCCTGCAGGAGTACCTCGACCAGGAGCCCGCCGTCGCATGACAGTGCCCGTACGGTCGCTGCGGTTCGCCGACGCGAGGGAGGCCGCGGATCTCGCCGCCTTCCTCGGCCGGCTGCTGCACTACGACCGGGCCGCCGCCGTCCGCCTCCAGGCGGGCGGCGGCGCGCTGGCCGTCTTCGGCAGGCCGCCGTCGTTCGAGGTCCTCGCGATCCGGACGGTCCGGCTGGCCGGGTCCCACACCTTCGACGTCACGGTCTCGGCCGGTGAACTCCTCGAAGCGCTGAACACGGACGGGGACGACGCGGCGGCCGGCCTGAGCGCCCTGCCGACGCCCGTCACCGGGCCGCCGTGGGCCGGCCTGCTGCCGCCGCGCGGCGGCTGGCAGGAGCGCCCCGGACTGCCGGGCCCCGTCGACCTGTGCACCGGGCTCGCCGATGCCGTGGCCGAATTCCGGGCCCGCGACGCGGCACTGCCCGAGGACCGGCGTACCCGGGCGGAACGCGACCTGATCGGCCGCGACATCTGGTCCCGGACGGTCGGCGGCACGGGGCTCCCGCTGCGTGCCGTGCACGCCGCCCAGTCCCTGGGCTTCCTGCGCCCGGCCCCCGGCTTCCCCGTCGCGCTGCTCGCGGCCGGTGCCTGGCTGCGGCTGCGCACGCCGTTCGGCTCGATCGCCCTGCGCGGTCCGGGGGGCGGCCTCGGCACGCTCGCCGTGACGGTCGGCACCGCCTGAAGACCTCGTCGAGGAGCGTCCGAAGACCTCTTGGCGAGGCGTTCGAAGGCCTTTTCGTAGGGCGCCCGGAGGCCTCTTCGAGGGGTGTGCGGAGGCCTCTTCGAGGGGGGCCTACTCCTTCGGCGCGTCCGGCCACACCCCGATGTGGTCCCGCTCCAGCTCCAGCATCACCCGGTGCTCCATCCCCAGCGCCTCGGTGTAGTCCGCGGGCAGTTGCAGCCGGCCCGCCCGGTCGAGCATCGCGTACTCCCGCGCCACCTGGGACTCCTGCCCCGTCGCGGCGTCCACCTCGGTGCGCCGCAGCACCTCGGACGACGTACGGCCGTCGCGGATCGCGACCGTGCGGCGCACCTCGTCCGCCACCGCCTGGTCGTGGGTGACGATCACGATCGTCGTGCCGAGTTCCTCGTTGGCACGGCGGAACGCGGCGAACACCTGCTCACCGGTCGCAGAGTCCAGCTCACCGGTCGGCTCGTCGGCGAGCAGCACCGAAGGCATGTTCGCCAGGGCCACCGCGATCGCCACCCGCTGCTGCTGGCCGCCGGACATCTGGGCGGGACGGCGGTCGCGGCAGTCCGCGACCTCCAGCATCTCCAGCAACGACTCGGCCCGTGCGGCCCGTTCGCGCTTCCGGCCGCCGCGCAGCTGCATGGGGAGCGTGACGTTCTGTACGGCGGTCAGGTACGACAGCAGATTGCGGGAGGTCTGCTGCCACACGAAGCCGACGATGTCGCGGCGGTAGCGCAGCCGCTCCTTCTGCCCCATCGCCAGCAGGTCGCAGCCCGCCACCTTCGCCGACCCGGCCGTGGGGACGTCCAGGCCGGCCAGGATGTTCATCAGGGTCGACTTCCCGCTGCCCGACGCACCGACCAGAGCCATCAGCTCACCCCGGGCGACCAGCAGGTCGAGCCCTTGGAGCGCCTGTACCTCCACCCCGTCCGCGGAGAAGACGCGCACCAGCCGGTCGCAGGCGATCAGGGCGTCATGCCCGTACGACGGCCGGTCCCGGCGTGCGGCGGCCCGCTGTTCGAGTTCCGCCAGGGTGGTCTGTGTCGACGATGTCACCGGGTGTCTCCTGCCCTGAGTTCCTTGATCGATCCACGACGGCTCGCCCACCACGCCTGGACACCGGCCACGGCGGCGGCGAGGAGGACCACACCGGCCGCCGGGAGGACCAGCGACCGGATGTCGGCACGCAACGAAGCGGTGTGCGGTGCCGAGGGGTCACCGCCGGCCAGTGCCAGCGCGCCCAGGTCGATACCGGGCGCCAGCAGGGCGATGGTCGCCCAGCCGACGAGGAGCCCGCCGAACGCGGCCATCAGCGCCTGCGGCATCGCCTCGCACGCGAGCAGCCGCCGTCCCTGGCGGGTGGTGAGCCCCATGGTGCGCAGCCGGGCCAGGAGCGTGGTGCGCTCCGGTGCGGTCTGCAGCAGGGAGAGAAGCACGGCGAGCAGCGCGTAACCGGCGCCCGCCACGACGGCCGCCCCGTAGATCCCTTCGGCACCCGTCTGCATCGGGGTGTCCACGAACCTCTCGCGCTCCGCGGTCCGCAGCCGCACCCCGAACCCCGGCCCCGCCTCACGCGCGGCGGCCCGCAGCTCCTGCCCGTCGAGCGAGGATCCGGTGACCAGCAGTGTCGTGGGATCCCCGGGCGCGAGCCCTTTCGCGTCGACGACCAGGAACTCCGCATCGCTCACCGCGGAGGTGCGCGAGATCACCCCGGCCACCCGCACCGTGAGGTCCCCCGCCTGCGACCGGACGGTGCGGGGCCGCTCACCGAGCTGCTCCGCGAGGGCGGGCGACACGATCGCGGGAAGCACCCCGTCCCGCCCCGGCCCGCTCCTCAGCGGGGCCGTGGGGAAGGCCGGCAGCCCGGTGCCGCGCGCCAGTCGTGCGTACGACTCCGGCTCGACGCCCAGCAGGGTCGCACGCTTCGTGTCCGACCTGGTGTCCCGGGCGGACGCCAGCGGGGTCCCGTACTCGATGCGCACGGGTGTGACGTCCTGGACGCCGTCCACCGCCCGCACCCGGCGGACGGTGCCCTCCGGCACCGGGGAGAGCCCGCCCTCCCCGCTGATCCGGGCGTCCGCGCCGACGGCCCGCAGCGCCGCGTCGTCGCGGGCGTCCGCGACCCCCGCGAGGACCGAGCCGCCGAACGCCGCCGTGGTCAGCGCGATCAGCAGGGCCAGCAGGGGCAGCGTGCCGCTCGACGAGGCCCGGCCCGCCCGGGCCAGCGACAGGAAGCCGACCGCCCCCCGCAGCCGCGCCACGGGCCGGGCCGCCAGCCGCAGGGGCAGCGGATACAGCCGTACGAGCACGAGCGCGGCGATCAGCCCCACCAGGACGGGCGCGGCACTGACCAGCAGATCGACGCCCGAGCCCGACGACGTACCCCGGCGGCGCAGCGCCGCGACCGCGCCGGCCGCGAGGACCAGCACGGTCAGCTCGACGACCGTACGGCGCCTGCTGGGCCTGGAGTCCGCCAGGTCGTCGCGGGCGCCGTGCAGCAGTGGCCTGCGGTGCTGCACGGCCGTACGGAGGGGCAGTGCCGCGCAGACGAGCACCGCGACGGCGGCGGCACCGGCCAGGGCGGGCAGCAACCGGGCCTCGCGGACGAGCAGCACGGCCGGCAGCAGACCGAGCGCCGCCGCGGGCAGCACGGCCACCGCCGTCTCTGCCAGCAGCCGCCCGCCGATGCCCCGCAGCGAGCCTCCGCGGGCACGCAGCAGGGCCAGCTCCTGGTGACGGCGGGCGCTGATCAGCCCGCCCGTCATCAGGAGGACGACGGCGGCGACCGCCCCGATCCCGACCGCTGCGACCGTGACGACGGGGGCGATGGCGGTGCGCATCGCCGTGTAGGCGCCGAGGATCGCGTCCAGGTGCGTGGTGACCGTCGTGTTGGGCCCCACTGCGGCACGCAGCTTCAGCAGCCCGGGGCCGTTCTCCAGCGTGGCGACGGCGTCCCGCAGCCGGGGGGCGTCGGCCGCGGTGAGGCCGGTGGCGTCCGGAGCGAGGCGCCAGTACAGCTCGGGCTCACCCGTCGTGTCCAGCAGCGCCGGCCCGGTGTCCTCCGCCAGGAGCAGGGTCGCCGTCCAGTAGAGGACCGGCGTCGGGGAACCCGGGTCCTGGATCAGCGACGGGGCGCGGTAGAGGGGATCGACCGCCCAGTAGCCGCTCTCCGGGTGCAGCGGTCTCACCAGGCCCGTGATCCGCACGGTCAGCGGCTTCCCGCTCTGGGTGGGCACCGCGAGCGTGGAACCCGGCTTCATCCTCAGCTCCGCCGCGGTCTCCTCGGTGACGGCCGCCTCCACCTCGCCGGTGCCGGCGGCCCCCTCGCCGCGCGCGACGGGCCAGCGGCCCGCAGCCAGCCTGCTGTGTTCGCCGAGCGCCGACGGGACGGCGTAATGCAGCTGCGGGGGCATCGCGTCGGGACGGGGCAGCCAGGGCTCCTGGGCGACGATCGGCTTCGTCGTGTGCACCCCGTAGGAGGAGAGCCGCGGATCCGTGCGCAGAGGTGCGGGAAGCGCCTTCACCAGCGTGCGGTCGCCGCCGGCCAGTGACTCCTCCCTCATGGCCTGCTCCCGCACCGGACGCGGCGCGGCGAGGGAGGGCGGCGGCGTCGTCACTTCGAGGACGCTCTGCCCGGGAGGGGCGGTCGTGATGTCGTGGCGCAGCGCCTTCGCCCCGTACGCGTCCACGGCCCGCGGGAACGCGGCGGCGAGGAAGGCGGTCAGGAACACCAGGACCGCGAGGGCGGCACAGACGCCGGGGGCGG
>NZ_DATMVN010000788.1:0-8289 GCF_035563135.1 Streptomyces sp.
CCCGGGTGCCGGTCGCGAACCTGCTCGGCGGCGTCGAAGGCCGCGGCATGCAGCAGACGCTGTCGGCACTGGAGTGGGGCCGGGTCAACATCGCCGCCCGCGGCGTCGGGGTCGGCCAGCGGGCGTACGAGGAGGCCCTCGCCTACTCCAAGCAGCGCGTCGCGTTCGACCAGCCCATCTCGGAGTTCCAGGCCATCCAGCTCAAGCTGGCCACCATGGCCACCAACCTCCAGGCCGCGCGGCTCATGACGTACTGGGCGGCCACCGAGGTGCGAGGCGGCCGCGCGGACGGGCCGACCGGCATGGCGAAGATCTTCTCCTCCGAGATGGCCCTGGAGAACGCCATCGACGCGATGAAGGTCCACGGCGCCTACGGCTACTCCACGGAGTACGAGATCGAGCGTCTCTTCCGCGACGCGCCGCTGATGAGCATCGGCGAGGGGACCAACGACGTCCTGCGCACCGTCGTGGCGAAGGCCCTGGTCTCCGGTCGGGCCAGCGTCGGATGACCGCGTCGATTCCCCGGTCGCACCTGTACGTACCGGGCAACGCGGGGGCACGCCTCGGGAAGGCGTGGGCGAGCGATGCCGACGCCGTCATCATCGACCTCGAGGACGCGGTGCCCCCCGCCGAGAAGCCGGCGGCGCGGCGGGCCGTGGCGGACTGGCTCGCCTCGACGGCGGGCCAGCGCTCCGGCACGAACCGCGAACTGTGGGTCAGGGTCAATGCCGGGACCGAGGGTCTCACCGACGTGGAGACCCTCGCCGGCGCCGCGGGGCTGACAGGTCTCGTGCCCGCCAAGGCGACGGTCGCCGATCTCCGTTCCCTGGCCGCCGAGCTGGACCGGCGCGGTCTGGACTGGAGGCTCAGCCCTCTCCTGGAGACACCCGGCGCGGTGCTGGACGCCCGTGTCGTCGCGGGGCTCCCCCGCGTGCTCAGGCTCCAGATCGGCGAGTACGACCTCTGCGCGGCGACGGGCATCCAGCCGGGGGCCTCCGAGGCCGAGACGGCCTGGGCACGGTCCTGGGTCGTCTTCGCCAGCAGCGAGGCGGGCATCGAGCCTCCGGTCGGCCCGGTGTCGACCGTGGTGCGCGACGAGGCGGTGTTCACCGCTTCGACGGAGCGCGCGGCACGCCAGGGCTTCGTCGGCCGGGCCTGCATCCATCCGGCACAGTTGCCTGCCGTGCACGCGGTCTTCACGCCGACGCCGGAGGCCGTCGCACGTGCCGCGGCTCTCCTCTCGGCGTACGACGCCGCCATCGCCGCCGGTTCGGGAGCGTACATCGACGAGACCGGCCACATGGTCGACGAGGCCCTGGCGCGCGGCGCGCGGCGCATCGTCGCACTCGCACGCCGATGATCCGCATGAGGGAAAGGAACCAGTCCATGAAGGAACTGCAGGAACGCGTCGCCGTCGTCACCGGCGGCGCCAGCGGCATCGGCTACGCCCTCGCCCAGCGCTTCATCACCGAGGGAATGAAGGTGGTGATCGCCGACATCGAGGAGAAGGCCCTGGACGAGGCGGTCACCGCCCTGGGCGCCGGCGGGGCCCAGGTCCTCGGCGTGCGCACCGACGTGTCCCTGCCCGAGGACGTGGAGGCACTGGCCCAGGCCACGCTCGAGCGCTTCGGGGCAGTGCACGTCGTGTGCAACAACGCCGGTGTCGAGAGCGGCGCCCCCTTCCTCGACATCCCACTGACCACCTGGGAGTGGGTGCTGAAGGTCAACTTCGGGGGCGTCCTCAACGGATGCAGGACGTTCCTGCCCCTCCTCAAGGAACAGGGCGAGGGGCACATCGTCAACACCGCGTCGACCGCCGCGTTCGCCACCGGGCTCCCGACGTTCGCGCCCTATTCGGTGTCGAAGTTCGCCGTCCACGCCCTGTCGGAGAACCTCGACGTCGAGCTGCGTACCGCAGGTGAGCCTATCGGGGTCTCCCTGCTGGTGCCCGGCATGACGAAGTCACGCATGCCGGACGCCGAACGCAACCGGCCGGCGGGAGTGCCCCTGTCCGAGTCCCCTGAGCGGCGCAGGGTCCTGGACATGATCCGCGGTGCGATGGAGGGGAACGCGCTCGACCCGTCGGTCACCGCCGCGCAGGTCGTCGACGCGATCCTGCACGACCGCTTCTTCGTCCTGACCCACCCGGAGGAGACCATCGCGGCCCAGCGGAACCGTCTGCACGCGATGGAGACCGGCAAGCCGCCGGCCGCACGCAAGCCGTCCGGCGCGGAATGACGGGACGCCCCGGGGCTCAGCCGTACCACCGGCGCACACGGATCCGGGGACCACGGGGGCCGGTCAGCTCGGCGTCACGCGCGATCTACTGAGCGAGCGTGTGGAGAGGTCCACCGCCCGGCCCCGGCGGAAGGCGATGACCGCGTGAGGGACGTCTCGACCACCGCACACCCCCACCCCTGCAGGACAGCGCCCGGACCCTGCACGGTCCGGGCGCTGTGCCGTCACCCGTCAGGAAGACCTGAGGGCTGCCGCCTCATCGACGAGGCCGTCAGGCAGCCGGCCGTCAGGCGGTTTCCGGCGCGGTCAGGGGGAGGTCCAGGCGGGCACGCAGCTCATCGACATCGGTGTCGAACGTCTCGCGTACGCGTACCCCCAGCGGTCCCACGTCGAAGACCGCGACGTCGGAGTAGACCCGGCTGACGCAGCCGACGCCGGTCAGCGGGTACGTGCACTCCGGGACCAGCTTGGCCCGGCCCTGCTTGTCGAAGAGCTTCATCATCACGAAGGTCTGCTTGGCGCCGATGGCGAGGTCCATCGCCCCGCCCACGGCCGGAATGGCGTCCGGCGCGCCGGTGTGCCAGTTGGCCAGGTCCCCCGTACCGGAGACCTGGAAGGCTCCGAGCACACAGACGTCGAGGTGACCTCCCCGCATCATCGCGAACGAGTCGGCGTGGTGGAAGTACGAGGTGCCGGGCAGCTCGGTCACCGGTACCTTGCCCGCGTTCGTCACGTCGGGGTCGACCTCGTCGCCGATCGCGGCCGGGCCCATGTTGAGCATGCCGTTCTCGGTGTGCAGCACCACACCCGAGCCCGTGGGCAAGTGGTCGGCCACCTTGGTGGGTTGTCCGATCCCGAGGTTGACGTAGGAACCGGCCGGGATGTCGCGCGCGACGACCGCGGCGAGTTGGTCGGGGGTCAGTGCCATGTCAGCGCGCTCCTTGCACGGTGTACCGACGCGCCTCGATCTGCACGATGCGGTCGACGTAGACCATCGGTGTGACGACGGCCTCGGGGTCGAGGCCGCCGGTCGGCACGATCTCGCCGACCTGGACGATCGTGGTCGTCGCCGCGGTCGCCATCACGGGGCCGAAGTTGCGGGCGGTCTTGCGGTAGACGAGGTTGCCCATCCCGTCGGCGCGATGGGCGCTGATCAGCGCGACATCACCCTTGATCGGGTATTCGAGCACGTGGTCACGTCCGTCGATCGTGCGCGTCTCCTTCCCCTCGGCCAGCGGCGTCCCGACGGCCGTGGGGCAGTAGAACGCACCGATGCCGGCACCGGCCGCGCGCAGCCGCTCGGCGAGGCTGCCCTGCGGGACGACCTCGAGTTCGATCTTCTTGGCCCGGTAGAGCTCGTCGAAGACGTAGGAGTCGCTCTGCCGGGGGAAGGAGCAGATCACCTTCCGCACCCGGCCCGCCTTCAGCAGCGCCGCGAGCCCCACCTCGCCGTTGCCGGCGTTGTTGGACACGATGGTCAGGTCCTTCGCGCCCTGCCGGATCAGTCCGTCGATGAGATCGAACGGCATTCCGGCCATGCCGAACCCTCCGACGAGGACCGTGCTGCCGTCCTCGACGCCGGAGACCGCCTCGTCGACCGTGTCCAGGATCTCGGCCCTGCTCACGCGTGCACCTCCGTGTTCTCGAGAACCACTGCCATGCCCTGTCCCACGCCGATGCAGATGGCGGCGACGCCCCATCGCTCATTACGCTCACGGAGCACCTTGGCCAGCGTGCCGAGGATGCGGCCGCCACTGGCCCCGAGCGGATGGCCGAGCGCGATCGCGCCCCCCTTGGTGTTGACGATCTCCGGGGCGATGCCCCACGCGTCGACGCACACCAGCGACTGCACCGCGAAGGCCTCGTTGAGCTCCACCGCGCCGACCTGTCCCCAGGTGATGCCCGCCCGCTTCAACGCCCTCTCGGCCGCCTGGACCGGGGCGTAGCCGAACGCCTGGGGGTCGAGCGCGAACGTGCCCCGGCCCGCGATGCGGGCGACCGGCTCGAGGCCGATCCGCTCGGCGGCAGCCTCCGATCCCAGAAGTACGGCGGACGCGCCGTCACTGAGCGGGGAGGCGTTGCCGGCGGTGATGGTGCCGTCCTTGCGGAAGCTCGGCTTGAGCCCGGCCAGTTTCTCGACCGACGAGTCCGGACGGACGCCCTCGTCACGGGCGAGGCCGTCGAGGGGAGTGACGAGGTCGTCGTAGAAGCCCTCGTCCCAGGCGGCTGCTGCGAGCCGGTGGGAGCGGACGGCGAACTCGTCCTGCCGCTCCCGGCTGACCGCGTACTTCTCCTGCAGCTGTTCGTTGGCCTCACCGAGGCTGACCGTCCACTCCTTCGGCATGCGCGGGTTGACCAGCCGCCAGCCCAGCGTGGTCGAGACCGCCGCGAGGTCCCCTGCCGGGAAGCCCTTGGCCGGCTTCGGGAGCACCCAGGGAGCACGCGTCATCGACTCGACACCGCCGGTCAGGACGATGTCGGCGTCACCGGTCTCGATCGCGCGCGAGCCGATCATGGCGGCGTCCAGTGACGAGCCGCACAGGCGGTTGACCGTACTGCCCGGAACGCTGGTCGGCAGGCCGGCGAGGAGCGCGGCCATCCGTCCGACGTTGCGGTTCTCCTCCCCCGCGCCGTTCGCGTTGCCCCAGACCACCTCGTCGACAGCTGCCCGGTCCAGCCCGGGCGCCCTGGCGAGCAGCGCCTCGATGACGTCGGCGGCCAGATCGTCGGGTCTGACGCCGGCCAAGGCGCCACCGAAGCGGCCGAAGGGGGTGCGCAGGGCGGAATAGATGAAAGAACTCATGCTCAGGACGGTATGCCCGGTCAGCGATACGGTGAAGTATCAATATCCTGCCCAATTGATATGAGGAACATATGGATCTCCGTCAGCTGCGGTACTTCGTCACCGTGGCCGAGGAGCGCCACTTCGGCCGGGCGGCCGACCGGCTCCGCATGGCGCAGCCGCCGTTGTCGCAGTCGATCCGCCGGCTGGAGGTGGACCTGGGTGTGGAACTCCTGCACCGCACGACGCGACGGGTCGAGCTCACCGATGCGGGCCGCAGTTATCTGGTGAGAGCGCGCACGATCCTGGCGGACGTGGACGACGCGGCGCACGAGGCCCGCCGGGTGGCCGCCGGATCGGTGGGTCATCTGGCGATCGGCTGCGTCGGTTCGGCGACGTACAGCCTGCTGCCACCGCTCTCCAGCCACCTTGCCGCCGAACTCCCCGGGGTCGACTTCTCCTTCCGTGGCGAGATGCTCGCCCCTGACCAGATGGAGGCCCTGCGGACGGGCGCCATCGACGTCGCGCTGCTCCGCCCGACCGTGGCCGACCCCTCCCTCACGGTGGTGCCCCTGCGGCGTGACCGTCTCGTGGTCGCCCTCCCGGCGGTCCACGAGCTGGCCGGTCACCGGGAGGTGCGGGTCACCGACCTGCGGCAGGCCGACCTCATCGTGCACTCCGCCGGCCAGCGTTCGGTCATGTACGGCGTGGTGCTCGGCCTCTTCCGCGATGCCGGCATCGACGTGCACGTCAGGCACGAGGTCGGTGAGACCTCCACCCTGATCACCCTGGTCGCCGGTGGGCTCGGCGTCGCGATCGTCCCCGAGCCGGTGACCGCGCTGGCTCTCGACGGTGTCGCCTACCGGCCGCTGGTCAGCCCCGCCGCGACGGTCGACCTCGCCGTCGCCCATCGTTCCGACCGGACCGAACCCCATCTCGCCCGCACGGTCGACATCGTCCGGCGCATCGTGTGATCACCGTCGTGGACACAGCTCGGTGGCTCCGCCTGCGTCGTCGTAGGCGGCTCCACCCCGCCAGATTCGCCGGCGCCATCCGCGACGAGCGCTTCTCGTCCTCACCCGGCCGGACGTGGCCATCGCTGCCCTGGTGGCGCGGCAGTACGCCTGCGGAGCGGAGACTCACCGACGGACCGCAAGCCCTCCGCCATCGAATGGCCGTTCCAGACGCTGGGCGGGCTCGGCCCGCGAGCTGATCTGCAGCTTCGTGGGACCTTGCGCAGGTGGTACTCCACTGTCCGGTGACTGACGAACATCCGCTCAGCCACCTCGCGGCTGCTGCCGGCGGCGCAGGTACTCGCCGTGCCAACCGTCGCGCCCTTCGGTGACGCGTGCACCACCGTGAACAGGGAGCAGATGTGAAGGCTCTGTGGCGGCGCTGTCGCCGTGCGGGCTCCGGTGTCCTGGCACCGAACCGAGCTTCGTACAGTAGGTTGCGCGGGCCGGTGCGGAAGTGCCGATCCGGCGTGGGACTTCAGTCCGGGCGTGGAGACCCGAGGTCGGGATCCGGATTCCGGTGATCACCACAGCGGCCGGCCGCCGGGACGAGATCGCGCGCCCCGGATGCGCGACGCGGCCGGCAGGCGCCGGCCCGGTTTGCGTGCGCACATGTGCCGACAGCATCCCAGGAAGGGGCGGGACCATGTCTCACCGAGGCGCTGCGCAGGACAGCACCATCCGCGTGCTGATCATCGATGACGAGCCGGAACTGGCGGAGGTACTGGCTGTCTCCGTCGCCGATGCGGGATGGCAGCCTTTCACCGCGGCGGACGGGCATGGTGCCGTACGGCTCGCGCGCGAGTGTGACCCGCACGCCGTGGTCCTCGACTGGATGCTGCCCGACCTCGACGGCCTGAGTGTCCTGCGGCGGCTGCGGTACGAGAACGAGGAACTCCCCGTCCTCATGCTCACCGCCCGGGACGCGCTCGGGCATCGTCTGGAAGGCCTGTCGGCGGGAGCGGACGACTATGTGACCAAGCCCTTCTCCCTCGAAGAGGTGCTGTTGCGGCTGCGCGGACTGCTGCGTCGCTCAGGGGCGGGCAACAAGGTGCCGGTTGCGGACGGTTCCGTGCGGAGGCTGGGCGATCTGGTGATGTCCGAACGAAGCCGTGAGGTGTGGCGGGGTTCGACGCCTGTCTCGCTCACAGCCAAGGAGTTCGACCTGTTGTGGTTCCTGATGGGCTCGCCCCGGCGGGTGTTCAGCAAGGCGCAGCTCCTCGAACACGTCTGGAACAGCTCGTTCGACGGTGAGGGGAACCTCGTCGAGGTGTACATCTACGGCCTGCGCTCGAAGATCGACAAGGGCCGGGCCCCGATGATCCAGACAGTGCGCGGAGTCGGTTACGTGATCCGGGGTGCGGACGACGGGCCATGCTGACGCGGCTCGGCCGGCGAGCGAGGGCCCGTACACGCGGCAGAACCCTGCGGACGCGCCTGGTCGTCTCCATGTCCGTGCTGTTGGCCACCGTGTGCGCCGCCATGTCGTTCACGACCGTGTTCACGCAGAGCGAGTACCTGCGCGCGGACCTCGACCAGCGTGTCACCGAAGCCGCCGAGCGGCACCAGGCGGCCCTGCGCCTGCGGACCGGCGGTCTCACGTATCTGGGTTTCCTCGGGCTGCCCGGCCAACCGGTCGGAACGCTCGGGGCCCGGATCGACTCCTCGAACCATGTGCCCGCCGCCGGTGTGGTGACCGGCGACGGCAGCCTGCGCGTGCTCTCCGCCGCGCAGCAGGAGGCTCTGAGCGGGATCTCTGTGGACGGCTCCCTGCATACCCGGGTGGTTCCCGGTCTCGGTGAGTACCGGCTGACCGCGGTGGGCGACGACGGGGCTTCGGTGATCACGGGGCTTCCCATGACCGACGTGCAGCGCATGACGGGCCGCCTGATGGCGGCGGAGGCGGTGATCGCCGGGGTCGGGCTCGCGGTTGCGGGCTGTGTCTGCGCGGTGGTGGTGCGGCGTCAGCTGCGCCCCCTCCGCAGGGTCGCCGCGACCGCCGCCGAGGCCGCCCGGGTGCCTCTGGACCGGGGCGAGGTCACGGGGCTCAGCCGCGTCCCCGCACACGACACCGATCCCGGTACGGAAGCCGGTCAGGTCGCCGTCGCGCTCAATCACCTGATCGACCACGTGGAGACGTCACTCGCCGAAAGACAGCGCACCGAGGACCGCATGCGCCGCCTCCTCGCGGACGCCAGCCATGAGCTCCGCACCCCGCTGGCCTCCATCGCCGGATACGCACAGCTCATGGCGTCC
>NZ_DATMVN010000789.1:0-2911 GCF_035563135.1 Streptomyces sp.
GGGCTTGCCCGTCCTGCGGCGTCCTCGACAGGGTCTCCATGTCGAGCCGGCGTTCGGACTCTCAGGAACTCACTGGCCCCACCCCATCGCGCTCGGATCGCTCTCCTCGCCGAGTGACCACCAGGCGAGCTGTCCGGGTGCAAGGGTCACGTAGGCGAGCTCGCGCTGGCCTGGCAGCCGCGCCATCAGCGTCACGAACTGGTTGCTCGCCCGAGCCGTCACGATCTCCTTGGCGCGACTTGCGAGATCGACGGAGTCGTCCAGTTCCCACACGAGGTCCGTCCCGGCCATCCTCAGCACCTTTGCCATGTCCCCCAGCACATCACTCGTGCATCCGGATGAGCCACCCGACCAGCGCGGCACACTGCCTCTGCCGGCACCATGCGCCCGATCTGGCTGCGCCCAGCTTCCGGGACACTGAGCAGCCGCTCGGTGGTCCGGCAGCGACGAGCACCGTGCCGGGCTTCGACGATCCGCCGCAGAGCGCGACGCACCGCATCACCGCGAACCATCCGTCCGCCCCGGAAGGGTCCGAATGCCCGTGGCATGCGAACTGACGGCAGCTCGACCGGTCCCGGGGACCCGGATGAGCGCAAGTTGACCAGTGACGCCAGTTCGGCGTCATGCCCCTCCGCTACCGGAGGGAGATCGGCGGTCCCTCCGTTGCGGCTCACGAGCACACAGACGTCTCCTCGACTCGGAACCGTGCGGTCGTGACGACCATCCGAGTCACCCGCCGACCGCGGAGACCCTCGGTGGGCGTTGAGGACACAGCGACGCGGTCAGCACTCGCACCGGCCGATGGCGCCGACGGGGGCTCGGTCCGCCTCGCTCTAATCGACCCACCGGCCGTACGTACCACGTTGGACGGCGCGTGGTGGCCCCGGACACGGGACCTGACCCAGGAGTTGCCTGCTTTGGTCGAGGAGCTGGACCGTCGGGGGATCAGGGTCGCGCGGGTGGCTTACAACCCCGACCTCTGGAGACCCGCGCCGCAGCGGCTGGACGCGGACGGCCGGACCATCCGCCTCGGCTGGTTCCGAAACCTCGACCGGCAGCTGCTGAACATGACCGGTGACTCGAGCCGCGGCCGGCTGGACTTCCTCGTGGTTCCCCCGGACACGACGGCGGCCGCCGCGGAGCATGCCTTCTCGGCGGCCACCGGCCGGGCCAACCGGCAGGCACCCACCGAGCCGCTCGACACGCTCAGCGCCGCCGGCGCACCGGTACCACTCCCACGCTCCGCCGACCAGCCCGACACCGAGGAGACCGCGGCCTGGGCTCCGAAGGGGCCACCTGTACCGCTGACGCCGGGCCCAACTACGCCACTCCCGGCCAGGGGTCTAGTTCACGGACACAATGAGAGACCATCACCGATAGAGCACCTTCCCTCCACAGTGGGAGCAGTACTCGGATGAGGCAGTTGCTATCTGCCTTCCGCAACTGCAGCAGTAAGGTTCCGCGTTGTCCGGTGTATTCCCTGAGCGCGGCACGCCACACACCGAGCAGTACTTAGACGTTACAGTCGAATATTCTTCACCGCAGCCGGGGCAGTAACCGGGTCGTAGCGCACTCGGGGTATATGGACGATCCGTTCCCGGCGTGCCACACTGGGGACAGAATCTTGTGAAGCCTGACTTGTGTCCACACTGGTCGCAGTATGTATGTCGTACCTCTGCCATGGTGCACTGTAGCCTGACGTAACTGTTCAGCTCGTCACTGGGATCCTGCGTTTACGCTAACCAGTTCGGTTAGGACGTCGAAGGGTCGGCGGCCGTGCTTGGCGGCGGTGGCTCGGCAGGAGCGCAAGGCGACGAAGTCCAGGGCGCCGGCGAGGGTGCGCATGCACCCGGACACCTTCTGCTTGATCTTCGCCATGCGGATGTCCCTTTCCGCGGCGTTGTTGTCAAAAGGAACTCGCAGGTCGCCGGCGAAGCGCAGGTAGTCATCGAGGCGGCGGGCCAGGGCGCGATGGCGGCGGCCGACCGCCCCGGGCGGGCTGGCGTCGCACGAGGCGCCGACCAGGGCTGCGGAGACGATCAGCCGTCGGCGCGCAGCCAGCGTGGCAGGGTCCGGCAGCGTTCCGGTGTCGGTGATCGTCTCCAGGCCAACAGCGCAGGTGGTGTCCTGGCGGACGCCCGACCCCTACCGCACGTCACCGACCTGCTCACCGGCCTGCGCGACCGCGGCCTGGACATCACCCGCCCATCCTGGTGGTCATCGACGAGGCAAAGGCGCTACGCCGGGCGGTGCTCGACGTCTTTGACCACCCGGTGCTCGGTCGCTGCCAGCTGCACAAGATCCGCAACGTGCGCGACCGGTTGCCCGAGCGGCTGCGCTCGACCGTGGCCAAGCGGATGCGCGCCACCTACCACGCCGACTCGGTCCTCGACGCCGAAGCACAGCTCACCGCGCTGGCCCGCGAGCTGGACAAGACCCACCCGGGCGCGGCCGCCAGCCTGCCCGAGGGAGTCGGGACCACCTCGGACCTCGTCTACGCCCTTCCGGTGTCGCCCAAGATCAACATGGACACATCTCCTGCACCTGCGAGCCCACAATCCAGCGATCACCAACACCATTCGGAAGCGCGACCCGCGCGTTACAATAAATCCACTACAGCCAGTCCTGGTCATAATCACCCAAGCCTTCACCAGAAGACGGCGCATATGCTACCAATATTGGTAGTCCGGGCTCCGCTCGCGGGGACCAGTGCCGTTTCTGGGGGTGGCGTGTTGGTCATTGTTTGATGGCGTTGATAAATGCACGGCGGAATGAAGATCTACGCCGGCGCTCCTTCGGCGGCCCGGCACTACGTGGAGGCCGGCCGGGGCCGGGCCGATGACTACTACCTCGCCGAGGGGACCGGGATCGCGCGCCGCTATGCGGCCGCCGGCGGCGGCAGAGTGCAGGA
>NZ_DATMVN010000790.1:0-7931 GCF_035563135.1 Streptomyces sp.
CTTGATGAAGTCCGCCGCGCGCTCCTCGGCGTCGCCGCCGATCTCACCGATCATGACGATCAGGTCGGTGTCGGGGTCGGCCTCGAACGCGGCGAGCGCGTCGATGTGCGTCGTGCCGATGACCGGGTCGCCACCGATACCGACGGCCGACGAGAAGCCGATGTCACGGAGCTCGTACATCATCTGGTACGTCAGCGTGCCGGACTTCGAGACCAGGCCGATGCGGCCCGGCTTCGTGATGTCGCCCGGGATGATGCCGGCGTTGGACTGACCGGGGGTGATCAGACCGGGGCAGTTCGGGCCGATGATCCGGGTCTTGTTGCCCTTCGAACCGGCGTACGCCCAGAAGGCGGCCGAGTCGTGCACGGCGATGCCCTCGGTGATCACGACGGCCAGCGGGATCTCGGCGTCGATCGCCTCGACGACGGCGGCCTTCGCGAAGGCCGGCGGCACGAAGAGGACGGACACGTCGGCGCCGGTCTTCTCCATCGCCTCGGCGACGGACCCGAACACGGGTACCTCGGTGCCGTCGAAGTCGACGGAGGTGCCCGCCTTGCGCGGGTTCACGCCACCGACGATGTTGGTGCCGTCGGCCAGCATGAGCTTGGTGTGCTTCATGCCCGTGGCGCCGGTCATCCCCTGGACGATGACCTTGCTGTCCTTGGTGAGGAAGATAGCCATGGTGTTGGAGTCCCTCGTCCCTTACTTCGCAGCCGCGGCGAGCTCGGCGGCCTTGTCGGCCGCGCCGTCCATGGTGTCCACGCGCTGTACGAGCGGGTGGTTGGCGTCGGAGAGGATCTTGCGACCCAGCTCCGCGTTGTTGCCGTCGAGGCGCACGACCAGCGGCTTGGTGACGTCCTCGCCCTTGGACTTGAGCAGCTCCAGGGCCTGGACGATGCCGTTGGCGACCTCGTCGCAGGCGGTGATGCCACCGAAGACGTTGACGAAGACGGACTTGACGTCCGCGTCGCCGAGGATGATCTCGAGGCCGTTCGCCATGACCTCGGCGGAGGCGCCGCCACCGATGTCGAGGAAGTTGGCGGGCTTCACGTTGCCGTGCTTCTCACCGGCGTACGCGACGACGTCCAGGGTCGACATGACCAGACCGGCACCGTTACCGATGATGCCGACCTCGCCCTCGAGCTTGACGTAGTTGAGGTTCTTGGCCTTGGCGGCGGCCTCGAGCGGGTTGGCCGCGTCCTTGTCCTCGAGCGCCTCGTGGTCGGGCTGACGGAAGTCGGCGTTCTCGTCGAGAGACACCTTGCCGTCCAGCGCCAGGATGCGGCCGTCCTTGGTCTTCACCAGCGGGTTGACCTCGACGAGGAGCGCGTCCTCGGCGACGAAGGTGTCCCACAGGGTCACCATGGCCTCGGCGACACCCTCGGCCACCTCGGCCGGGAACTTCGCCTGGGCCACGATCTCGCGGGCCTTCTCGATGTCCACGCCGTCGACGGCGTTGACCGGGACCTTCGCGAGGGCCTCGGGGGTCTTCTCCGCGACCTCCTCGATGTCCATGCCGCCCTGCACCGACGCCATGGCGAGGAAGGTGCGGTTGGTGCGGTCGAGGAGGTACGAGACGTAGTACTCCGCCTCGATCTCCGGGGACAGCTCGGCGATCATCACCTTGTGGACCGTGTGGCCCTTGATGTCCATGCCGAGGATGTCGGTCGCCCGGGCGACCGCCTCGTCGGGGGTGCCGGCCAGCTTGACGCCGCCGGCCTTGCCGCGGCCGCCGACCTTCACCTGCGCCTTGACGACCGACTTGCCGCCCAGCCGCTCGGTCGCCTCGCGGGCTGCCTCAGGCGTGTCGATGACTTCACCGGCCAGCACCGGTACACCGTGCTTGGCGAAGAGGTCCCTCGCCTGGTACTCGAACAGGTCCACGCGCGTCCGTCCCTTTTAGTGGTCTCGCGGTTGGTTTTCTGCGTGGGCGTGCCGCGAGGGCAACGTGACTGCGCAGTCACTAGGGAGGCGCACACGGTGACCGGGTACGCGGCATGTCCATCCGGCAGGTTATCCCCGCGCCGCGCCGGACCCTAAATTGCACATCACACCTGAGCGGTGATACCGGTCACAGACCGCGCTGGTGACCGGGGTGCGAAGGACAAAACGCACGCCCACGGGCCGGACAGGACGCCCCGCGGCCGGAACGTCCGTGGCCGGAGCTCCCGCACGGGCCGTGGGGCCGCACCGTCAGGTCACCGGCCGGTGTCCGGTATCGGCAGGGGCCGTTTCTCGATCGCCGCGGCCATGACCTCGGGGAAGAGATCCGGGGTGCAGGCGAAGGCCGGGGCGCCGAGCTCCGCCAGCGCGGCGGCGTGCTGCCGGTCGTAGGAGGGCGTGCCCTCGTCGGAGAGCGCGAGCAGCGTCACGAACTGCACACCGGACGCCTTCATCGCGGCGGCCCGTTCCAGCATCTCGTCGCGGATCCCTCCCTCGTGGAGATCGCTGATGAGGACGACTACGGTGTCCGCCGGACGGGTGATCCTGGACTGGCAGTAGGCCAGCGCGCGGTTGATGTCCGTGCCGCCGCCGAGCTGCGTGCCGAACAGGACGTCGACCGGATCGTCGAGCTGGTCGGTGAGATCGACGACAGCCGTGTCGAACACCACGAGCCGGGTCGCCAGGGTCCGCATCGAGGCGAGCACCGCGCCGAAGACCGAGGCGTGGACGACGGAGGCGGCCATGGACCCCGACTGGTCGACGCAGAGGATGACGTCCTTCTTCACGGACCGGTCCGTGCGCCCGTACCCGATGAGCCGCTCGGGTATCACCGTGCCGGCCGCTCCACGGCCGGGGAGGGTCACGTGGTTCCTGAGGTTGGCCCGGATCGTGCGGTCCCAGTCGATGTCGCGGTGACGTGGCCGGCCCGACCTGGCCGAGCGGTCGAGGGCGCCGGTGAGCGTCGCCCTCGTACGGGTGGCCAGCCGGCGCTCCAGGTCCTCGACGACCTTGCGTACGACGGCCCGGGCCGTTTCCCTCGTCGTCTCCGGCATGGCCTTGCCGAGCGAGAGCAGGGTGCCGACCAGATGGACGTCGGGTTCGACGGCCTCCAGCATCTCCGGCTCCAGCAGCAGGGCGGAGAGCCCGAGGCGGTCGATCGCGTCACGCTGCATGACCTGGACGACGGAGGCCGGGAAGTACGTACGGATGTCACCGAGCCAGCGGGCCATCGCCGGGGCGGATGCCCCGAGCCCCGCAGAGCGCCCGGTGCCGCCTCGGCCGCCCGGCTTCCTCCCCCCGTCGTACAGAGCGGTCAGTGCTTCGTCCATCGCCGCGTCGCGTCCGTCGAGCGCGTGCCCGGTGCCCCCGGCGCCGTCCGCGCCGAGCACCATGCGCCAGCGCCGCAGCCGCTCGTCCTCGGCAGGAACCGCGTCCACCGTCTTCTCCTCCTCCATGTCCGCCCGGTCCGTGGTCATCGGGCCGCCGCCCGCTCCGCCGGGGCGCCGAGGCCGAGCAGCAGCCTGACCACCGGGACCACGGCGTCCGCCCGCTCCTCGTCGAGTCCTTCACCGAAGCCGGGTGCGGCCGGCACACCCTCCCCGTGCGTCCTCGCGGGCTCCGTTCCGCGGCGGACGAGCTCACCCAGCGTGCGTCGTACACCCGGCTCGTAGGCCGAGAACGTGCGGCGCACCAGGGGCAGTACGCCGGCGAACGCGTCGGCCGGTATGCCCGTCAGCCAGGTGTCGACCAGCCCGAGGAGCCGCTCGTCGTGGACGAGCAGCAGGCCACCACCCGCCGCCCCTCCGATGAAGCCCTCGATCCAGGCCGCCGCGTCGGCCGGTGCGGTGCCGGGCGAGAGTGCCAGTCCCATCAGGCGCGCGGCCTCGCTTCCGGCCAGCCGCCCGTCGTCCAGGAGCAGTCGCGTGGCACGCCCCCGGATCACACCGGCGACCGCGTCCCTGACGGACAGCCTGTGCAGGACCCCGGCCCACCGCTCGGGCAGTCCGCCTGCCCGAACGGCCCCGGCGAGCAGTCCGATCGCGGTGTGCACGCCGTCCACCCGGCGCCGCGCCTCATCGGCGGCGTCCGCGTCGAGGCCGGTGCAGGCGGACGGCAGACCTACGCAGACGCGCTCGGCGAGGCCGACGGCCACCTCTCCCAGGGCCGCGGTGTCGGTGGACCGTACGTCCCCGTACCGCAGGGAGCGGGCCAGGGCGGGCAGCGCGTCGGCCAGGTGTCCGACGTCCGCGTCGAGGGCGGCCCGGTCGGCGAGGGCCCTCATCACGACGGGCAGGGTTTCCGGCAGGCCGGCCAGGAGGCACTGCTCGGCCAGCGCGGTGACCCCGGCGAGCGACGCCGCCGAAACGGCGTCCGCCTCGGCCCTGGCGGTCGCGGCGCCGAGCACGGTGGTGCCCCACACCCCGGCCTCGGCGATCCGGACGAAGAGTTCGGGCTCCCAGTGCAGCCGCCAGCTCTCGCGGAACGTGCCCGTGCTGCCCCGGCCCGCTGCGGGTTCGCCCCAGTGCACTCCGATGAGCCGCAGCCGGTGCAGCAGTCTGCTGCGGGCGGCGTCGGTGTCCTTGCGCAGATCGAGCTCCAGCTCGCGCCTCTCCGCCTCGGGCCTGAGCCGCAGCGTGCGCTGCTGCTTGTCCAGATCACGCTGGAGGGGGACGGCCGGGGCGGTGTCCGGGACCTCACCGAGGACCTCGCCGACGACGAGCCGGTCCCGCACCAGGGCGAGCGGCACATCGGACCCCTCGCACATGACGGCCCTGACCGCGTCGGTGGCTTCGTCCAGGCCGACCGCCGGGCGGCCGCGCAGGGCGGCCAGCGTCCCTGCCAGCCTGACGGCCTCGATGACATCCGCGGAGGACACGGTCCTGTCCGTGCCGCGCAGAAGGCCGGCCACCTTCGTCATCCAGCGCTCGACGGGCCGGTCGGGGGCGCCGAAGAGGTGCTCGTACCAGCCGGGCGACTCGATCCCCGCGCCGTATCCGCTGTACCGGGCGAGCCTGCGATGGGTCCAGGGCACCCAGGTCAGCTCCGTCCTCACCTTGGGCATCCCCTTGAGGAGCGCCCGGTCGGCGGCGACCGTCCTCCTCGCCGTGAGCGCGGGCACGTGCCACGCGCCGCAGACCACGGCGATGCCGTCGCCGAACTCCTTACGGGCCGTGCGCATCCGGAGGCGCATACAGGCTTCCCGCACCGCGTCCTGCGGATGTCCGCCGTCCCCGTACGCCTCGCGCAGCGCCGTCATCGCCTCGGCGAGCGCGGCGAAGGGGGCGAGCGGGTCTGCCGGCCGCCCGTCCGCCGCACGGTGTTCGACGACGTCCTCCCACCAGCGCTCGGGGTCGTCGTACCCCGCGGCCCCGGCGAGGATCCCGATCGGATCGATGGCCCGGACGCCCTCCGGTGCGCCCTCCCGCTGCTCCGCCAGCGCCAGTGAGTGCGCGGCGGGCAGGTCGACGAAGCGCACGGGGACCCCGTGCGCCGATGCCCAGCGGATCGCCACCCACTCGGGCGAGAAGCCGGCCAGCGGCCAGAACGCGGCGCGCCCCGGGTCGTCCACGGCGTGGGCGAGCAGCGCGACCGGCGGACGCATCCGGCTGTGCGCGGCAAGCGACAGCAGCCCATCGCCCTCGGGCGGCCCTTCGACGAGCACGGCACTCGGCCGTGCGGATTCCAGGGCGGCCAGGACCGCACGGGCGGAGCCCGGACCGTGGTGGCGCACCCCCAGCAGCAGCGGCCCTCCGGGAGCAGTGGTGCCTCCGGCGCGGGGAGTCATTCGGCGGCCTCACGGCAGGCGCGGTAGAAGTCCTTCCAGCCGTCCCGCTCCCTGACGACGGTCTCCACGTACTCCTGCCAGACCACGCGGTCGGCCGTGGGGTCACGGACCACTGCCCCGCGGATGCCTGCCGCCACGTCCCCCGGCCGCAGGACTCCGTCGCCGAAGTGAGCGGCGAGCGCGAGGCCTTCGGTGATGACGGAGATGGCCTCGGCCGTGGACAGCGTCCCGGACGGCGACTTGATCTTGGTGCGGCCGTCCGTGGTGAGGCCGTCGCGCAGTTCACGGAAGACCGTGACGACGCGCCGGATCTCGGCCATGCCGTCGGGAGCCGGGGGCAGATCGAGCGAATGCCCGATCTGGGCCACCCGCCGGGACACGATGTCCACCTCTGCCTCAGATGTCGCGGGCAGCGGCAGCACGACGGTGTTGAACCGGCGGCGCAGTGCGCCGGAGAGCTCGTTGACCCCGCGGTCGCGGTCGTTCGCCGTGGCGACGAGGTTGAACCCCCGCACCGCCTGCACCTCTTGCCCCAGCTCCGGGACGGGAAGTGTCTTCTCCGACAGGATCGTGATGAGCGCGTCCTGCACATCGGCGGGAATACGGGTGAGTTCCTCCACACGGGCGGTCATGCCCTCGGCCATGGCCCGCATGACAGGGCTCGGCACCAACGCGTCGCGACTGGGTCCGTGGGCCAGCAGCTGCGCGTAGTTCCACCCGTAGCGGACGGCTTCCTCGGGGGTACCCGCTGTTCCCTGGACGAGCAGGGTCGAGTCCCCGCTGACGGCCGCGGCGAGGTGTTCGGACACCCACGTCTTGGCGGTCCCCGGAACGCCGAGGAGCAGCAGGGCCCGGTCGGTGGCGAGCGTGGTGACAGCGACTTCGACGAGGCGGCGCGGGCCCACATACTTCGGTGTGATCAGCGTGCCGTCCGGGAGCGTGCCACCGAGCAGATAGGTGGAGACGGCCCATGGTGAGAGCTTCCAACGGGCGGGCCTGGGACGGTCGTCAGCGGCGGCGAGCGCCTTGAGCTCGTCGGCGAAGGCATGCTCGGCGTGCGGCCTCAGGGCTTCGCCGCCGACTGCGTCGGTCTGTACGGGCACGGTCATGGATCCCCCTCCGGATCGGTCGATCCGATGCGGTTTCCACCGTGCACCATGGCACTGACAATCGGTCCCGGCACATGGCCGGGGCCGATCGGGGGACCGGACGGGAAGTCAGCCCGTGACGGGCGAGACCGCGACGCATCCGCCGCTCGTGAGGAGCTTCTCGCCCTTCACCTCCTCGATGACCTCACCCTTGTACGTGATGGTGCAGGCGAGGTCAGCCGCACCCGCGTCCGGTGCGACCGGCATGACCGCCGGCGGCATGATTCCGCGCAGGGTGACGGTCTTCCTCCAGGGCAGCGCGGGCGACTCGACCGACTCGATCTCGGGCTCCATGGCCTTGCCCCCGCCCCCGTGGAACTGGATCTCGTCGGCGCTCGTACCGGTGACTTCGTAGGTCACCTCGTACGTCTCGTCCGTGGCCCTGTCGACGGCGTCGACAGCCTCGTCTGAGCAGGCACCGAGGCCGAGTGCGAGGGCGCAGACGGCCGATGCCGCCACGGCGGCACGGATGGTGCGGGTGGTGCTCGTGATGCGGTTCATGGAAACCCCCCGGTTCTGTTCGCCGAATGCTCTGCTTCGCAGAACTCTCCGCTTCGCAGAAAAGCGCACGGAAGCGAAGCGGTCAAGGCAGTACGGAACGGGCGGAATCGGCAGCCGAAGCCGATTGTCAGTGGCACGCCTTACCGTCGGTCCCATGGTGCTGTCCCACGGGGAAGAAGCCCGCCGCTCCGCCGACCAGGCGGCACGCCGGGCGATGGAGCGGGTGCTGGGCCTCGCTCCTGACGACAAGTCACGCGCGAGCGGCCGCGCGCTCGGTTCGGAGCGCGCGTGGTCAGGTGCGGGTCACGGCGGTGCGGGTATCGCATGGGGGCTGTGCACGGATGGCGGCAACGCACCGCACCGTACGCTGATCGACGCGAACGGGCCCGCGTACAGCTGCAGTTGTACTTCCGAGAGGCCCCCTTGCGCGCATGTCCTGGGGCTGTCGCTCCTCGTCGCCTCCGGCGCCCCGATGCTTGAGCAGGACCAGGAGCCGCCCCCCTGGGCCGCGCAGTGGCTGGCGGACCGGTGCGGCCGGGCAGCGGCCCAGGCGG
>NZ_DATMVN010000791.1:0-9483 GCF_035563135.1 Streptomyces sp.
CAGGGCGAGCAGCGACGGCGGTACCGAGCAATACGTGCTGCTGCCCCGCGAACCGGCCGAGAGTCGCGCCGATGGCGCTGGTCAGGGTCATGAAGAGGGTGGCGCGGTGGGCGGCGGCGAACGTATGCAGCCTGCCGACCAGGTCGGCGTCCAGAGCGTGGGTGAGGCTCGCACCGGCCCCGGACCGGACCGGTGGACGGGGCCGGTCGGTGGGCAGGTCGAGGTCGGGGGCGCCGGCCAGCTCGGTGCGCCAGAAGTCCACGGACGCCGCGAGTCCGGCGGGGTCCGGCGAGGCGGCCGGGGGCAGCTCCGGCAGGGGCGGCAGCCCGGAGCCGCCCTGTGACCGGGCCCGGTAGCAGGCGGCGAGGTCCCGGACCAGCACCACCGTGGAGGAGGAGTCGAAGACGATGTGGTGGGCCGTCAGGAAGAGCAGGTGCCGCTCTTCCGACAGGCGCAGCAGCCGGGCACTCACCAGCGGTCCGGTGCCCAGGTCGAGGACTCGGTCCCCTTCGGCGGCCAGAGCGGCGCGCAGCGCCTCCTCCTCCGTCACCCCTGTGCGGTCGTCGACCGGGCAGTCGAGCTGTACGCGGTCCAGTACCTCCTGGTAGGGCACCCCTTCGCGGTCGCCGAACACCGTGCGCAACGCCGGCTGGCGCTCCGCGACCCGTTGCAGTGCCCACCGCAGCGCGGTGACGTCCAGGGGGCCGTCGAGGCGGATCGCCTTGGGCTCGTGGTACATACGGGTCCCGGGGTGCAGTTGTTCCAGGAACCAGATGCGGCGCTGGGCGGGGGTGAGCGGCATGCGCCTCGGCGCGGGAGCCGTCCGCTCCCCCGGCTCGGGCTGCTCGCGGCGGCGAAGCCGGTCGAGGTGGGGCAATGCCGCCAGGACCTTGTCCTTCGGTACGCCGAAGTCCACGAAGCAGGCGAGCTCGTCCGCCCCGGCCTCCCGCAGACGGCGCGCCGTCCCGGCGACCGTGTGTTCGTCGCCGATCAGGGCACGCGAGGCGCAGTAGCGGTCATAGGCACGCCCGAGCAGGAACTCCACGTCCTCCTCGGGGGTGTTCTCCAGGTCGATGTCGAAGCCGAGGCTGTTGGTCACCTGGTCGAAGAGCGAGAGCGAGGAACGCAGATAGGAGACGAACGGCCGGTACGCCTCGGCCCGTGCGCGCTCGGCGTCCTCGCCGAGGTAGGTATGCACCAGCACCACCACCCGGCCCGTCGCCGGATCGAGGCCGTGCTCGGCACGGGTGCGCCGGTACAGCGCGATGTTGTCCGCCAGTTGCTCGACGGTCTGCGCCATCAGGTTGGTGACCACACCCAGGCCCTCGGCGGCCGCCCGTCGGTAACTGTCCGGGTTTCCCACCACGGCCACGTACAGGGGAAGTTGTTCCTGCACGGGGCGGGGGTGCAGCCGTATCTCGGCGGACCGGCCGTCGCCCGCCGTCGTCGTCACCGGCCGTCCGGACCACAGCCGGCGCACGGTCTCCAGGTGCTCGTACATCACCTCGCGGTGCCGGCCGAAGTTTTCCGGGGCGAGTGCGAAGTCAGTGGCGTGCCAGCCGCTCGCGACGCACATCCCGGCCCTGCCGCCGGAGATGTTGTCGACGACCGACCACTCCTCGGCCACCCGGACCGGATGGTGCAGCGGCAGCACGACGGAACCCGCGTGCAGCCGGATCCGGCTGGTCCTGGCCGCGAGCGCGGCGGCGAGCACGGACGGGTTCGGGAAGAGCGCGCCGAAGGAGTTGAAGTGGCGCTCCGGGAACCACAGGGCGTGGAATCCGTGCCGGTCGGCGAAGTCCGAAGCCTCCATTATCAGGGCGTATTTGTCGCTGCCCGCGTCCTCCGGGTAGTCGCCGAAGAAGTAGAGGCTGAAGTCGCAGCCTGCGGGAGGTACGGGCACGGCGGGGGCGGCGGGCTGCGGCACGGGACGGGGACACCGGTTCGGTTCCCGGGCGGGGGCCGGGGATGCGGGAGCCGAAACCGGGTGCATGGGGGCCGAGGGCAGCGGGGCCGGGGCAGCCGCGGGCGGCAGCGTCCCGGTGGTGTCCGCAAGCATGTCGAGCTGGCGTGAGATGACGTCGTTCACGTGGTCGACGGCTCGCTCCGCCAGCCGCAGCTGCCGGTCGAACAGAGAGAGGAGTTCCGGGGACGCCCCGGGTGCGCGGTCCGCCGTGGCCACCGGGGCCGCTGCTTCCCGCATCCGCGCCGTGCCGTCCCGTAGCTCCCCGAGAAGTTCCGGGGACGCCC
Organism: Streptomyces sp.; assembly: GCF_035563135.1. Lineage (GTDB taxonomy): Bacteria > Actinomycetota > Actinomycetes > Streptomycetales > Streptomycetaceae > Streptomyces. The sequence continues at coordinate 2,251 of NZ_DATMVN010000791.1, forward strand.
CGGGTGCGCGGACCCCCGTGGCCACGGGGGCCGCTGCTTCCCGCATCCGCGCCGTGCCGTCCCGTAGCTCCGCCAGGCGTTCAGCCAGCCTGCGCGGGGTGTCGGCCGAGTCGAAGAGCTCCCTGACCGGGACCCGTACTCCGAACCGCTCCTCCAGCTCGGTCGTCATGCCCATCAGCGAGAGCGAGTCGGCGCCCAGCTCGAAGAACGAGCTGTCGGGCATGACCGCTGCCGGCTGCCTGCCGACCTTGTCAGCCGTCAGCTGCCTTACGACGGAGAGCAGGTCGTCGGATACGGCGGACACCTGAGGCGCGGCGGGCCGTTCGGGCGTCCGCACGACCGGGGACGCCACCGCGCGCCTTCGCAGGGGGTGCCCCGGCAGTTGCACCCGGCCTCCGCCGGGAGTGAGCACACGCCATTCCAGATCGGCTCCCCTGCGGTACAGCGAGCCGAGCCCGGTGAGCAGCCCGCGCACCTGCTCCGCCGCACCGCCGGTCTCTCCCTGCCCGCTCAGCCAGCGGCTCGCGGGCACGCAGTGCCGGCCGAGGCCGGTGAGTGCGGCACCTGCCCCGATCTCCACGAAGTCCTCGCACCCTCGCGCGGCAGCCGCGGCCATGGCCAGGTCGAAACGGACCGGCTGTCGCGCCTGACGGCAGAGGTACTCCGCGTCGACCGTCCAGCCGATGTCACGCACCTCGCCGTCCGCGGACGTCACCAGCGGAGTACGGAGTGGGCTGTAGGCGGCCTTCTCCGCATGGGCGCGGAACTCGTTCAGGGCCGGTTCGATCGTGGCCGAGTGGAAGGCCCGGTCGACGGCCAGCGCCCGCCACCGCACCCCTTCCTGATCGAGCAGGCGAACCGCCTCCTCCAGGGCGTGCGGCGCACCCGAGAGCACCTGGGCGCGTGGACCGTTGACTGCGGCCAGTTCCACACCCGCGGTCCGGGCGATGCGATGCGCAGCGGTTCGGTCGGCACGGACGGCGATCATGCCGCCCGGCGGGCAGGCCGTGTGCATCAGACGCCCGCGTCGTGCTGTGAGCCGCAGCCCGTCCTCCAGCGTCAGGGCACCGGCTGCGTACAGCGCCGCGTACTCGCCCACGCTGTGGCCCAGCAGCAGCGCGGGGCGGATGCCGGCTGCTCGCCACACGTCGGCGAGCGCCGCCTGGTGGGCGAACAGTGCGGCCTGAGCCGTTTCGGTGGGCCAGACCTCGTCCTCTCCCACGGGTCCGTCCAGGAGGAGGGGCAGCAGCCTGGTGCCGAACTCGTCGGCGTGGACCTCCGCGCACCGCTCGAGCGTCCTGCGGGCGGCGGGGTACGCGGCGTACAGTCCGCTCGCCATGCCGCGCCGTGCGCTGCCCTGCCCGGAGAAGGCGAAAGCGACCGGCCCGAGTGGGGCGGGCGGCCGGGGCCGCGGCTCCTCCAGCGCGAGGGCGAGTTCCCCGGCGGTGCGCCCCACGGCCACGGTGCGTGCGAGGCGGTGCGGCCGGCCGTAGGCCAACGTGGCGGCGACGTCGGCGGCCGCGAGCTGCGGCCGCTGCCGCAGCCGGTCGCGAAGCAGGCCGGTGAACTCGTCCAGGGCCTCGGTGTCACACGCCGACACCGGTACGAGCACGGGCAGTTCGGATGAGGCATCCCTCCGGGCCACGGGCGGGGCCTCCTCCAGCACCACATGGGCGTTGGTGCCGCCCACGCCGAACGCGCTGACACCGGCCCGGCGCGGCACACCGTCCGGCACCGACCACGGCCGCAGCTCGGTGGCCAGCGTCAGCGGGCCGCCTTCCAGCCGTATTTCCGGATGGGGGCGGCTCAGGTGCACGGTCGGCACCAGGGTGCGGTGGCTCAGCATGAGGACTGTCTTGACGAGCCCGGCCATCCCGGCGCAGCTGTCGAGATGCCCGATGCCCGGCTTCACCGAGCCGACCGCGCAGAAGCCGGTGCGCCCGGTGTCCTCGCCGAGCGCCCGGCCGAGCGCCTCCAGTTCCACCGGGTCTCCGAGCCCCGTACCGGTCCCGTGCGCCTCGACGTACGAGATGGACTCCCCCGGGACGGACGCCGCGCGCAGCGCCTGCCGCACGACGTCGACCTGCCCCGCGACGCCCGGCGCGTGGAAGCCCACTTTCCCCGCGCCGTCGTTGTTGACGGCAGAGCCCAGGATGACCGCGTGCACGGTGTCCCCGTCGGCCAGCGCCCGGTCGAGCCGCTTGAGCAGGACGGCGGCCACACCGTTGCCGCCCACCGTGCCGTCGGCCTCCGCGTCGAAGGCCCGGCAGCGCCCGGTGGGCGACAGGATCGACCCGGGGTGGCTGCGGTAGCCGGTCTCCTGGGGCAGGTGCACGGCTGCGGCGCCCGCGAGCGCGAGGTCCGACTCACCGCTCACCAGGGACTGGACCGCCAGGTGCACGGCGACCAACGAGGTGGAGCAGGCGGTCTGCACACCGATGGCGGGGCCGGTGAGCCCGAGCCGGTAGGCGACCCGGGTGGCGAGGAAGTCCGGCTGCCTGCCGACGGCCGACTGCATACCGGTGACGGGATCCGCCCCGTCGTACGGCCCGGACGGCGCTCCGGCCCCGGCCGCCTGCTGGTGGTCGTACAGATTCATGCCCGAGCCCGCGAACACCCCGACTCTCGTGTCCGGGCCGGCCGCTGCGTACCCTCCCTGCTCCAGCGCCTGGTGGCAGCTCTCCAGGAACAGCCGGTGCGCGGGGTGCGTGAGTTCGGTCTCCTTGGGGCTCATACCGAAGAAGTCCGTGTCGAACTCCTCGGCCCCGTCGAGGACTCCGCCCACCGGCACCAGGTCCGGGGCGCGCCGCTGCTCGGGGGTGAGGCCCGCCGCCGCGAGTTCCTCCTCGCTGAAGACGCGGACACTGTCCACGCCGTCACGCAGATTGGCCCAGAACCGCTCCGGCGAGTCCGCCCCCGGGAAGCGCAACGACAGCCCGATGACGGCGACGCGCCGGTCAGCGGTGTCGGCCGCGGGGGCGCCGCCCGGGTGTTCCTCCCCTGTCCTGCCTCCGGCGGGCGCGCCGGGAGCGGACAGGTGGGCGGCGAGCGCACGGACCGTCGGGTGCTCGAAGAACGCGGTCCGGGAGACCGGCTTCCCGATCCGCTCCTCGATCCCGGTCCGCAGGCGTATGAGAAGGAGGGAGGTCAGACCGAGCTCGTAGAACGGCCGGTCCATGTCCACCGGGCGCCCCAGCACGCTCTCGAGTTCGTCACGCACCGTCTGCGCCACGGCTGCGTGATCGGGCCTCGCCACGGCTTCTTGGTCCTGCCTCACCACAGCGCCGTGATCCGTCTTCGCCACGGCACCGTGAGCCGGCTGCGAACCGAAGCCTCCGCTCATCAGGCGGTCGCGGAGCTCGGCCCGGCGCACCTTTCCCGCGGGCGTCCTCGGGAACTCGTCCCGCGGGACGGGCAGGACCTGGGCGGTGGTCAGCCCGAGCCTCGTGAACAACGCCGCTCTCACCTCTGCCGTGATCCGCGCGTTCCCGACGGCGTCGCGGCTGACGAAGAACACGGCCAGGGTCTCCGTGCCGCTGTCCGGGTCCGGTATCCCGCAGGCTGCCACGTCCCCGTGCCGGACCCCGTCGACGGCGGCGGCCGCTTCCTCCACCTCATGGCAGTAGAGGTTGTGCCCGTTGAGGATGATCACGTCCTTGCTCCGGCCGGTGATCACGACCTGTCCGGCGTTCAGGAAGGCCAGATCACCGCTGTCAAGCCAGTCCCTCCCTGCGGGGAAGGCTATGGCGTCCGCCTCCGGATCGTTCACATAGCCGGGTGTGAGACGGGCGGGCGAGTGCACCTGGAGCCGCCCGATCCTGCCCTCGGGCAGGATCTCGCCGCGGTCGTCCACGACTCGCAGGGTGACTCCGTGCGCGGGCGCTCCGGAGGCGACGAAGGTGACGCACTCGTCCTCCGGTGTTCGCCGGTCGGCGGCTGTCACGTTCCCGCCGAGGCTGCTCTTGAGCAGCCGGTGCACGGTGCCCGGCCGGTCGAGCCGGCCGTAGGTGACGGCCGTGACCGTCTCCGCCATTCCCCATACGGGAACGATGTGCTCCTCGCGAAGCCCGTACCGGGCCGTCCTGTCGAGGAAACGGCGCAGCACCGGCAGCGCGATCCGCTCGCCCCCGCACAGCATGGTCCTCAGACCTTCGAGGTTCCAGCGCCCCTCCGGCCGCTCTGCCAGCGCGTCCGCGACGAGTTGGTAGGCGAACGTCGGCGCCCAGCTGTGGTGCGCCCGGTGGGAGTCCAGGAGATCGAGCCAGCGCAGCGGTTCGGCCAGAACCCGGTCGGTCCGCGCGTGCACGTTGGTGCAGCCCGTGAAAACTGCGAGCAAGTGGTACAGCAGGAAGGCACCGCTGTGGTCGACCGGCAGCCAGTTCACCATCGTGTGGTCCGGCCGCACATCCATGATCCGCCGGCTGCTCGCCGCGAAATCCGCCAGGCCCGCGTGCGTCAGCCGCGCGGCTTTGGGCACACCGGTGCTGCCCGAGGACAGCATCAGCATCGCGGTGTCGGACCCGTCCGGCTCCACGTGGTCGTCAGCGGGCAGTGCGCTCAGGCAGTCCCTGGCGATGGCGACGCGCAGGGCGGGGGCGGTCCGCGCCAACACCGCCGCACCGGCCGCGTCGCCGAGCACCAAAGGCTGGTCGAGCAACCGGGCGGCGTGCAGCAGGCGATCGAGGGCCGGCGAGCCGGGAGCAGGGTGCTCCGCTATGGCCGCAGGCCGTGCACCGCCGAGCACACAGGCCCAGAAGGCAGGGAAGAACTCGCTCAGCGGCAGCCCGCACAGCAGCACCGTGTGGCCGGGGCGCAATCCTTGTTCGCGCAGTCCGGTGAGCATCCGCCGTGCCGCGTCGAGCAGTTCGGGGTACGTCTGCGAGGTCGTCGTGCCGTCCGCATCGACGGTGACGAGGGACCCGGAAGCCGACCGAGCGGCCCGCAGCAGTGCCGACACCGCGTCGGCGGCGTCTTCCTCGGTGCGGTCCGGCTCAGGCCCCTGGCAGAGTTCCTGCCCCGGTATGCCTTCCATACGAGTCCCTTTCTTCGTTCTCTTCGGTGGATTGCCGCAGCCCTGCTGCGCCGCGCCGGCCGGTGGCGCAGAGCAGCAGAAACAGCGCCCCGCACATGGCCGCACCGTGGAAGGTGCCCACGACGACCGGTGCGGGCAGCACTTCAAGAGCCGCCGCCGCGGCCACCGCCCCCACCGCGAACCCTGCCTGCTCCACCGTGGCGGACAGCCCGAAGAGCCGGCTGCGCTGCCGGTCAGGGGCCGCTTGCAGGCGTGAGGTGTAGACGATCTCGGTCCAGCCGTCCGCGAAACCCGCCGCTGCGGCCGCCAGGACCAATCCCGGCGCGGGCAGCCCCAGGAACGCCGTCACGAACGCGAGCGACATCGCGCAGGTACCGAGGGCGAACGCCCGCTCGCTCCACGCGCCTTCGCCCCGGCTCCGTCTCAGCACCAGGTGAGCGAGGACGGTGCCCACCGCCCACGCCGCCCAGAACCGGGTCATGAGCACCGCGGGCTCGCCCGGGTGGGTGGCGTGCGCCACCACGGGCAGCACGACGTTGTGGGAGGAGGACGCCAGAGCGTCCACCCCTCTGAGCAGAAGCATGCCGAGCAGAAGAGCCGGCACACCGGCCCCCGAGCGCCACACGGACCTCTCGCGCACCTCGCCGGTCTTCCTGCGGGCCCCGGGGTCCGGCGGTACCTGCTCGTCCTCGCGGCTCTCCTCCTCGTCGGTGCGCGGCCGCAGCACCAGCAGTGTCACGCCGGACACCACGAAGCTTGCGGCGTTGACCGCGAACGCGGCGGCGAAGCCCCCGAACCCGATCACCAGGGCCGACGAGGCGAACCCGAGTACCGTGGCCAGGGACCGGGCCGTCACCAACAGTCCGTTGGCCCGGGCACGGGCTTCCTGGCCGACGATCACCGGAATCGCACTGCGCAGGGAGGCGGTGAAGAACGTGTTCCCCATCCCCATGACGATCACTGCTCCTGCGAGCAGCCAGAGCGGCGTCCGCGCAGCACAGAGCGCCATGACGGTCATGGTGATTCCCTGAGCGGCATCGGAACAGATCATCACGGTCCGCCGGGTCCTTCGGGCGGACAGCTCCCCGACAGCGAGACCGGCGACGAAGCCGGCGCAGAGCCGTAACGCCATCATGGCACCGACACCGAAGGCCGTACCCGTCACCTGGTAGGAGAACAAGCTCAGCGCGATCAGGTTCAGGAAGTTTCCGTATGTGGATATGGCATACGCGGATACAAGAGCGTGAAAGCGGCGGTCCACACCCCCCACTGCGCCCCCTCGCGTCAGCCAAGCGCCCACCCCTAGGCAGAATCGGCGTAAGAGTAAACCAACGCAGCGGCCAATCGTGATCACTTTTGATCAATCGACTCTGAATCTCTGAGCTTTTCCAACCTCACGCTGATGCGTGGTGAAGGGTGAGGAACGCCTTCACCAGGTCGGTCATGCGGTTGGTGCTGCAGCGGATCCGCCCCCTCCGCGCCTGCTGACTGCGCCACAGGTACCGGCCCGTTCGATGAGCCGAATGCCAATCGACATGATGACCGGGAACGCCATGCGATTTGTCCATATATGCAACCTGTTCGTTGCAGGGACCGCGACGGGATCGTAACTACCTGCCGGTTCGGGCGTTCAGCAACCGGAACAGCCGATCGGCGGCCGGACACCGACGCATACAGGAGGGGCTCATGGATGCCTGCGTGGATGCCGCGCGACATGTCCAGGACGTACTGATGCAGCACTTCGGAATCAATCCGCAGTCGGTCCCGGCGGACACCCCTCTGCATCAGTTGCGTATGGACTCCCTGGCTCTTGAGGAGCTGAGGGTGATCATCGAGGAAAGGATGGCCATCGACCTGGACGACGTGCATCTGACCTCTCGGCACACCGTCGCCCAGCTCATCGATCTTGTGGGCATCAAGGCGGCCATGTGAAGGCGGCCCGCGGCACATCGTCCGCGGCGGTGACCGGGGTGGGGCTGGTCACGGCGGCTGGTATCGGTGCCGAACAGACGTGGCACCAGATCACGCGATCCACCCTGCCGTCCGGGGTGGGGCCGCACCCGGCGCTGGAGGGCATGCCCTGTGATTTCGCGTATACCGTCGGCGGGTTCGATTCCGACGCGTTGCTGGGGGTGGCAACGTCCCGGTTGATGGATCGTTTCTCTCAGATGGCGGTGGTCGCGGCGCGTGAGGCAGTCGCG
>NZ_DATMVN010000792.1:0-2859 GCF_035563135.1 Streptomyces sp.
CGGGCCGGTCGCCCCGGCGACCGCGAGTGCCGTGGCGACGGCGTGCGCGAAGGGGTTGGTGAGCGCGCCGTCGACGACCGGCACGCCGTCCATCGTGCGCCGGCCGGCCCACGCGGCGCGTCCGTAGTAGCTGGCGTCCCGGGTCCAGGCGCAGGCACCCCCGATGCCGCGGACGTCGCCGATCGCGCCGTCCGCCAGCAGGGACCGGACCCGCCCGATCGCCTCGGACCCGAGGCTCTGGAAGCCGATCTGGCAGGCCATCCCGGAGGCGTCGACGCCGGCGACGAGGTGGTGGAACTCGGCCAGGGTCGGAGCGGGGGGCTTCTCCAGCAGCACGGCACTGCCCGCCTCCACGGCCCCCAGTGCCAGCTGGGTGTGGGTGTGGATCGGCGTGCAGACGATCGTGGCGTCGGGCGCCGTCGCGGCGATCAGGTCGGGGAGCGAGGCCGACACCGGCACGTCCCCCGCGAGCTCCCGCAGCTCGCCGTCGAGGGGGCGCTGGTCGCAGACGCCGACCAGGCGCACCCCCGTGGAGCCGGCCAGCCGGCGGAGGTTCTGCAGGTGCCACCGGCCGTGACCGTGGGCGCCGACGAGCACGACGCGACCGGTCAGCTGGGACGTCTCCGACACGAGTTCCCCCGATCCTGCCGACGGCGTCCGGAAGGGCCGCCGGGTCGGACTGCAGCGTAGCCAGCGGCTCCCGTCTTGGAAAGTGCTTGCCCAGGAGCTGCGACGCGGCCGCGGACGCGGTGACCGAACGATGGACGCGAACGCCCAGCTCATCGCGGGGTTGTGCCGCTCCGGACGAGACGTCGGCGGGCGCACCGGTCGTCCATCGGGAGGTCGCCGTTGACCGGGATGTGAGAAAGCGCTTACCCTACTGTGACCAGGGACACGCGCCACGCCGTTCCGCGAGAGGGCGTTGACACTGCTCCGGACACCCGCTAGAAAGCGCTTACCGCGTTGTGAGGCAGCGCACAGAGCCCCATCCCGAGCTCCATCCCGGACCGATCCCACGCGAGCCCCCCGAGAGAGGTGAGAGCCCGTGCCGTCCACGCTCGACGTCGAGCCACGCACGCGTCCCGAGGACGCGGCCGCGGCCGGCGGGCGACCCCGCGCCGCAAGGAAGAAGCGCTCCTGGGGCGGAGTGACGCCCTACCTCTTCCTGGCCCCGTGGTTCGCCGGCCTGCTGTTCATCACGGCGGGGCCGATCGTGGCCTCCGCCTACCTGTCCTTCACCGACTACAGCCTCATCGGCGCGCCGGAGTGGACGGGGCTGGAGAACTACCAGCGGATGCTGGACGACCCGCGCTTCTACCAGTCCCTGAAGGTCACCTTCGTCTACGTGCTGGTGTCGGTCCCGTTGCAGCTGGCCTTCGCCCTGTTCCTGGCGATGGTGCTCGACCGCGGGCTGCGCGGCCTGGCCCTCTACCGCTCGATCTTCTACCTGCCGTCCCTGCTGGGTGGCAGCGTCGCCATCGCGATCCTCTGGCGGCAGATCTTCGGCTCCGAGGGCCTGCTGAACGGGGTGCTGCAGTTCCTCGGTGTGGAGAACCCGCCCGGGTGGGTCTCGGACCCGGACTACGCGCTGGGCACGCTGATCATCCTGAACGTCTGGACGTTCGGTGCGCCGATGGTCATCTTCCTGGCCGGTCTCCGGCAGATCCCGACCATGTACTACGAGGCGGCGTCCCTGGACGGGGCCGGCAAGGTGCGCCAGTTCTTCGCGGTCACCCTGCCGCTGCTCTCGCCGATCATCTTCTTCAACCTGGTCCTGCAGATCATCAATGCCTTCCAGACCTTCACCCAGGCGTTCATCGTCAGCGGGGGCACGGGTGGTCCGGCCGATTCCACGCTGTTCTACACGCTGTACCTGTACCAGCGCGGGTTCGGCAACTTCGACATGGGCTACGCGTCAGCTCTCGCGTGGGTCCTCCTCCTCATCGTCGGCGGCCTGACGGCCGTCAACTTCATCGCCTCGAAGTATTGGGTGTTCTATGGCGACTGACCTGTCCGTGGCCGAACCCGTCGCCGGTACGGCCGCCCTGCCACCACGCAGGGAGAAGAGGCGGCCCCGTTATCTCGCGCACCTGGGGCTCATCGCATTCGCAGCGCTCATGCTGTACCCGCTGCTGTGGATGGTCTCGAGCTCGTTCAAGTTCACCGAGGACATCTTCAGCCAGACGGGCCTGATCCCCTCGCGGGTCACCGGCCAGAACTACCCGGACGGCTGGACGGCGCTCCCCGAGGACTTCGGTCACTACATCTGGAACTCCGTGGTGATCGTGGGCGGCTCGATCATCGGTAACCTGCTCGCCTGTTCGCTGGCGGCCTACGCGTTCGCCCGACTGGAGTTCCGGTTCAAGAAGTTCTGGTTCGCCGTCATGCTCGGCACGATGATGCTGCCGATCCACGTGGTGATCGTGCCGCAGTACATCATGTTCTCGGAGATCGGCTGGATCAACACCTACTGGCCGTTGATCGTGCCGAAACTGCTCGCCACCGACGGGTTCTTCGTCTTCCTGATGGTGCAGTTCATCCGTGGTATCCCGACCGAACTCGACGAGGCGGCGCGCATCGACGGGTGTGGCCACTTCGCCATCTTCTGGCGGATCATCCTGCCGCTGTCGGTGCCGGCCCTGGCGACCACCGCGATCTTCACCTTCATCTGGACCTGGAACGACTTCTTCAGCCAGCTGATCTTCCTGACCGACCCGGAGATGTACACCGTCCCGGTCGCCCTGCGGACCTTCGTCGACGCGACCAGCCAGACGCCGTGGGGTCCCGTCTTCGCCATGTCGATCGTCGCGCTGGCGCCGGTCTTCGGCTTCTTCCTCGCGGGCCAGCGCTACCTGGTCC
>NZ_DATMVN010000793.1:0-7033 GCF_035563135.1 Streptomyces sp.
GAGCTTCGACCAGGCTCTCGACCACCCCGTAGGTGGTGATGGCGGCACCCAGTCCGGCAGCGAGCGCGAGGGGGGAGCGGCCGGAGCGGTCATGGATAACGCGGAAGGCTGCGGCACCGCCGAGGACAGCGCTGACGACGGGGATCCCATCGAGGACACTGCCGGCGGTGGCGGCGCCCAGGGCGCGCAGCTCGTCGCGGCCACTGCGGGCGGGGTCGGTCTTGTTCATGGGGGCGGGCCTCCTCTGTGCGGATGAGCGGGGGTGGTCTGGCGAGGGGTTGGCCTAGTGGACGCTCGACTCGATGCCCATGGCATCGACGTGGCCCTTGAGGAAGGAGTCGAGCTCGTCGGGGGCGTCGTCGCGCAGCTCGTGAAGTTCGGCGGCGACGGCTTCGGCGCTGCTGGGGTCGAGGCGCAGGGCGAGTTCCAACAGACGCAGAACGGCGCAGCTGAGGAACGTGGCAGAGGAGTAGGCGAGCAGGTCCTCGACGGCCTTGGACTCACTGCTGCGGGCGGCGATCACCTCGGCCTTGCGATGCAAGGCGGAGCTTCCCAGCGCCAGGACCAGGCGGCGAAGCTCCGCGGTCTCCGGTTCGGCTGCGCAGGCGCTGCACAGGTCTTCCATGAAGCCATTGGGAACCCAGACGCAGCCGCCGGGGCAGGGCGAGTTGTCGGTGCACCCGCAGCGAGAGCACACCGCCTCAAGGCTGTCAGAGGCCGGTTCGGGGCCGAAGTCCGTAGTGGTCACAGGGCGTCCTGTTCGGTCTGTCGGGAGCAGGGGGCGGCTCGTCATGCACGCGTCGGGGCGATGAAGCGGCGGGTGAGGACCATGAACCCGAAGGCCAGGGCTATCCCCGTCAGGTGGGCTCCGGCGCGAATGACCCCGTCGGTGAGGTCGGTCTGCTGGGTCACCAGGACCCCGGCGACGTAGCACGCGGCCCAGATGGCCAGCATCGCGAACAGCAGGAGGACCAGACGCGCGCCGGGCGGGAGCCATTCCGGGCCGGCGGCCGGGGAGAGCTGTTTGGACACATGGGCAAGGTGAGCGATGAGCGTCTGTTCGCGGCTGCCAGCCGGGTGATCGGGCATCCGGTCACAGGAGCAGTTGGCGCGCCATCGGGCCTCCCCGGCGATACGGGAGGCGTCCTCGTCGATGACGTAGGTTGGCAGGTGGCGGCCGTCATCGATCAGGAACCGGTCGAATCGCCTGGCCTTGATGCTCAAGGGCATATTCCTCTCGGTGGGCTGGGCAGTCTGGCGGGCCGCATGGGGCCGACCGTCGCTGAGCGCAGGTCAGGACCACATCAGCGGGAAGCGGCGCCGTAGGAGGCGGATGAGGCCGATGCCCATGGCCAGACCGGTGACACTGGCCCCGCCGAGTACGAGGCTGGCGGCCGCAGCGGTGACGTCGCCACTGTCGAGGAGGAGTAGGCCTCCGGCGAAGCAGACCGCCCAGGCGGCCAGCACGGTGAGGGCCAGCCGGAGGCGCCGCGATCTCGGCGAGCGATCCCCGCTTCCCGTGGGGCTCGCGCCGCTCGAAGACGCTCGTGGGGACGATGTCGGCTCCGGGGCCTGAGCCCCCCCGTCCGAGGTGGGGATCGGAGCCTCGTCCGCGGGCGCCTGTACAGGGGCGGCCGGACTCCCACTACCAGGTGCGGCAGCCTCGCCGACGGGCTCCGAGGGCAGAGTAGGAAGAGGGGGCGGGGCAGGGTCGCTGGGGGCGTTGCTAGTGGTCACCGGTGACGGCGCGTACAGGGCGGTCAGTATCGCCTCGAGCAGCTGGTAGACGTCCTTGTACTCGACCGGCTGTGACAGGTCGCCGTGGGTGGCAACCATGCGGGCATCGACGAATCGGAACCCGTAGGGGGGACCGTCGGAGCCTTCTGGCTCGGAGTCGTAGCTGAACACGGCGGTGATGTCGAAGCCGCGACCGTGTCGTTCGACGGAAGCATCGATCACCAAGCGCAGCTCGTTGAGGTCCTCGGCAGCGCCCCGTACGGCCTTCTGCACCAGGCCGGGCAGGCGCGACAGGTCGCTGTAGAACAGACCAGCCTCGCCCACCACATAGGGTCGGGTTTGCCCGCCCTCGAAGGTGAAGGTGACCGTCGCTTCACCGTTGGGGACCTCCTCCCGACGCAGGCCGGGGGTCGCGAAGCGGTGATGGCTGTAGGCCATCCACAGGGGCAGGGCTTGCGTCGGGACCTCTGCCTTGCGGGCGCAGCGGCAGCAGGCCGGGTCCTGGCCGTGGTCGATCAGAACCGAGGGGAAGCTCTCGCCGCAGACCACGCACAGGAAGTCGTGGAGGTCGCGCTGCCAGCGAGGGATCGGGGTGGAGCCCAGGACCAGGTTGTCCCAGGATCCGACGGGCGCGAGCGTGCCTGCCTCGGCCGCGCGGCGTTTGCTGGCGTAGGAGGAGTAGATGGACGCTGCGCGGTTGCGCCCGTGGAGGGCTATCAGGGCATCGGCCCACGCCAGCTGCAGGTCCTTGTCCCGCTCCGACATGTCGGGCCGCCCGTTGTATTCCACGAGCACACCCAGGCCGCGGTCGTTTGCGAAGAGGCGATCCATCTGTTGGAGCAGCCTGCCCCGGATGCCGGGGTCGTGGGAGGTGGTGGCAAGCATGGTGACGTCCGTTCTCTGCTGGGTGGGGTGAACACCGGCGGAGCCCCGGTGCCTGGGCTGCTGTGCTCGCGGAGCCGGGGTACTTGGGGAGCCGGGGGCGTGCCGGGCCGTGGGGCAACGAACAGGGGCCGGGCCAAGGAGGGTGCGCATCACCCCACGTCTCGGCCCGGCCCCTGGCGTCTGGCCTGGTCACATCCGGTGGTACCCGGCCCCGGTCTCGCGCAGGTCGAGGTACTTCTTCAGCTCGGCCTGCTGCCACAGGGGCTCGGATACCCGCCATCGGGTCGTGTTCCCCTTCGTGTCCTTGAGTTTGAGGACACGCTGGCTCTCCGTCCAGTGCCCCGCGGTGCCCTTGCGGATCACCTCTCGGCCGCAGACTTCCTTGGTGGAGCCCTGGGGCTTGCCGGGCGTGATGGTGGGTGCCTTGGATGCAGGGGTCGGCTTGGTCAGGTCGGGGCTCTTGGGCTGCTTCGGGGCATCCGCGCCGGAGTCCGTGTCCGGGACGGCCGGCTTCTTCGGCGCAGGAGCCGGTTTGGGGCCCGGCTTCAGCGGCACCCTGGCACTCAACGGAGTGCTCCACGCGGCCTTCTTGACCGGCACCTGGCGGCAGACCTTGCCGTACTTGTCGGAAGTGGCGGCCACCCACCGCGGTGCGGCACCGCTCTTCTCTGTCACGGTGCCGTGGTCGACCACGATCGTCTTCGTGTCCTGGCCCCAGCTCCCGCAGCCGACCAGCGCGCTCAGCGCCACGGTCGTGCTCAACAGGGCCATCGTGCGCGGTATGCGGGTGGTACGGGACATCCGGGGACTCACTCCAAGTCGGTTGACTGCAAAACGTGGTTGAGGTGGAACTGACCCCGTGCCCGAAGGGACCGAAGGAGAAGACCGTGCCGGTGAGGCTGGAGGCCTCTTCAGTGGTGGCCAGCCTGCTGGGGAGAGATCAGCGGGTGTGTCCCATGGGGCGGGCAGCGCATGTGGTGCGGGCCCGCCGGGCGGGACACTGGGGCTGGCTCAGCCCGCGGCGATCAGGCCGGCGATCGCGAACAGGGCGACCGCCGTGGTGGTCACATCGACCGCCCAGCGCAGCAGCGTGTGCTTGCGGTCGGCCAGCTTGGCCAGGGCGTGAGCGTCGTCGACCCTGCGGTCCTCGCGCATTGCTTCGCGGAAGCCCGGCTGGTCCAGACGAGCCCAGCGGACGAAGCCCGCCGAGGCCCCGTTCTTGATCCTCGTTCGCGGACGGACCACCTGCAGCAGGAGAACGATGGCGACGACGATGAAGGCCCCCGACAGGCCGCCGACGAGTTTCGCGGCGGTCGGCAGGTCCGCGTCGGCGGCACTCACCAGCCCTGCGGACATCGCGCCGTTGAGGGCGAGCAGCACGCTCGCCTTGGTGTCGGTGCGGTCGATCTCGCGCCGCGAGTCGACGGCGGACGCCGCCAAGTTGGCGTCGGTGCGGTCCATGCTCGAGGCCGTGCGGCCGTCAGCGGCGGAGGTGGTGATCTGCTCCATGGGCACTCCTGTCGGGTCGGGAAGTTGAATAGAGGTTCGGCGCACGCACGGTGTATGTCCGGCGTGCGGATCGGTTGGCCTGTCCCGCCTGCGGCGCAGTCCTGTCGGGGCGCGGTCCGCAGGCCGGACGGGCAAGCCGAGCCAGCCGCTGCTCACTGGACGGTGATGTTGCGGGCCTTGATCTTCATGCGGGCGCGGTCCCGGACCACAAGGTGGTTCTTCGGGCCGCCGCACCCGACGTGGGCTCCAGACGGCGAGGGGGGAGCCGCAGCGCCTGATCCGTTGGAGAAAAGCTTGGTCCGGATGGTGGACAGCAAGGCGGCGCCGGAGATGAGGGCGGCGGAGAGCGCGTAGAACACGTTGTCCAGGTACTTAAGGCCAGGGGCCGCCCAGCCGATTCCAGCTCCCACACCGGCTCCGCAGACCCCGGTGGCGACCAGCAGCATCGAGGTGCCCTTGACCCAGGCCGGCACGGGCTGTGCCGCAGTGGGCTGCGGCGCAGCAGCATGGCCTGGGTGTGTGTTGATGTAGCGGATCTGGAAGGCGGGCGGGACGGGGTCGAGCCCGGACTCGAGGCGTCGTGCGGCCGCCAGCAGCTGGGCGTCGTACATCTCGACGGCCTCGGCGGGCGTCAGTACACGGATGAACCGGTTCTGAGGGTCGAGCATGACGGCCGGCCGGGCCTGTGCCAGTTGGGCGAGTGTCGGATCGGCTTCACCTGCACGGAGTTGGGGGCCGACATGGTCGAGAGTCATGTGCCAACGCTCCTGTTCGGGGCAGCACCGCGGGGGTGCTAGAACGCCGGTGAGGGCGGACCGGGCCAGGCGGCTGGGCCGCCTCACCGGCGGATGGGTGGTACTTACTGACCGACGGCGGTCAGCAACTGCTCGCGCAGCTCGACCGAGCCCCATTCACCGTGGCCGTAGTCGATGACGAGACCTTCCTCCGCGAGCCTGCGGAGCGTGGTGGAAATCGTCGACTTGGCGCAGCCGGTGCCCTCGGCGATCAGCGCAGTCGTGGTGGAGGGCTGGGTGCGTACGAATGCGAGGATCGCGGCCTTCGCCACACCTCGCTGGGAGCCCTTGGCCGTCTTCGTGGTGGAGACGGCCGGGGTCTGGCCGGTGAACTCCTCATACTCGTACTCGGCGGCCGGGGTTTCCGACAGTTCGCTGACACCGGGCACCGGGAGGATGATGCCCTTGCGGCGGGACGCCAGGCGCTGACGCCACTCCAGGTAGAACGGGCCGATTCGCTCGGCCCCCTCGCGGGAGAACTGCGGAGGATTCCCCGTCTTGGCGTGCCGGGTGGCCTGCCGGCGGTTCAGGGGACGCCAGGAGCGGAAGACCGCTCCGCGGTCCTCGACTCCCGACAGATAACCCAGACCGCTGGTCGGCAGCAGGCTGCCGGGCCAGGCACCGGGGAGATCGTAGGGGTCGGCGGGGAGATTGACCATGTGCTGGGTCATCCGCGAGGTGTTCCGCAGCGCGATCACGTTGCCGGACACCAGCGGCTGGCGCAGCTGCTCGGTCCCGATCGCTTCCAAGCCCACCAGATGGGAGGCCAGGCGCAGCTTGATCCCCAGCTTGCGGCCCAGGATCGCCGCGTCGACGGCAATGTCAAGGGCCTCCGGATATTCCTGCCACACCTCCTGCCACTCGTCGATGGCCACGACCAGGCCAGGGTTGGCCACGGTCGGGGTGAAATCTCCGATGCCGAAGTAGACGTCCCCGTCCTCGTCCTCCCAGGTTTCGATGCTGGACTTCTCCGCGCGCCGGTGCAGTTCTTCCCGCACGGCGACCAGCAGACCCATGCACTCGTCCACACCGGAGGCGAAGCAGTCCAGATGGTCCTGCCAGTACTCGAAGGACGCCCCGTACTGCGGGTCGCCGCCCCAGCTGACGTAGATGCCGGTGTGCCGGTCCATCGCGAACAGCTGGCGCAGCAGCTCGCTCTTACCCGAACCGGTCGACCCGGTGATCAGGTCATGGACCGTGCCCCAGTCGGGGCGGTGATACCGGTAGAGCGCGGGGGCGTTGTCGATGTGCAGGCCGAGGTGCGCGATGCCGCTGACCGGGTCGAAGGTGGAATCGATGCCCGGCCAGTGCGGCATGTCCTCCAGCGGGTTGCGCTCGTACACCTTCAGGGAGGCCAGGTTGGCGCTGCCGGAGGGGTGCTGGGTGACCGCGACCGACGAGATCGGCAGCCCGTAGGCGGAGGCGATCATCGGGGTGGCGGTCTTGGCATCCGAGTACTGCTGGCGGCCCGGGGAGAGCACGATCGTGCCGCCCCACGCCTTGCCGTCCAGGCCCGGCAGATCCTCCGCCCCGGTGAGGCTCGCTCCATACAGGCGGCCACCGGTCCCGCCGAGCCGCTCGTTGAAGACTTCCTCTTTGCTGAGTTCGTCCTGAACCTCGGGCATCTCGCGGATCCGCCGCAGCCACCACCAGGGCACTCCGGTTGCAGCCAGCCATGCCAAATAGAAGCCCACGGGGACATCGGCTGAGGCTGCGGTCTGCAGGAGCGCGGCCGCCGACCCTGCGGAGGCCAGCAGCCGCCCCAGCTCCGAGCGGGTCATGGGGTTGCTGCGCCGCTGGGGCAGGGCACCGTGCCGCGCGAACCACTGCGCCGCCCGGGTGCGGTAGTTCGCGCGTCGCCGCCAGCGCCAGCGTCCGTGGACACCGGCGGCGATTGCGGCGTTCGTCATCAGGGCGCCGCCCCATCCGTCAGGCGCGTCGTGGAAGGCGGCACCGGCGATGTACAAAGCGGTCGCGGCAGCCGGCGGGGTGAGTCTGCGCCGGTTGCGGTAGGTCCAGCGCACAATCCGGCCTGTAGCCATCATCAGCCGCACCGGGCGGGAGCGGCGGCGACGCGGGCGCTCGGGTCCGAGCACCATCGCGGCTTC
>NZ_DATMVN010000794.1:0-2957 GCF_035563135.1 Streptomyces sp.
GCCGCCGAGCCGCTCCACGAGGAGACGGAGCAGCTCCGTGCCGCCGTCGGCCTTGACCCTGGCCTCGAAGGCGTTGCCCCGCACGAACGCGAACTGGGACTGGCCGAACGCGGCGGGGGAGCCGAGCGCCTTGGCCAGCACCGCCTTGTCGACGCCGGCGCCGTCCAGCAGGGCGCGCCGCTTGCATCCGGGGTTGGCGGCGAGCGCGGCCAGGGCGCGTGCGTCGAGCGGATGCGGCGTGACGGCCGGACCGCGCAGCTCAGCGAGCCGCTGCCGGAGCGTCGTCGCCGGCCTCGGCTGCCGAACGGGGTCTCGCATCACTGGAATCTGCGGAGGCGGTCCGCTGTCCGGGTATTCGCTCACCCGCGGAAGTCTTGCATCCGTCAGTGACAATCGTGGATCCCCCCGGGGAGACGGTCGTGGGCACGGGCGCGGACACCGCCCTCACCCGGTCCTTGACACGGTCCGCGATCCGCGTGAACGGCCTGGTCAGCAGGGCGCCGAGGGCCATCACGGCGACTCCGGCCACGGCGTCGAGGAAATAGTGGTTCGCCGTGCCCATCACGACGAACACGGTGATCAGCGGATAGGCCACGCCCGCGGCCCGGACGAGCGGGTGGCGGCCGTGACGCCACAGCAGGACGCCGCACCACACCGCCCAGCCGACGTGCAGGCTCGGCATCGCCGCGTACTGGTTGGTCATCCCGCTGAGGCCGCGCGGGGCGCTCGCCCCCGCGCCCCACCAGCCGTACGCGCTGTACTGCGCCATCGTGTCGACGAAACCGTGGTGGGCGTCGAGCAGCCGGGGCGGGCAGGTCGGCATCAGCGTGAAGCCGGCCAGCCCGAGGAGGGTGGAGGTCATCAGCCAGGTGCGGGCCGCCCGGTAGGCGGCGGTGCGGCGCCGGAAGATCCAGACCAGGACGGCCGGGGTGACCAGGTAGTGCAGGGAGGCGTACGCGAAGTCGGCGGGGATCCCGAGCGCGGGGTGGGCGGTCAGCAGCCGGTTCAGCGGGTGTTCGGCGTTGAGGTGCAGCGCCTTCTCCAGGCGGAGGATCGCCAGACCGTTCTCCACGGCCGCCGGTACGTTCTCGTGGACCAGCAGCCGGCCCGTCGCGTACAGCCCGTACACCACCGCGAGCAGGGGGAGCTCCGTCCACCAACGGGGCCGGGGGCCCGAGGTCGGTGTCGCGGCGGTGGCGTGCGGCATCCGGTGGCTCCCCCATGTTCATGCGGTCGACGGCGGGCGTTCAACCGTACGGCGGTCGTATCCCCTGCTTCCCCGTGGGGGCCGTCCCACGCGGACGCCCCTGGTCATGCGCTGGGAGGGACGCGGGCGCCGCCCCCCGGGTTGCCCGTGAGACAGGTGGGAGATGATGGAGCAGGGCCCCCGCACGCACCGGTCTCCCAGCCGGCCGCCCGTGTCCGCCGCCCCGTCGCCGTCCCGGACACCGCTGTCCCGGACCCACCAGATCCTAGGGTCCTCGGATCTTCGGATCTCCGTATTTTCAGGGAGAGCCGTCATGGCACCGCGAATCCTGCTCGCCCGGCACGGCCAGACACAGTGGTCGGTCCAGGGCAATCACACCGGCAGGACCGACATCCCCCTCCTCGACACCGGCCGTGAGGGTGCCAAGCTGCTCGGCGAGCGGCTGCACAGGGAGCCCTGGGGCGGCCTGCCCGGCGTCGAGGTGCGGACCAGCCCGCTCGTCCGGGCCTCCGAGACCTGTGCGATCGCCGGTTTCGGTGAGCGGGCCCAGCCGTGGGACGCGCTGATGGAATGGGACTACGGGGACTACGAGGGCCTCACCCCGGCGCAGATCAAGGCGGACCGGCCGGACTGGCTCATCTGGCGCGACGGGGTCCCCGGCGGCGAGAGCCTCGCCGGACTCACGGCCCGTGCGGACGAGGTCGTCGAGTGGGCGCGCTCCGCCGAGCGCGATGTGCTGGTCTTCGCCCACGGGCACATCCTGCGGGCGCTGGGGGCGCGGTGGCTGGGCGAGGACGTGTCGTTCGCCGCGCGGATCCGGCTGGAGCCCACGTCGCTGTCGGTGCTGGGCTGGGCGTACGGCCTGCCCGCACTGGAGCGCTGGAACGACACGGGCCACCTGGACCGCTGAGGCCCCGGACCGGATTCCGGCATGGGCCGGCCCGTCCGAGCGGGCCGGCGCAGGCTTTTCGGCGCGGGCGGGCTCATGCGTGCCCGTCCGGAGGGGACCGGCCTGTGCTGGCGGGTCCCTCCGGACGGGCCCGTGCGGGCTCTCCGGCTCGGACCGGCCCGTTCGAGCCTGTCCGGCGCTTGAGGACGGAACCGGCAGGCAGGGCCCGGGAGGCTCTCCCGGCGCAGGCTCGCCCGGTCAGCCGCCCCTGCACGGCACCGGATCCCGCCCCGGTCGCCGGACGGGCCGGATCCGCTCGCCCCGGTCGCCGGACGGGCCGGATCTGCTCGCCCCGGACGCCGGACGGGCCGGATCCGCCCGTCTCGCCCGCCCCGCTTCAGGCGCCGGGGGGCAGCTCCTCGTAGCGGGCCAGCAGGGCCGCCACCTCCGGGCCGCCCTGCGGCCGGAGCACCCGTACGACGCTCGCGAGTATTCCGCGGATCCGGGAGGACTGGACCCGGTCCAGCAGGTCCAGCACCTCGTGACTCGCCGCCGCGGCCTCGTCGGCCGTGCCCGCCCGCGCCAGGTCACCGGCGAGCTGCGCGCGGTACAGCGCGAGGTTCCGGGTGAAGTGCGGGTCCTGCAGCCGGGTCGCCCGCCGGGCATGGCGCGCCGCCCGGGGCCAGTCACCCAGGGCCGACCAGCACTGCGCCTCCAGCAGCTCCAGCTCCGCCTCCCGGAAGAAGGTCATCCACTCCGGGTCCGCATCGCTCGGTCCGTGGTCGAACGCCGCCTGCGCGCGCCCGATCGCCTGCTCGCACCCCGTGCGGTCCCCCAGCCACGCCCTGGCCCCCGCCTCCC
>NZ_DATMVN010000795.1:0-4705 GCF_035563135.1 Streptomyces sp.
CGCTACGACTCCCACCTCCATGCCCGGCTGGCTCTCGACCCCGACCCCCGCGAGCGCGTTTCCGCCTCATCGTGACTACGGCCGTGGGACGATCCCAGAGCCCGCCGGCATCCCCTCGCCATCCGCGCCACACCGAGGAACCCTGTGTCCAGTCGAACAGAACTCCGCTCCATCCTCGCTTCCTACCTCGCCCGACATCCCGCCGAGAGCGCCCGCCTGACCCTCGTAAAAACCGCCCTTGCTGCCGCACACGCGGCCCCGGGCCCCGCTCCAGTGACGTGCAGCGCCCTCGTCGTCGACCGCAGCGGCCGATTCCTGCACGTCCCGAACTCCCCCACCGGATCGGGCCTGCCGGGCACCAGGCCCGAAGACGGCGACCGCAGCCCGCTGGCCACCGCCCTGCGTGCTGTTCACGAGCAGACCGGCATCGGTCCCGGCGACCTCTGCCTCACCCCGCACTACCTCCGAGCTCCGATCGACATCACCCCGGGCCCCGGCACGGCCGGTGAACCGATCGCCGACCTCCGCTTCGCTTTCTACCTCGCCCACACCCCCCACACCGAAGCACCCTGGCGACCCACCGCGGAGCTCGGAAGCAAGGCAGCGGCTCTGGACGGGCAGGCCGTCCCGCTGAACGCCTCCGCGCTCATCCACAACTCCTGCGGCGAGTACCTGCTGCACCTGCGGGATATGCGCGACGGCATCTGGGCCCCGGGCTGCTGGGCCCTGCTGGGCGGCGGCTACGAGCCCGGCGACCTCACCCCCGAGGACACGATCCGCCGCGAACTCCGAGAGGAAGCAGGCATCGTTCCCGAGCAGCTGGAGACGTTCCTCGACGAGGAGATCCGCGACGCCGACGGCCTGACCATGCCCGTACGGATCTTCTCCGCACTCTGGGAAGGCGACCCCGCCCGCCTCCCTCTGACAGAAGGCGTGATGCTGGCCTGGTTCCCCCCGGCCACAGTGCCCCGCCTTCGTCTCGGCGGCGAAACCCTCGATCTGGTCCAACGCCACGCCAGCATAGATCCACTAGTGCGCACCAACTCCCGTAGCAGGTAGGAAACGCCGAGGACCTCGTAGGCGGCGCGGGCGTAGTCGTGCGGGGTGGCGGCAATGCTGTGAACAGAGGCCATGGCGGTGAGCAGCCGGGTGTAGCGGGGGTCCGCAGCGACGGCGTCGGTCTCCTCCAGCAGCTCGAACTTGCGGGGATCGCCGAGGTTGTCGATGTGGATGGGAGTGGTGCGCCCGACGAGAGCACCGTCCAAGTGCAGGTCGTGCTCGACAACGGCGTGCCGGTGCTCCCCGAGGTGAACACCACGGCGCCGGCCGTCTCGCGTCAAAGGGGGTGACGGGATGATCTTGAGTGTTTGGGTCGCCTGCTCGTCGTGCTCGCGCAGCATCCGCATGACGGTGGCGGGTAAGGGGTGCTGCCTCTTCTTCGCGCCGGTGGTGATGACGAGGCGGGTCAGGGCTGCTGGGGCAGTTCTCCGCGGCTCTGGGCGAGCGCGGCGAGCAGCTCGTGGCCCTTCGTGACGAGTTCGGGCAGGGAGACCTGACCGGCGTCGTATTCCTCTTCGTCCTCGCGGCCGTCCATCGTGTCCAAGTGCGTGATGCGCTCGTAGACCAGGAGCGCGGCGGCGCGGATGGCCAGCGCGCAGCGGGGGTCGGTGGTGAACCCCATCAGCTCGCCGGTCTCGAAGCAGGTGATCCAGTGGCGGTGGCCGTCGCTGTGGACCCTGATCCCGCTTCGTTCGCTGTCGATGACGTCGTCGTGGATCACGTCGACGTCGGGGTCGGCGGCCAGGCCCGTGGGGCAGGTGTGCTTGACGTCGAGGCCCTGGAGGAGAAGGTAGCGCAGCATGTCGGCACGCTCTCGTCCCTGTTGCGCGGCGAGGGCGTCGACGGCAGCGAGCAGGTGCGGCTCCAGCGTCATGTCGACCGTCAGGCGGCCTTGCTGTGGCGTGGTGGTGTGCATGAGTGATCCCCACTGGTGGCTGGCGTTGGCAAAGGCGCGAAGGTGCGCGTGGTGCTCCGGCGGGCCGCGGGGACCGGCCGGAGGGGGTCCTTCGTGACGCCCATACTGGTGGGCCTTTTTGCCCGCCTCAGTGGTGCTCGGCTCGCCTTGCGCCACGGCGGTCGAGAGTCCGGACCGGGGGCGGGTGTTGCGCTGGCGTCCCGCGAAGGTCCCACCCGGCGGGGCGGTGGGGCGACCTCGGTCTACGTGCCCACTGTGCCATACCCCGGCTGCGATTTTCTGAGCCGCGCCGGTGTGTCAGTGGCGGGGGATCAGCTTCAGGTAGGGGAGGCCACTGTCGAAGAGGCCGAGGTCTGCGGGCTGCATTCCGGCTGCGGCGAAGCGTCGCCTTCACCGCAGCGATCACGTCCGCCTCCAGCTCCGACGTCACCGGCCCGCCACCGCCGTGCACAAACGTCACCGTCACCATGGACGTCCTGCCCCACGCCTCATCCCGTTGCCCCTTTGACGCGTATCTCGGGCACCCCCTAATTGGCGCCTACGCGCTCTGCGCCCCGGGCCGAGCCCTGAAGCGATCAGGCCGGAAAACCAGGGGTAGTTGTCAGTGGCCGCCCGTACCGTAGCGTCATGCTGTCGCCTATTGGACCCGTGCGCTCCGTGTCTGCCGCGTCCTGGATCAATGCCCGGATTCGGGAGCTGATGGACGAGCCGCGCAGTGAGGAGCGGACGGCCGAGTACCAGCGGTTGCTCACGCTGTGGGCCGAGGCGACCGGACAGCCTTGCGGCGGATCGGGACCGGAGTTCATAACTGCGGCCTGAGCCCCTGAGCAGGGTGCGTTCCGGCTGCACGCCGCATCCGCTCACCGGCAGTCTCGGACCGGGCGCAGCATCATCAGGTCGGCACGGCGGTCAGGCAGGTTCTTGAGGGACTCGACGCCCGGAAACAACTGCCGCCAGCCGGCTCGCCCGCGACTCCACCGTCACCCGCATCAGCGACTTCCGTACCGGGTCCAATCCTGGCGGGTGGCCTGAACCCTCTCGATCGGCGGTTTTACCAGCAGAGCGCCGGAAGCTCCAGGGGTCCGGTCCGCATGGAAAGGCTTCTGCGGTGCATGATCCAGGCCAGGCAGCGCGGCGATCGACAGCGATATCCCGGAGATCGGCATCAACGTCACCGCTCTCGACGACACGAGCAGCTCAGACCTTGTGCCATTCCACGCGCCTTTCCGCGACAACACCGTGCACTGGCTGCCCTCTGTGCCGGAAACCGAGCACAGCACGGCCGGTTGACCGCCTGCCCACGGGTCGGCCACGACTGCAGCGTACGGAAGCCGGGCCTGTGCGGAGAGGGTCAGCGTGTGCGATCGGTCGGCTCGATGCCCGCAGCCCGCAGGTGGGCATAGAGCGTCTTGCGGTCGGGGCCCAGCAAGGCGCTGAGAGCACGGATGTTGACGAAGCCCGCCCTCCACGCGGCTGCCGCGACGTGCCGGCGCGGAATGGGAGGCTCAAGACCGAAAGCCTGAAGGCGTTCCAGGAACACCTCAGGGCGCCACGCGACGGCCCCCTCGGGGCGGCCCTGTGGCCACGCCAGCGCACCTCGCGCCGTACCCGTCAGGTTGGGCACGGTGCCGCGCTGCGCGTCGGACCGCAGCCAGCGCTCGGACGAGTAGGGGACATAGCCGTTAACCGAAAACCACATCGCCCAGCCCGCAGGCAGCTGCGGCTCCTCCTCGCCCCCGACAAGCGCGGCCCCGGCCTGGGCAATCCACTGCGCGGCCTTCGCGGCAGCGGCCTCATCCATGACCTTCGCCCGGTGTGTGCCGGCCTCCACCTGGTCGGCGAAGACAGTTTCGAGCATCCGGCTGTCGGCGAGGAGCGCCAGGAGTCGCTGGAGCTGTCCGTCGCTCAGGCCGGAGGGCAGGGCATAGGTCTGTTGCGGATGCCCCACCGTGCGCGGAGCCTCGATCTCGTCCGCGTCCTCCAGCTGCTCCACGCGGAAGTCGTACTGCGCCACGGGGGCCGGACCGCTCTGCTCCGCTACGCGGTCCCTGGGCCCGGTGGCCTGCACGATCAGCCAGTACTGCTGGCCCGGCAAGGCCTCTGGGAACACGGGCAGCTGAACGTCGTAGTCATAACTCATGAGGAAAACGCTACATGGGGAATTTTCCCCATGTAGCGTTTTCTGTGCTTCCGCCTCCCCAGGTCCGGGCCGGGCTGGCGGTCGCACACAGTGAAGCGGAGCCGGCCACCACGATGTCCGGCCAGCGAGAGACCGGGAGACGCCATGACAGCAGCCGCGGAGGCGCGCCATGGCTTTTGAGCGTTGGTCTCCTCGGCAGTGGATGCGGCGTCGGTGGCGTACGCCTCCTGCTTGGCCCGGGCCGCGGCGTCGCGGAGGGAGGGAGGGCGCGGCCGAGTTTCTGCGGGTGCGCCCTCACAGCCAATCAGCGGGCTTCACGAGCGACACCCCGCACCAGGCACCTTGTTGGGCCTTCTGGGTGCTCGGCTCTGCCACCGTCCCGGCCCGAAGGAGGTCTACGACTGCGCGGGATCGGGACTCTTCGGGGCCGCAGCGGCAATTGAGGTGTAGAAGACCGAACGCCCCTGCTTGCTGCGCTCGACGCGCCCTTGCGCAACCCCCTGCTCCAGGGTGTTGCGCACGACGGCAGCGGGTACCGTGCGTTCCGGGTGTGCCTCGGCAAGCGCCGAGGTCACTTCTGCTGCGGACTT
>NZ_DATMVN010000796.1:0-3054 GCF_035563135.1 Streptomyces sp.
CCTGGGGTTCATCACGCTGAAGGTCACCGTGCTGTGGTGGCTGCTGTTCGTGGCCATCGGCACCTGGCTGCTGCTGCGCACCCGCACCGGCAACTGGATCACCGCGGTCGGCGGCAACCAGGCCAGCGCCCGCGCGGTCGGCGTGCCGGTCCGGGCGACCAAGATCGGCCTGTTCATGGGTGTCTCGTTCCTGGCCTGGTTCCTGGGGATGCACCTGCTGTTCAACTTCAGCACCGTGCAGGCCGGCCTGGGCGTGGGCAACGAGTTCATCTACATCATCGCCTCCGTCGTCGGCGGGGCGCTGCTGACCGGCGGCTACGGCTCGGCCGTGGGCTCCGCGCTCGGCGCGTTCATCTTCGGCATGGTCACCCAGGGCATCGTGTACGCCGGCTGGGACCCGAACTGGTTCCGCGCCTTCCTGGGCGTGATGCTGCTGCTGGCCGTGCTGGTGAACCTGTACATCAAGAACTACGCCGCCCAGAGGAGATGACGTGACCGACACGATCGCCGAACACGCCGCACGGGACCTGAAGGCCGGCGCGCCGCTGGTGGAGATGGAGGGCGTCGGCAAGGCCTACGGCGCCATCCGGGCGCTGGAGGGCATCAACCTGACCGTCAACGCCGGCGAGGTGGCCTGCGTCCTGGGCGACAACGGGGCCGGCAAGTCCACCCTCATCAAGATCATCTCTGGGCTGCACGGGCACACCGAGGGCACCCTGCGGGTCGACGGCCAGGAGCGCAAGTTCTCCTCCCCGCGCGAGTCGCTGGACGCCGGCATCGCCACCGTGTACCAGGACCTCGCGGTCGTGGGGCTGATGGAGGTGTGGCGGAACTTCTTCCTCGGCTCGGAGATCCGCAAGGGCAAGTACCCGATGGCGCCGCTGGACATCAAGGCCATGCGGGAGGTCGCCGACGCCGAGCTGCAGAAGATGGGCATCGTCGTCAAGGACATCAACCAGCCGATCGGGACCCTCTCGGGCGGGCAGCGGCAGTGCGTCGCCATCGCCCGGGCGGTCTACTTCGGCGCGCGGGTGCTGATCCTCGACGAGCCGACGGCGGCCCTCGGCGTCAAGCAGTCCGGCGTGGTGCTCAAGTACACTGCCGCGGCCCGCGACGCCGGCCTGGGGGTCGTCTTCATCACCCACAACCCGCACCACGCCTACCTGGTGGGCGACCACTTCATCATCCTCAAGCTGGGCCGCCGGGTGCTGGACAAGAAGCGCTCGGAGGTCAGCCTCGAGGAGCTCACCACCGAGATGGCCGGCGGTCAGGAGCTCGCCGAGCTCTCCCACGAGCTCAAGCGCTAGCCGCCCGACCGGCAACACTGCGCCCGCCGTACCGGACCGCCTGGTCTGGTACGGCGGCCGCAGTATCACCCCTGCAGTTCCCGCCGGTCTTGCCCTGTGCCCGCGAAGGGCGGGCAGAACGGGGTCTCCCTCGGGTGACAACTCATCTCGGAGCGACGGCCAGCTGGCGGTAGCAGGTGAGGGCGCAGGCCAGCTGTAGTAGGCCGAGGTGGACGTCGGCGCGGCGTTCATACCGGTTGCGCAGCCGCTTGAAGGCGTGCAGCTAGGCGATGCTTCGTTCGACGTCGGCCACTCGATCTTGGTCTGGGCCTACTGGGATGCTGACGGGCGACGAGCCCTACTCCGTCCTCTGTCCGGAGTGGCTGGCCCGCCGTACCGACGAGGCCCACGCGAGCCGGCTGGTCGCCCAGCTGAGTGCCTCGGGCATACGGTGTGATCCTCGACCCGGTCGCCTGACCGGAGCTGCAGAAGAAGCGGAGGGACGGCGTGCGGCCGCCCCTCGCTGACGCGCGCCTGCTACCCGCCTCATCGGGGCGCAGCCGTGGCGTTATGACTGATTGTCCTGACATACTCTGGTTGCCTGCATCACACAGCCGGGGCCCCGCGAAGCTCGGCCGAGCTCCTTGCCGGCGCCGACGTTGTCGAGGCGGCGCGGTCCTCGGCAGCGGAATCACCGAAAGGACACCGATGAGGATCGGGTTGATCACAGACTCAGTCGGCCATCTTCCCCTCGAGGGCGCGCTGGACCTGGCGCAGGAGCACGGACTCAGCTCCGTCGAGATCGCCACCGGCAACTGGTCCGAAGGCCGTCACGCGGACCTCCCCACGTTGGTTTCCTCTGCGGAGGCTCGGGCCGAGTTCGCCGAGAAGATCTCCTCGCGCGGCCTCGCCCTCAGTGCGCTGTGCGCCAACGGCAACCAGCTGCACCCGACCGAGGGAGCGCGGCACGACCAGGTGGTGCGCGACACCATCGAGGTGGCCAGCCACCTGGGGGTGCCCACGGTGGTCCTGATGTCCGGACTGCCGGGCGCTCGCGGTGATTCGACACCGAACTGGATCACCACGTCATGGCCGCCGGAGACCCTCACGGTGCTCGACTACCAGTGGAACGAGGTGGCGATCCCCTACTGGAAGGAGCTCGCCGCGCTGGCGCGGGACAAGGGGGTCCGCCTGGCCATCGAGGCATGCGGGAGCCAGCTGGTGTACAGCGTGTCGAGCATGTTCCGCCTCCTGGACGCGGTCGGCGACGACGTCGTCGGCGCCAACCTGGACCCGTCCCACCTGATGTGGATGGGAGCGGACATCCCCACCGTGATCCGCGCCCTGGGACCGGCCATCTACCACGTCCATGCCAAGGACATCCGGGTGAACAAGTTCCAGGCGGACCGCGACGGCCTGCTCGACACGCTGCCCATCGAGCGGGCGGGTGACCGCGCCTGGAACTACGTCACCCTGGGACTCGGGCAGCCGGCCGGGGCGGCCTTCTGGGCCGACTTCGTCTACACCCTGCGCTCGGTGGGGTACGACGGAACGCTCAACATCGAGCACGAAGACACCCTGGTCAACTCCGTCGAGGGCGTCGGCCGCGCAGCCGACCTGCTCAAGCAGCTGGTCCTGGTCGAGCCCCCGGACTGGAAGCCGGCCAACATCTGATCGTGGTCGATGGTCGGCGTTGGTCCGCGTCCTCGCGCCGAGCTTCGACGTGCGTGCGTGTCGGGGAGGCAGGGTGCCGCCGCGCGACGGCTCG
>NZ_DATMVN010000797.1:0-10665 GCF_035563135.1 Streptomyces sp.
CCCGCCCACCCTGATCCCCGTGTCCCCGTGCCCCCGGCCCCGGTCCGACGGTGAGGGTGCCGGGGCGGCCCCCGGGCCGCGTCCACCCGGGCGGACCCCGCCGCTCAGGGGCCGGCGCCGCACCTGCGCGGACCGGGACGGATCAGCCCCGGCCCACGTACGGCATGGCTGTGGCCAGCACCGTCGCGAACTGCACATTGGCCTCCAGCGGCAGCTCCGCCATGTGCAGGACCGTCCGGGCCACGTCGTCCGCAGCCATGACCGGCTCGGCCGCCACCTGGCCGTTGGCCTGGAGGATGCCCGTACTCATCCGCTCCGTCATGTCGGTCGCCGCGTTGCCGACGTCGATCTGCCCGCACGCGATCCGGTACGGACGTCCGTCCAGCGACAGCGACTTGGTCAGGCCCGTCACCGCGTGCTTCGTCGCCGTGTAGGCGATGGACCGCGGCCGCGGCGCATGGGCCGAGACGGAGCCGTTGTTGATGATCCGGCCGCCCTGCGGGTCCTGCTCCTTCATCACGCGGTACGCCGCCTGCGCACACAGGAAGGTCCCCGTCAGATTGACGTCCACCACCGTCCGCCAGTCCTCGTACGCGAGGTCCTCGACCGGCACCGAACCCGGCCCGAAGGTCCCCGCGTTGTTGAAGAGCAGGTCCAGCCGGCCGAAACGGTCCCGCACGGAGGCGAAGAGCGCGGCCACCTCCTCCGGGTCGCTCACGTCGGTGGGCAGGCACACCGCGGGGCCGGGGCCGGCGGCCGCGGCCGTCTCCTCCAGGGCCGCGGCCCGCCGCCCCGCCAGGGCCACCGTCCAGCCCGCGCCCGAGAGGGTGAGGGCGACCGCCCTGCCGATGCCCGATCCCGCACCTGTGACGACAGCGATTTTCTGCTCAGCGTTCATGGCCCGGCAGCGTACGGGACGTTTCACGGCGGCCGGCACCCGGTGCTCATCGCACCGCCATAAGGATGTTGTGCACCCGCCGACGGCAGGTCGTCCCTCCGCATTCCAATGCTTCTGACAACATCCGGCAGGGGAGGGGCACATGACACCCGCACAGAACAGCAGGCCGTCCGGCCGGCACGGTCATTCCGCCGAGCTGCGCAGCGCCGCGCAGAGGTTCGGCTCCGGGGTGGACCGCCGCCGTTTCCTCACCGTCACCGGTGCCGCCGCCGCGCTGGCCTTCGCCGTCAACCTGCCCGGCGCGGGTACGGCGGCCGCCGCCGAGCTGGACGCCCGCAGGATCACCGAGGACCCCTTCACCCTCGGCGTGGCCTCCGGGGACCCGCTGCCGGACTCCGTGCTCCTGTGGACGAGACTCGCGCCCCGCCCGTACGAGGCCGACGGCGGGCTGCCCGCCGAGCGCGTCCAGGTCCGCTGGGAGATCGCCCGCGACGAACGCTTCCGGCGGATCGTCCGGCGCGGGTCCGCCACCGCCCACCCGGAGTTCGGGCACACCGTCCACGTGGACGTGGACGGCCTCGCCTCCGACCGGAACTTCTACTACCGCTTCCGCGCCGGCACCTGGATCAGCCCCACCGGCCGTACCCGCACCGCGCCCGCCCCCTACGCCCGCAACAGCTCCCTGGCCCTGGCCGCCGTCTCCTGCCAGGCGTACCACGACGGCTACTTCACCGCCTACCAGCACCTCGCGGACGAGGACGTCGACGTGGTCTTCCACCTCGGCGACTACCTCTACGAGTACGCGGTCAACGCCGCCGGAGGCGCCCGCAGGTACACCGACCGCGTCCTGCCGGACCACTACAACCGGGAGACGCTCACGCTGGAGGACTACCGCATGCGGTACGGCCTCTACAAGTCCGACCCCGACCTGCGCGCCGCCCACGCCGCGCACCCCTTCGTCGTCACCTGGGACGACCACGAGACCGAGAACAACTACGCGGGCGACATCCCGGAGAACAGCGTCCCCCCGGAGGAGTTCCTGCTGCGCAGGGCCGCCGCCTACCGCGCGTACTGGGAGAACCAGCCGCTGCGCACCCCGCAGCGCCCCACCGGCCCCGACATGCGGCTCTACCGCCGGCTGCGCTTCGGCCGGCTCGCCCAGTTCGACATCCTCGACACCCGCCAGTACCGCAGCAACCAGGCGTACGGCGACGGCTGGAAGGTCCCCGGACCGGAGTCCGAGGACCCGTCGCGCACCATGACGGGCGCCGCCCAGGAACGCTGGCTGCTCGACGGCTGGAAGACCTCCGACGCCCGGTGGAACGTCGTGCCGCAGCAGGTCACCTTCTCCCGGCGGCGTGACGTGCCGACCGATGCCTACAAGCTGTCCATGGACTCGTGGGACGGCTACCCCGCCTCCCGGCAGCGGGTCATGGACGGCGCGGAGGCCGCCGGGATCGAGAACCTGATGGTCCTGACCGGCGACGTGCACGTCGGCTACGGCTTCGACCTCAAGAAGGACTTCGACGACCCGGCGTCCCGGACCGTCGGCACGGAGATCGTGGCCACCTCCATCGCCAGCGGCAAGGACGGCTCCGAGAAGCCGGCCAACTGGAACAACCTGACCCAGGCCAACCCGCACATGAAGTTCTACAACGGCCGCCGCGGCTACGCCCTCGTCACCCTCGGCACCGAGCAGGCGCGCGCCGACTTCCGCACGGTCCCGGCGGTCACCACACCCGGTGCGCCGGTCACCACGGCCGGCTCCTTCGTGACCGAGGCCGGGAACCCGGGGCTCACCCCCGCGTAACCCGGCACCCGGCCCTTCGCGCGGGGTCAGCCGCGGTCGTCCGCCGGATAGCGGACGCCGACCCGGTCACGTACCGCGTCGAGCGTCCGCATCACGGCGAGCGAACCCTCCAGCGGCACCAGCGGGGACTCCTTCTCGCCCGCCAGGAGCGCGCGCGTCACCTCGGCCGCCTCGTACTGCATGCCCGAAAGGCCCTGCGGCCCCGGGCCCGTGACGACCTTTTCGGGCTCCCGGCCCGGCCGGTGCAGGAGGAAGTACTCCGGGTGGAAGAAGCCCTGCGGGAAGTCGATCCGGCCCGCCGTGCCGGTGACCGACGCGACGGTCGGCAGGTCCCCGACGATCGAGCAGCTCAGCAGCGCGGTGGCGCCCGAGTCCCAGCCCAGCAGCATCCCGGTGTTCAGGTCGACGCCCTCCGGGGACAGCAGCGCGTCGGCCTGCACCCGGTCCGGCTCGCCCAGCAGGAGCTGTGCGAACGACACCGGATAGACCCCGAGGTCCAGCAGCGCGCCGCCGCCCAGTGCCCGGTCGCGCAGCCGGTGCTCGGCCCCGAACGTCCCCGCGAAGCCGAAGTCGGCCTGCACCGTGCGGATCTCACCGATCGCGCCGTCCCGCACCAGCTCGGTCATCCGGCGGATGAGCGGATTGCAGTACGTCCACATGGCTTCCATCAGGAACAGCCCGCGCTCCCGGGCCAGATCCACCAGCTCCCGCGCCTCACGCTCGTTGAGCGTGAACGCCTTCTCGCACAGCACGTGCTTGCCGGCCTCCAGCGCGAGCCCGGCCGCCTCCCGGTGCGCGGAGTGCGGGGTGGCGACGTAGACGACGTCGACGGAGTCGTCGGCGACGAGCTCCGCCCAGCTGCCGTACGCCCGCTCGATCCCGAACCGCTCGGCGAAGGCCTTCGCGGAGACCTCGGAGCGGGACGCGACCGCCACGACCTCGGCCCCGGAGTCCTTCATCGCCAGCAGGTCCCCCGTGAAGGTCGCGGCTATGCCGCCCGTCGCCAGTACACCCCAACGCACAGTCCCGCTCATGCCCGCCCGCCCTCACCCGAAAAAGGTATCGACCACTACGACTGACCTGAGAGCATAGATGCGGATTCAACGAAGCGGAGACGAGGATGCCGGACAGCGGCGCGAGCCGGGCCCAGCAAGGACAAGAGCACATACCGACGAGCAGCAAGGGCGCCGCACAGGGCGCCACGGCCACCGCCACCCCCACCGCAGCGGGTGCCCCGGCCGCCTCCACGACCACCACGCCGGGCAGCCCGGCGGCCTCCACGACCACCGCACGACGGGCCGGCCTCCTGGTCACCCTCGTGCTGGGCGGACTCACCGCACTGCCGCCCCTCTCGATGGACATGTACCTCCCGGCTCTCCCGGAGGTCACCGACGCGCTGCACGCCCCGGCCGCGACCGTCCAGCTCACCCTGACGGCCTGCCTCCTGGGCATGGCGCTCGGCCAGCTCGTCGTCGGACCCATGAGCGACCGCTGGGGCCGGCGCACACCGCTGCTCCTCGGCATGGTCGTCTACGTGATCGCCACCGCGATCTGCGCCGTCGCCCCCACCGCGGAACTCCTCATCGGCTTCCGCCTCCTCCAAGGGCTGGCCGGCGCCGCCGGCATCGTGATCTCCCGGGCCGTCGTACGTGACCTCTACGACGGCGACGAGATGGCCCGGTTCTTCTCCACCCTGATGCTGATCTCGGGAGTGGCACCCGTCATCGCCCCCGTGATCGGCGGCCAGGTGCTCCAGTTCACCGACTGGCGCGGCATCTTCGTCGTCCTCACCTTCGTCGGCGTGCTGCTCACCCTGGTCGTCTGGAAGTGGCTCCACGAGACGCTCCCCGCGACCCAGCGCCACACCGGCGGTGTCGGCGACGCGCTGCGCACCATGCGCGGGCTGCTGGCCGACCGGGTGTTCACCGGGTACATGCTCGCGGGCAGCCTCGCCTTCGCCGCGCTCTTCGCCTATGTGAGCGCGTCCCCGTTCGTCGTGCAGGAGATCTACGGCGCCTCGCCGCAGACCTTCAGCCTGCTGTTCGGAATCAATTCCATCGGGCTGATCGCCGTCGGCCAGATCAACGGCAAGCTGCTCGTCGGGAGGGTCAGCCTGGACAAGGCGCTCGGTTTCGGCCTCGCCGTCATCTCCGTCGCGGCGATCGCCCTGCTGCTGATGACCTCCGGGGTCCTCGGCGAGGCCGGCCTGCTGCCGGTGGCCGCCGGGCTGTTCGTGCTCATGTCGGCGATGGGCCTGGCGATGCCCAACACCAACACGCAGGCACTCATGCGCACCAGGCACGCGGCCGGCTCGGCCTCCGCGCTGCTGGGTACGAGCCAGTTCCTGATCGGTGCCATCGCCTCACCCCTGGTCGGGATCGCGGGTGAGAAGACCGCCGTGCCGATGGCCGTCGTGCAGGTGGTCTGCGCGCTGTCCGCGGTGGCGTGCTTCCTGCTGCTGTGCAGGCCGTGGCAGAACACGGGAGCCGCCCGGGGGCCGGCCCTCAAGGGCTGACCGGCGCCCCTGCGGGGGCGGACCTGCGAAGGCCCGGGCGGGACGACCCGCCCGGGCCTTCGCACGCCCGCGCCCGGCCGGCTCCGTCGTGGCCGCAGGAGAGAGAGGGGAAGGCCGGCCGGTTCAGCCCACGCGGGGGTAGCCCAGCAAGTGCAGCCGGTCCTCGCGGTCCGTCCAGCGGAAGATGCCGACGCCGGAGGTCTCCGCCTCGGGCAGCCGCGTGTTCGGGGGCAGCGTGTCGACGCCCCAGGTCGTGAAGCTCATCCTGACCGGACCGCCGCCCTCACCGTCCAGTGCCTCGTCCGCGTCGCGCGCGGTCGTCGCGCCGTAGGCGCTGCCGCCGTCCGTCACGGACGCGAGCGTCAGCCCCGCCGCCCCGCCCTCCTCCTCGAAGCAGAAGCCCTTCTTCGCCTCCAGGTCGAAGGCCAGATTCCCCGCGACCAGGTAACCCCCCGAGGGGGAGACGACGGCCTGCGGATAGCGCCCCGGCTCCATGGCCGGCGTGTGACACTCCACCGACACGAGCGGCTTCCCGCTCCCCGCGTCGTGGACCGTCCACATCTGGTGCGTGGCGGCCCGCTTCGCCCCCTGCGCGAGCTGCCACTTCGCCAGGATCAGCCCCGGCGCCACGGAGGTCGGCACCCCCGTCGCCGGGTCGGCGCCCTTCGGCGCGGTCCTCCTGCTGTACCAGCCGCCCCGCACCCAGAATTCGCGGGCCCCGCTCAGCAGCAGGCCCTTCGCCGTCTGCCCGCGCACCTCGGTGAGCTGCTTGCAGGCCGTGCAGCCCTTCGGATACGCCACCGCGGACGCGGCGATCCTGGACACCTCACCACTGACCGGGTCCACGACCGCGCTGTTCGCCCTGCCGTCGCTGATCAGGACCCCCGGGCCGGTCGCCGTGACGGTCGGCGCACCGGTCCACGGCACCTCGACGCGCCGGCGTTCCCCGTCCACCGCGTCGTACACGTCGAGGGACACGAAGGTCCCCGAGGGCGTGAGCCCGTCGCCGGCCTTCCCGAAGGACCAGGTGACGAAGAACTGCCGGTCGTCCTTGGCGACGGTGAGCAGCTTCGGGAAGCCCGGCGGCTCCGGCGGCCGCCAGGCCTCGCCGCTCCAGCCGGCCCGGCCGGTCTCCGTGTCGAGGGTCCGCAGCCGGTAACGGTGGCCGGAGACCTCCTCCAGGTAGGCCAGCCGGCCCGTCGTGTGGGAGAGGGCGTAATCGGGCCCCGCGCCGACGACCTCCCAGCCGCGCCGCGTCGTGTACTCCGGGGGCACGTCCAGCTGCGTCGCGGGGCCGGCGCTCCTCCTCGCGGGCTTCTCCGGCCCGTCCTCGCCCCCGGCGCCCTCGCTCCCGCCGCCCCCGCACGTCGTGAGCAGAAGGAGCAGGGCGAGGACGAGCACCCCGCCCACCAGAGCCAGGCGTACGATCCTCTGTCTCATGGTCCCCCCGATGAGCCAACCCCTGGACAGTCCCCGTCCACGGCGTCGGCCAGCGTAACAACGGGCCCGCGGCGAAGAGCAGTTCGGTTCCGTAGCCGTCGTGTCCCGGTTCCGTGCCGGACCACCGGACTGCGGGGGGAGGGGCCGCAGTGCCTACAATTCGGCGGTGAACGCCACCCTCCCCACCGCGGAAGCCCTGCGTGCGGCGCTGGCCGCCCTGCTCGACGGGCTGCCCCCGAGGCAGGCCGCGCAGGCCGTCGACCGGCTGATCGCCAGCTACCGCGGAACCACCCCCACCGACGCCCCGATCCTGCGGGACCGCTCGGACGTCGCCGCGTACGCCGCGTACCGGATGCCCGCGACGTTCGAAGCCGTACGGTCCTGCCTCGCCGCCCTCCGCGACGCCGCGCCGGACTGGGCGCCCGCCACCCACACCGACATCGGGGGCGGCACGGGCGCGGCGAGCTGGGCGGTCGCCGGGGCCTGGGACGGGCCGCGGACGACGGTCCTGGACTGGTCCGAGCCCGCCCTCGCGCTCGGGCGTGAGCTGGCCGGGGCCTCCGGCATCCCCGCGCTGCGGGCCGCCACCTGGGAGCGGGCCAGGATCGGCGCGTCACCGGCTCCGGCGCCCACGGACCTGGTGACCGTCTCGTACGTGCTCAAGGAGCTCACGGCCGGGGACCGGGCCGCGGTGGTGGACGCCGCCGCGACGGCCGCACAGGCCGTGGTGATCGTGGAGCCCGGCACCCCCGACGGATACGAGCGGATCATCGATGCCCGCGACCGGCTGATCGCCGCCGGACTGACCGTCGCCGCCCCCTGCCCGCACGACGACGCCTGCCCCGTCGAACGCGGCACGGACTGGTGCCACTTCTCGGCGCGGGTCAGCCGCTCGTCCCTGCACCGCCAGGTCAAGGGCGGCTCGCTCAGCCACGAGGACGAGAAGTTCAGCTACGTCGTGGCGACCCGCTTCCCCGTCCGGCCGGCCCGCGAACGGGTCATCCGCAGGCCGCAGATCCGCAAGGGCCAGGTGCTGCTGGAGCTCTGCACCCGGGACGAGGGACTGCGGCGGGCCACGGTCACCAAGCGGCACGGCACGCTCTACCGTGCCGCCCGGGACACCGCGTGGGGCGACCCCTGGCCGCCGGCGGACGCACCGGAGGGACCTGACGCCGCGTAGCCGGTGGACGTCCGTCCGGCCGTCACGCGCGCTCTGCGGCGTCACCCGCCGAGGACCTCGGCGACCTCCCGCGCCATCACCCGGTAACCGGCGTCGTCGGGGTGCAGCGCGTCCCCGTGGTCGTAGGCGGGATCGGGGCGGTCGGGGTCCGAGGGGGAGGCGAGGGCCTCGTCGAAGTCGACGTACGCGTCGAACTCGCCGGAGTGCCGGATCCAGTCGTTGACCTCGTTGCTGGCACGGGCCGCGTGCGGGCCCCAGCGGAGCGGGGCCCCGCGGACCCGTCAGGCCCGCAGCTCCTGGGTGCAGCACTTCACGCTGCCGCCGCCCTTGAGCAGTTCGCCCAGATCCATCGGGACCGGCTCGAAGCCCCGGTCCCGCAACGGGCCGAAGAGACCCGTGGCGGCCTGCGGGAGCAGCACGTGCCGTCCGTCACCGACCGCGTTGAGGCCCAGCGAGGCGGCGTCCGCCTCGCCGGCCTGCAACGCGTCGGGGAAGAGCCGGGCCAGCACGGACCGGCTGCCCGCCGAGAAGGCCCCGGGGTAGTACATGATCTCGTCGGCCGCGTCGTCGAGCACGCACAGTGCCGTGTCCAGGTGGTAGTAGCGCGGGTCCACCAGGTCGAGGCCGATCACCGGGCGCCCGAAGAACTCCTGGGCCTCGTCGTGGGAGAGCGGGCTGGACCGGAAGCCCCGGCCCGCCAGCACGTACGAGGCGGTCACGGCGAAATCGCCCTCGCCCTCGTTGACATGGGCCGGCTCGTGGATCTCGGTGAAGCCGTTGGCCCGGAACCACTCCCGGTGCGCCTCGGCCTCCGCGTACCGCTCCCGGTAGGCGAACAGGGCGCCGAGCACCCGGCCGTCGATCACGGTGGCGCCGTTGGCGGCGAACACCATGTCGGGCAGACCGGGCCGGGGGGTGAGGAGTTCCACGGTGTGGCCGAGCGACCGGTAGCGGTCGCGCAGGTCCTCCCACTGGGTGGTGGCCAGCGGCAGGTCCACGGGTTTGGACGGGTCCATCCACGGGTTGATGGAGTACGTCACCTGGAAGTGGGCCGGGGCGCACATCAGGTAGCGACGAGGGGTGGCGTCACGGGTCAATGCAGGCTCCTCACGAACGGCGGCCACGGCCGCGGAACGGTGGGATGCGCACGGGGTGGGTGCGTGAGTTCATGGTGCGCCGAGCCGGGCCGCCGCACAGTGATCCGTTCGGGTGGTTCACACGGGAGGGCCCGGCACCGGGCAAGACGATACGTATCGGGCCGCGGGTCGTAGGCTTGCCGGATGTCACCTCACAAGACGCCCGACTCCAGCCGCCGCAGCGACCGCTCCCGCCGCGCGATCCACGACGCCGCGCTCGCGCTGGTCGGCGAGGTGGGTTACGCCAGGACGACGATCGAGGGTATCGCCGCCCGGGCCGGGGTCGGCAAGCAGACGATCTACCGGTGGTGGCCGTCCAAGGCGGCCGTGCTCATGGACGCCTTCCTCGACATGAGCGCCCGGCAGGCGTCGGAGGCGGCGGAGGCGGCCGGGGCCGGGGACGGCGGTGAGTACGCCATCCCGGACACCGGGGACCTGGCGGCCGACCTCAGACTGGTCCTGCGGGCCACGGTCGACGAACTGAACGACCCCGCCACCGAGGCCCCCACCCTGGCCCTGGCCGCCGAGGGCATCATCGATCCGGCACTCGGGGCCCAGTTCGTCGAGAACCTGCTCGAACCCCAGCTCCAGCTGTACGTCGCACGCCTGCGCGCCGCCCAGGAGGCCGGAGAGGTCCGCGCGGACCTCGATCCGCGTATCGCGCTGGAGCTCCTGATCGCCCCGCTCGCCCACCGCTGGCTGCTGAGAACGCTCCCGCTCACCCACGCGTACGCGGACGCGGTCGTCGACCACGCTCTGCGCGGGTTCCTCGACCGGCCGTGAAGCAGGTGCGCATTCCATGACATTCCGTGCGAGTGCGGCGGCCCGCACCCCCCGGCCCGAGCACCCCGCTCGGGAACTCCGGCCACCCGAGGAGCAGGATGGTGCGACCATGGAGAGGTAACCGCTGAGGTGAGGGGATAGATGGGCGCCGATTCCGGCCGCTATCGCGGCACAGAGGGCAGGATTTCCCAGTGGCTGCGCCGGCGGCCGAAGCCACAGCCGGAAGCCGACGACGCGGCGCGGCTGGCGCTGCTCCTGGCCGTGGCCGAGGCCGGCATGCCGATCTCACCCGCCGCGCACCCGTCCGGTTACCGGTGTTCGTGCGAACGCATCGGCTGCCCCACCCCCGCGCGCCACCCCCTCTCGTTCGCCTGGCAGACACAGTCCACGACGGACCGCGCGCAGATCGAGCGCTGGGCGCAGAACCAGCCGCTGGCCAACTTCATCACCGCGACGGGCATCATCCACGACGTCCTCGACGTCCCCCTCGCGGCAGGGCACGCGGCTCTGGAACGGCTCACCGCGGCGGGCATCGACGTCGGTCCCGTCGCCCGGTCCGGCGCCGACCGGATGCTCTTCTTCACCGCCACCCGCGGGACCCCCGACGACGAGGACGAGTGGTGGCCGTGCGAGCTGGACTGCCACCCCGAGACCATGGACGAGCATCCGGGACTCCGCTGGCACTGCCGCGGCAGCTACGTCCTCCTGCCCCCCGCACGGCTCCCCGGCGAGCTGGACGTGCACTGGATCCGGGGCCCGGAGAACCCGCTGCCCGACCCGCTGACCCTGCTGGAGACGCTCACCGACGCCTGCGCGCAGTACGCGGACACGGCCGACGCGAGTGACCTCGACCACGATGCGGTGGCCTGGCCGCTCAGCCGCTGAGAGCGGTGGCGGACGGCC
>NZ_DATMVN010000798.1:0-17896 GCF_035563135.1 Streptomyces sp.
AGGGACACCTCGGCGCCCCGGCGAATCTTCGGCAGCAGCGTTCCGATCCCGAGATGAAGCCGGCGGGCCCCCGTGCGATACGCAGCCTCCATCGGCCGGTAGTAGAGCAATTCGAAATACTCGGCCGCCGCGGCAGGAATGCGGTGATCGAATCCGTAGGCTCGCGAACTGACCTCGTACGGAGTCTCGTAGGTCAGGGTGCAGCCGACCATCCGCCCTTCGCGATGGCAGGCGTGGACCGTCCCGGCGTCGCCAGTCGTTTCCGCCTGCTCCCGCATCAACCGGCTGATCAAATCTGCTGCCGCAGGCTCGCCGTGATGCGCCTGGTGCGAGGCGATCAACGGGCTGATCGCGGACCAGCTCTCGGAGAAAGGCGTCTGTGTGACCGTGTAGTCGGCTGCCGCAAACGCCTCACGGTCCCTGCGGATCTGACGGCGCATGTTCCCTGAGCCACTGGGATACTTGGTGGCAAAAACTGATCTGTTGGCGCATAGAGATGCCCGCGAAGGAAAGGTCTTCGGACATGGATGACATCGTTCTCATGGCGGACCCCCGAGTGGTCGGCATACCCGCACACGATTGCGGCGAGCCTCTGGTGGACGCACGCGAGAGCGGTGGCCTGTTCGTCGATGAGCGCAAGGCCGACCCGGCCGGCTGTTACGCGCAGTTGCGCGAGGGTGTGTTGCAGCGGCTGCTCCACGCTCAAGAACTGCTGCCTCCGGGGCTCCGCCTCATGTTCGTGGAGGGGTATCGCCCGCTGTCCCTTCAGCGCCATTACTTCGAGGAATACCTCGATGACCTGCGCGCCCAGAGCCCGGGACTGCCGGAGGCCGAGCTGTATGACGCGGCAAGCCGTTACGTCTCGCCGCCGGACGTCGCCCCGCACAGCGCTGGAGCAGCGGTGGACCTCACCCTCGCCGACGCGAATGGCGTCGAACTCGACCTGGGCACCCGGATGAACGCCAACCCGGAAGAGAGCGAAGGCGCCTGTTATACCCATGCGCCGAACATCACCCCGCAGGCCCGCGGATACCGCGCCGTCCTCGGCACCGCGCTGGCGGCCGCCGGCCTTGTCAACTACCCCACGGAATGGTGGCACTGGTCCTATGGTGACCGTTACTGGGCATGGTCCACCGGAGCATCCAGCGCCCACTACGGCCCTGCTCCGATGCCTGGCGAAAGCTTGACTCCGACACGAGAAGTTGAGTGAGCCCTGGTCAGGTCGCTTGGAGCGGTTCGAAGCGAACAGCCAGGTCAAGGCGGTTGGTGGGTGTCTGAGAAGCCCCGTTCAGGGCAGGGCTCCTGTGGCGCGGTGCAGGAGGAGCATGATCGTGGCCAGGCCGGTCGTGGGCGTCCGTCCGATGCCCACGCAGCCCACACCACTCGACCAGTCCGCCTGACCACCCGTGCCGCCGGACCGTTCTTAATTCCGGATCAGGTGATGTCCCCGACGGTCTTCCGGCCGGGCACCGAGGCGTGGCAGGCCCTCGCCTCCACCTACCGGACCGCTCACGACATCGCTCTGAAGGTCGGGTACGCCGACCTGGCGGCCAGGTGCGAGCGGGGGCCCGCCTGCAAGGGGGTGAGAACATATGCCGACCACCACCCCCCAGCCACCGGCGTCCAGGACGCCCCCGGACCGGCCGCACCACTTCCTGCCCACAGGCGGGCATCATGCGGCCAGAAGCGCCTCTGCTCCGGCCCTCCGCCCACCCCTCACCGGGGCCGGGCAGGGAGTGGTTCCGTGCGTCCGGGGTGCGCCTCTACGATCACCGCATGATTCGTGCAGCGGTGTTCGACGTGGGCGAGTGCTTGGTGGACGAGACGCGGGAGTACGGCACGTGGGCCGACTGGTTGGGCGTACCCCGCCATACGTTCGCCGCGATGTTCGGCGCGGTCATTGCCCAGGGGCGTGACTACCGGGACGTATTCCAGGAGTTCCGGCCCGGGTTCGATCTGTACGGCGAGCGCGAGGCACGTGCGGCTGCAGGACAGCCGGAGCACTTCGGCGAGGAGGACCTGTACCCCGAAGTGCGCGACTCCCTGAAGGCGCTGCGGGCAGACGGGCTCTGGCTCGGCATCGCCGGAAATCAGACGGTGCGCGCTGGGGGGATCCTTCGGAAGCTGTTCACCGAGGACGTCGATCTGATCGGCACTTCGGACGACTGGGGCGCCAGCAAACCGGACCCCGCCTTCTTCCACAGGGTCGCCGAGGTCGTCCCGGCCGAGCCCGAGGAAATCGTGTATGTGGGTGACCGCGTCGACAACGACCTGCGGCCTGCCGTCGCGGCCGGTATGCACACCGCTCTCGTACACCGAGGACCATGGGCAACGATCCAGTGGAACACCCAGGAGGCGCGGGAGCTCCCGACCTTCCGGATCGAGAGCCTCCTCGAGCTGTCGCCGCTGATCGCCCGCTTCAACGGGCAAGGGCGCTGATGGTCGTTGCCCATCCGTACAGCCGCTCATCGAGGGCGCGCACGCAGGGCTCGTGCTGGTGTGGGGCCAGGGCTCGGCGGACGTCGCGGACACGGTCCATGCCCGTGGCGTACCACGTACGTTCGAGCTGATCGAGGGCACGGACTGCGTAGTCGCACGCAGCGTCGGGCACTCCGGCCGCAGCCTCGACAGCGGCCAGGTCTCCGAGGATCACCGACCGCTGCTTTTCCTCGGTGGCGGAAAGGTCCTCAAGCGCGGCGGTCAGGGTGGCCCGCGCCTGCGGCAGACGGCCGGCGCGCAGCTCTGTGTTTCCGCGGAATGCGGCCAGGCGTACGGGACTGAACCACTCGAGCCACTCCGGGACGGGATGCGGACAGTCCGCGGCCAGGAGGTCCTCGGCGTGTCCGATGAGGTGCAGGCCGGTGCGGTAGTTCCCGGCGCGGGTTTCACATTCGGCCTCGACTGCGTCCAGCGCCACCTACGTCATGTACACGATGTCCTGCCGGACCTGCTGGGCTGACAGGACTCAGTGCTCCACCGCCATCCAGCTCGACCCCTGGCGGAAGGTACGCCGATGATCTGTGTGGACTGCGATCAGACCATCACCGGGCCATCAGCCCTGGCCGGGCCCGGCGAATCCATGTCCGGCGCCCGCTCACCTGCCTACGCCCACCCGCCCCGTAGCCCGCAGTGCCGACCGAAGGTGCCCGCCAAGAGGATCCTTCGGCAAGCGATGAACTCCGAAGCGAGCGAGATGAATCCGAAGTACTGAGCTCCCTGCCCGGGGACGACGGCGGCGAGAGCCCTGAAACCTCGGTGACCAGGTGCGAGCGGGGCCCTCCTGCAAGGGGGTGGGGGCATATGCCGCCCACCACCCCCCAGACACCGGCGTCCAGGACGCCCCCGGACCGGCCGCACCACTTCCTGCCCACAGGCGGGCATCACGCGGCCAGAAGCGCCTCTGCTCCGGCAGTGACACCCGCCACACGGGCCCGCGTGACACATGACGGGCCTCGCACCGGGCACCCGGCTGTACAGGCCCTGCCGCGCTGTCCCCCGACGCGGCAGGGTCTCTTCGCGTTCACCCGGCGGCCCGGCCGGAGCAATGTCGGCCGGGGCCGTTGCGCGCCGAAAATCCGCAGCTGTGTGGAAGACGTGAGGAAGATTCATGCATACGTCCGGGCCTCAAGGGCACCCGCAGTGCAGCCCCGAACGAACGGCTGACCGAACGAGCCCGGCAGGAAGCCACGAAGACGCACGGCAGGTGACACACATGGCGACAACCGAGAACACCAAGAGCGATCACGGCGGCAACAGCCGGGTCGATGTCTCCACGGCGATGCGAAACGCAGCCGAACAGCTTGCCGCCCTCCTCCAGCGCGAGCCCGACTCGGTGTCCTCGCTGAATGCGACGGACGACGGCTGGACGGCGGATGTGGAAGTCGTCGAGATCGAGAAGATCCCGGACACCATGAGCGTCATGGCCTCTTATCGCGTGAGGCTCGACGGCCAGGGCCAACTCGTGGGCTACGAACGAATTCGGCGGTACTCGCGAGGTCAGGTCGACCGCTGAGCCGATCCGGGCGCCGAGTACCCGTACCCGTGAAAACAACTCATTGGAAGGAAGACCGACCATGAGTCTCGTACAGCAGAGCAACGCCTCCAACAGTGGGGGCGGATCCGGAAATCTCTACGACGTTCTTGAGCTCATTCTCGACAGGGGGCTCGTCATCGACGCCTTCGTTCGTGTCTCGCTCGTCGGAATCGAGATCCTCAAGATCGACGTACGTGTCGTCGTGGCCAGCGTGGACACCTATCTGCGCTTCGCCGAGGCGTGCAACCGGCTGGACCTGGAATCGGGCCGCAAGGCTCCGGCCCAGCTCACCGACATCGTCGGGGACACCGTGGAGAGCGGTGCCAAAGGAAAGTCGAAAGGCGCGCTGACCGGCGCGGTCGAAGCCTTCACGGAATCCCTCCAGGGCGGCCGTGACGACTCCGACGACAAGGAGAAGGAGAAGCGGCCGGCTCGCAAGACCTCCGCTTCGAGCAGCAGCCGCCGTACGGCCCAGCGGGAGGAGTAACCCATGCCGACCTACATCTACGCCATCACCGCGGCCGACCACCCGCTGCGGCTGGACGGCCTGTCCGGAGTCGGGGAGCCGGCGTCCGACCTG
The DNA here is from genome assembly GCF_035563135.1 of Streptomyces sp. Taxonomy (GTDB): domain Bacteria; phylum Actinomycetota; class Actinomycetes; order Streptomycetales; family Streptomycetaceae; genus Streptomyces. The sequence goes on from NZ_DATMVN010000798.1 coordinate 4,614, forward strand.
CGCACCGTCAAGACGGCCGAGCTGGGCGCGGTGGTCAGTGACACCCCGGCCGAACTGCGGGCGAAGCGGCGCGACCTCGTCGCCCACCAGAGCGTGCTGGAGCGGCTGATGGCCGACGGCGCGGCGCTGCCGATGCGCTTCGGCCTGGTGGGCCCGGACGACGACCAGGTGCGTGCCGCACTCGAACAGGGCAAGGACAGTTACACGACCCGCCTTTCCGAGCTGGACGGCCGTCTCGAGTACAACGTGAAGGTCTCCCGCGAGGAGGAGAGCCTGCTGCGGGAAATCCTCACGGAATCGCAGGAGGCCCGTCGGCTCAGCGAGTACACCCGGCAGAATCCGGGGGCGCAGGACCAGAAGATGGCCCTCGGTGAGCTCGTCTCGCGCGAGATCCAGGCCAGGCAGGAAGCAGTGGGTAAGGAAGTGGCGGCCACTCTGGCGGGCGCCGCGGAACGGGTCTCCGAAGGAGAGCCCACGAAGACCCATTTCCTGAATGTGTCCTATCTCGTTCGGCGGGACCAGGCGTCCGCCTTTTCCCAGGCGGTCCACGAGGAGGCCGAGCGCAGGGGCGACGACTACACGTTCGCGCTGAACGGCCCGCTCCCGCCCTACAGCTTCGTCTGACGTACAGCCCTCGCAGATGACGGGAGGTACCCGCGCATGGGCCTCATTTCCCAGCTGCTCACCCTTCCGCTCGCCCCGGTACGCGGCACGGTCTGGGTTCTCGACCAGGTGGTCCAGGCCGCCGAACGCGAACACTACGATCCCGGCCCTGTACGCACGCAATTGGCCGAGCTGGAACGTGAACTGCTGAGCGGAGACATCGACGAGGAAGAATTCGACCGGCGTGAGGACGAACTGCTCGACTGGCTCACCGAATGTGAGACCTATCAGAGGCGTCTGAACGACCATTCCTGAACCTGGGAGATTGAGGTGCTCGACAGATGACCGTAAACGCGAAGATAGGTGCGGCCCTCGTGGGCGGATACCTGCTGGGACGCACGAAGAAAGCCAAGCTGGCGATCGGCTTCGGAATGTTCCTGGCAGGCAAGAAGCTGAGCCTGGATCCGAAGCAGCTCAGCAGGATGCTGGCCGAATCGCCGCTCCTCGGCACGGTCAACGACCAGGTCCGCAAGGAGCTGGTGGGCGCCACCAAGACGGCCGCCACCAACGCCCTCACGCAGCGGGCGACCGGTCTCGCCGACTCCCTGCGCAAGCGCACCCTCGAACTCGAGGATCCCTCCGGCGCGAAGGCGCGGGACGAGGAGGACGAGGACGAGGACCTCGACGTGCGGGACGACGACTCCGAGAAGGCTGACGACTCCGAGGACACGGACGGCTCCGAGGACGGGGCCGCCGAGGAGAAGCCGGCCCCGCGCCGCAAGGCGGCGGCCAAGAAGCCGGCCAAGTCCGCGGGCGGTGCCGCGTCCGGAGCCCGGCGCAGCGCGTCGGGCAGCGCCCGGAAGAAGGCCGCCCCGGCCCGCAAGGCCGCCTCCGGGGCCCGTAGGACGGCGTCGTCGAACACGCGCAAGGACCGGGGTGGCAGCAATGGCTGACACGGCTTTCAGCAAGCTCAAGGACGACGTGGCCAACAACCCCGCCACCGACCGTCTCAAGGACGAGCTGCAGAACTACGTCAGGGCCCGGGCGCTGCACACGGTCACCAGCCTGGGCCAGAGGCTCGGCGAGGGGGTCGGCAGACTCGCGGACGGCAAGGACGCACCCGGCGGCGCGGTGAAAAGCCTCGCCAAGGGCGGCAAAGCTCTCAGCGAGGGCAAGTCCCCGGCCCAGGCGGCCGTCAGCGCGGGCGCCTCCCATCTGAAGGACGCCGTCAAGGACAAGGTCAAGGGTTTGTTCGGCAAGGGACGCAAGGGCGGCGGAGGCAAGTCGAAGAGCGTCACGATCTCCGAGGACATCGACGTCGGCGTGCCGGTGCGCGAGGCGTACGACCAGTGGACGCAGTTCCAGGAGTTCAGCACCTTCGCCAAGGGCGTCGTGAGTGTCGAGAAGGCCGACGACACCAGCAGCAACTGGAAGGTGAAGGTCGCCAAGTCCACGCGCAGCTGGAAGGCGAACGTCACCGAGCAGATCCCTGACGAGCGGATCACCTGGACCACCGAGGGCGCCAAGGGGACGGTCAAGGGCGTGGTGACCTTCCACGCGCTCACCGACGACCTGACACGGGTCCTGCTCGTCCTCGAGTACTTCCCCAAGGGGCTGTTCGAGAAGACCGGCAACATCTGGCGCGCCCAGGGCCGCAGGGCCCGCCTCGACCTGAAGCTCTACCGCAAGTTCATCATGATGCGCGGCGAGGCGACCGACGGCTGGCGTGGTGAGATCCGCGACGGCGAGGTCGTCATGGACCACGACGAGGCGGTCGAGCAGGAGGAAGCACGCGCCGAGGAGGAGAACGGCTCAGAGGCGTCCGGGGCGTCCGGCACGGAGGAGTCCGAGCGCGACGACGAGACGGACTCCGGGCACGCCGATGAGGCCGACGGCGAGTTCGCCGACGAGGACGAGGAACCCGCCGCGGAGTACGACGACGAGGACGAGGAACTCTCCCCGGACGACGAGGACCCGGACGACGAGGCGACCGAGGACGAAGTCCCGGAGGACGAAGCGGCCGAGGACGAGGACGGGGCCGAGGAGGACCAGGAGGAGGAAGCTCCCGCCGACGAGCCCCGCGACGAGGACACCTACGAGGACGAGGACGCGGAGGAGGAGCCCCTCGACGACGAGGAGCCCCTCGACGACGAGGAAGAGGAAGAGGAGCCGGCCCCCCGCTCCCGCCGTCGTACCGCTTCCGCACGCAGCTGACATGCTCCGCCACAGCACGGATGGGACTGATCCGAAGTGACTGATTCACTGGCCGGCCGTATGGGCGCCTCCTCGGCGGCGTCCCCGTACGGCCAGCAGCAGTCCTCCGCGAATCTGGCCGACATCCTCGAACGGGTCCTGGACAAGGGCGTCGTGATCGCGGGTGACATCCAGATCAATCTGCTCGACATCGAACTCCTGACGATCAAGCTGCGGTTGCTGGTCGCTTCCGTGGACAAGGCCAAGGAGATGGGTATCGACTGGTGGGAGCACGACCCCTCGCTCTCCTCCCGGGCCCGTCCCGGGTCGAGGACGGAGGTGCCCGGCACGCCCCGGGACGGGGCGGCCGTGGACCAGGTGGAAGCGGAGAACGCACGGCTGCGGGCAGAGATCGCCGAGCTGCGGGCCGCCGTGGGGCTGCCCGCCGCTTCGGCCGCCGGGGCCGGCCAGGACGCGCTTCCCGGGCGGGCCGAGGCGCAGGACGTGGAAGGTGAGGAGTCGAAGTGACTGCGGAAGTGGACCCGGTGACGGAATCGGCGATGTCCTACGTCTACGCCGTCAGCCGCGCCGGGACCCCTCTCGACGAGGCACTCGCGGGCCGGCCCGGCCTGGAGGGAGGCCCACTGCGGGCGGTCCGTGCCGGGGAGCTCATGGCCCTGGTCTCGTCCGTCCCCTCCGCGCTGTACGGAACCGAGGGCATGAAGGCGCAGATGGAGGATCTCGGCCGGCTCGAAGTGCTGGCGCGCACCCATCACGCGGTGGTGGAAGCGGCCTACGAGCACGCGGCCGTCCTGCCCATGCGCCTGGCGACGGTCTACCTCGACGACGAACGCGTCCGGGGAATGCTCGGTGAACGGGAGCCGGAGTTCACCGCTCTGCTCGACCGCCTCAACGATCATGTCGAGCTGGGCGTGAAGGTCTACGCCGATCCGCGCGAGGCGGTCACGGTGAGCAGCGGGGGCCCCGAGACGGACACGGCGGCGAGCCCCGGGCGGGCGTATCTGCAGAGACGCCGTGCGCAGCAGCAGAACCACCGCCGGACGTATCGGGCGGCGGGTGCGGTGGCCTCCGAGGTGACCGCCCGGGTGGCCGGCATCGCCGCGGCGCACGTCACGCACCGCCCCCAGCAGGGGGACCTGGCCCAGGCGGCGGGCGAGAACATCGTCAATGACGCCTACCTGGTGCACGGCTCCCAGGCGGACGCGTTCCGCGCGGCGCTCGCCGGGCTCGCCGACGACACCCCGGGCGTGCGGGTCGAGATCACGGGCCCCTGGGCGCCGTACTCCTTCGCGACACCGCCCGCGCCGGGCGGCGGTGGGACGCGATGAACGACGAACTGAGCACGGCCATGCCCGGCGCGGGTTTCGCCGAACCCCGCGCCGGGCTTTCCGCCGCGCCCGGCGGCTCCCCCGACGACTCCATCGAGTCGCTGGCCGGACGCCAGGTGGCGCTCATCGACCTGCTGGACCGCCTGCTGAACGGCGGAGCGGTGCTCACGGGGGACCTGGTGCTCTCCGTCGCGGACGTCGACCTGGTGCACATCAATCTGCGCGCGGTGATCCGGTCGATCACATCGGAGGAACCGGCGCCGTGGTGAGGGCCGTACACATGTCCCCACACGGCAACGGCGAATGAACGAGGAGCAGTCCATGGTCGAGGAAACCGGGGAAGCACAGGCGCGTGCACAGGGGGCGAACCTCCAGGAGGTCGCACAGGCGGCGGCACGCGCCTTCGATCTCGTGCCGGCGGGCCCCGACGAGCCGGGCACCCGCGGCGGACTCGCCCAGCGCCTGGAGACCGACCCCGACACGGTGGAACGCGACCTCATCAAACTGGTGCTGACGATCGTGGAACTGCTGCGCCAACTCATGGAGCGCACCGCCCTGCACCGGGTCGACGTGGGAGATCTGCGCGAGGAACAGGAAGAACGCATCGGGATGACGCTGATGATCCTCCAGGACCGGATGTCGGAGCTCTGCGAGCGCTACGACCTCACGATGGAGGACCTCAACCTGGACCTGGGCCCGCTGGGTTCGCTGCTTCCAAGGGATTCCGGCTGAATCCCGGCACTCCGTTTCGAGCCGCTCCGAGGGGTAACACGCACACCATGACTGCAGAGAGCGAAGAAACCAAGAAGAATGTGAACGGTTCTGCGGCGAAGGCCGGTACGGGTACCCGGACGGCCGCCGACAAGGGGCGTCAGACCGCTGCGGTGGCCGGAGACCAGGCCAAGTCCGGCTCGGCGGTCGCAGCCTCGAAGGCGAAGTCATCGGCGCAGGACGCCAAGTCCACCGCCAAGTCCACCGTCAAGGACGTCGCCGGGTCGGCGGAGAGCGGTGTGCGGTCGGCCGGTACGGCGACGAAGCGGGCCGCCGTCGCCGGCTGGGACACCGGTCGGCAGACCGTCATGGACACGGCGGGCAAGGTGACGTCGACCGCGACGACCGCGTGGACCGCCGTCAAGCACCGCAAGGCCATAGCGGTGGGCGCCGCCGCCGGGCTCGGTGGCCTCGTCGGTGGCGCGTTCGCCCTCGGACGCCAGACGGCGAAGACCCACATGGGCCCGCTCACCCGCCTCACCGGCGGCCGGCTCTGAACGGTCCGTTGCAGACACCTGACCCCCGGAGGGCCGACAGACGCTGTCGGCCCTCCTCCGTGTCGTGCGGGTGCACGACGCACAGCCCGTTACGGACCACCGGGCAGCCCGCACACACCGGAGACCAGGGCCCCTGATCGTGGATGCTCCGGGTACAGGCCCCGCACCTCCCCAGCACGCTCGGCCCCGGTCCCGGGAGAACAGGTCAGGGGCTGATCGCACGTCGGTCATTCCTCGCCCCCGGCAGGCGGCTCAGCCGGTTCCGGGAACAGCACGCCGTGCAGCTCCGGCAGGCCAGACCACGTCCACCGCCAGCCCTGCCCGGCGGGCCTGCTCCACGGTGTCGGCCGTGCCGCCGCCCTTGCCCGACGGAGGCGTACCGTCCCACACGGCGACGAGGCGGTCCGCGCGGCGCAGCAGCTCAGCGTTCGCCGCTTCGTAGGCAGCGCGGTTCGCAGTCGTATGCGGCATGGTCACGACGTCTTCTGCCGCCTCGACCAGGTGATCGAAGACGGCGGCGTGCTCCGCCTTCACCTTCGCGGCGCGGTAGTCCTGGGAAGGGACCACGGCGATCAAGCGGCCCCCGATGGCCATGACCTCCTCCGCGAAAAGACTGTCCGCCCCGGCGGCGACGCACGAAACCCCGGTCAGGTCGTCGCTGTACCCGGCGAGCAGCTCACGCAGAGCAGCCCGCACCAGCGGCACGCTCTCCTCGGTCAGGTCCATGTGCCCGGTCACGGCGAGTGTCGTCATCTGCCCCTCGTCATTTCGACAGCAGGTCGCGGATACCGCCCGGCGCTCCCGCACCGGGCGCGAAGGTGCACGGTGACGCCGTGGGCGCCTGCGCGCCTCAGGACGACTCGCGCACCACCAGCTCCGTCGGCAGCACGATCCTGGGGCGCTCCTGCGGGGCGTCGCCCGAGGAGCGGTGGGCGATCTCTTCGAGCAGGACGCGGGTCATCGTGCGGCCCATCTCCTCGATCGGCTGGCGCACGCTCGTCAGGGGCGGGTCCATGTGGCGGGCCACCGCGGAGTCGTCGAAGCCGATCAGGGCCACGTCGTCCGGGATGCGGCGGCCCGACTCTCGCAGGACGTGGCGGGCGCCCGCCGCCATCACGTCGGAGGCCGCGAAGACCGCGTCCACGTCGGGGCGGCGCTCCAACAGTTCCCGCATCGCGCGGGCGCCGCCCTCCTCGCTGAAGTCGGCGGGGGCGATCAGCCGCTCGTCGGGGTCGAGACCCGCCGCGGCGATGGCCTTGCGGTAGCCGTCGAGGCGGCGCTGGGCGCCGTAGACGTCCAGGCGGCCGGTGATCGTGGCGATGGAGCGGCGGCCTCGCGATATCAGGTGGTCCACGGCCGCGCGGGCGCCCTCGAAGTTGTCGGAGTCGACGGAGGGCAGTGTCTCCGCCGCGTGCCTGCGGCCGCTGATCACGGCGGGCATGCCGAGTTGTTCGAGGAGGTCCGGGAGGGGGTCGTCGGCGTGGACGGAGACCAGCAGGACCCCGTCGACCCGGTGCGCGGTCAGGTACTGGGCCAGCCGGCGGCGCTCGCGGTCGTTGCCCGCGAGCGTCAGGAGCAGCTGCATCTCGGTGTCGGCGAGGGCCGCCCCGACACCCCGCACGATGTCGGAGAAGTACGGTTCGGCGAAGAACCGGGTCTCGGACTCGGGCACGACGAGAGCGATGGCGTCCGTGCGGTTGCCCGCGAGTGCGCGCGCCGCGCGGTTGGGTACGTATCCCAGCTCGGCGACGGCCGCCTCGACGGCCTCCCGGGTCTGTTCGCTGACCCGCGGTGAGCCGTTGATGACGCGTGAGGCCGTGCCCCGCCCCACTCCGGCCCGGGCCGCTACCTCTTCGAGCGTGGGCCGCCCGCCACTCCGTACTCGCGCTGCCGCCATGGCTGCCTCCCGTTCGCGGTCAATTTCTCACAGCGGGTTGGCCAAACCAAGTCCCGCCGTACGATCCCTTGACACTTGTCCGGACCCAGCGGTCCTCTGCAGCGCCACAACTCTTGGGAGCGCTCCCAAGCCTACGGGGTCCCGATGACGAACAGGTAAGGCGGGCAAGCAGAAGCGGGACCCGGCGGTGTGCCGGGTCCCGCTGTTCGTGCTGGTGGGGGTCAGACGGTGCCGCCCGGGGGCAGCGCGTTGCGGCGGATCACGTCGGAGTACCAGTAGGCGCTCGCCTTGGGGATGCGGCGCTGGGAGGCGTAGTCGACGTAGACCGCACCGAAGCGCTTCGAATAGCCGTACGCCCATTCGAAGTTGTCCATCAGCGACCAGAGGAAGTAGCCGCGGACGTCCGCACCGTCGGCGATGGCCCGCTGCACCGCGTCGAGGTGGCCGTGCAGATACGCGACGCGCTCGGGGTCCTGGACCTTGCCCTCGGGCGAGACGTAGTCGTCGAACGCGGCGCCGTTCTCGGTGACCATCAGCGGGAGGCCCGGGTGGTCGCGGGTCACGTCCATGAGCAGGCTGTGGAGCCCGTTGGGGTCGATCGACCAGTCCATCGCGGTGCGCTCCTTCCCCTCGGCGAGGTGGAAGGCGACGTGCTCGGAACCGGGCCAGGGGGAATGGGCGCTGGCGCCGTGGGCGTCGCTGCGCGCGTAGTCGGCCCCGTCCACCGGGGTGGAGACCAGGGTCGGCGTGTAGTAGTTGATGCCGAGGGCGTCCACGGGGCGGGAGATGGTGGCGAGGTCGCCGTCCTGGACCAGCTTCGACCAGTCCACCAGGTGCGAGGTGTCGGTGATCAGGTCCTCGGGGTACTCCCCGCGCAGCATCGGGCCGGTGAAGACGCGGTTGCCGACCGCGTCGATGCGGCGGGCGGCGTCCGCGTCGGCCTCGCTGCCGGTGAGCGGGCGGACCTGGTGGAGGTTGAGGGTGACCGAGGTCTGCGCAGCAGCGGGGAGTTGGGCGCGCAGAACCTCGATCGCCCGGCCATGGGCGAGGTTGAGGTGGTGGGCCGCCTGCAGCGCGGCTGCGGGCTCGGTGCGGCCGGGGGCGTGCACACCGGAGCCGTAACCGAGGTAGGCCGAGCACCACGGCTCGTTGAGGGTGGTCCACAGGCCGACACGGTCGCCGAGGGCGCCGGAGACGATGGCGGCGTAGTCGGCGAACCGGTCGGCGGTCACGCGCTCGGGCCAGCCGCCCGCGTCCTCGAGCTCCTGGGGGAGGTCCCAGTGGTAGAGGGTGGCGACGGGCATGATGCCGGCGTCCAGCAGTTCGTCGACGAGCTTGCGGTAGAAGTCCAGACCGCGCTCGACGGCCGGGCCCCGGCCGGTGGGCTGGACCCGCGACCAGGAGACCGAGAAGCGGTACGCCTTCAGCCCCAGCTGCTTCATGAGCGCGACGTCGTCGCGGTAGCGGTGGTAGTGGTCGGCGGCGATGTCGCCGGTGTCGCCGTTGCGGACCTTGCCGGGTGTACGGCTGAAGGTGTCCCAGATGGACGGGGTGCGGCCGCCTTCGGCGGCGGCGCCCTCGACCTGGTAGGAGGCGGTCGCCGCGCCCCAGATGAAGCCCGTGGGGAACTGGGTCTCGGGCGCCTGCTTCGGGGTGGTGTCAGGTCGTACGGCAGTCATGCGGGAGCGCTCCCATGGGTGGAGGGACAGGGACGGGAAGTGCGGGGCCCCGGCCCCGTACGGCCTGCGGTCAGGTACAGGCCGTACGGAAGGGGGGACCTGTGCCGGACCGGGAGGCGGGCCGGGGAACAGCGGGGCCGGGATCGGACCGGGGAACAGCGGTGGGCCGGTGTCAGCCCTTGACGGCGCCGGACATGATGCCCCCGACGATCTGCTTGCCGAAGATCACGAAGACGACGAGCAGCGGCAGGGTGCTGATCAGTGCGCCCGCCATCACGATGCTCTGGTCGGGCACGTAGGACGCGCTGAGCTGGCCGAGGGCCACCTGGAGCGTGGGGTTCTCCTGGCTCAGCGCGAGGTAGGGCCAGAAGAAGTCGTTCCAGGTCTGGACGAAGGTGAGCATACCGAGCACCATCATGGCCGGTCGGGCGACCGGAAGCACGATGCTTCGCACGATGCGCAGGTTGTTCGCCCCGTCCATCCGGCCCGCCTCGATGAGTTCGTACGGCAGCGCCTCCAGGAGGTACTGACGCATGAAGAACACACCGAAGGCGCTCACCAGCGTCGGGAAGATCACCGACTCGAGCTGACCGCTCCAGCCGATGTCCGACATCATCATGAACAGCGGTACGACGCTGAGCTGCGGCGGGATGGTCAGCGTGGCGATGACCGCCGTCATCAGCACGTTCCGGCCCTTGAAGCGCATCTTGGCGAAGGCGTAACCGGCCAGGGTGCAGAAGAACAGGGTGGCCGCGGTGATGCAGCTCGACACGATGAACGTGTTGAGGATGGCCTTGCCGAGGTGGGCCTGTTCCCAGGCCGCCTCCAGGTTGTTGAACAGGTTGCCGCCCGGCAGGAACGGCGGCGGCGTGTCCAGCACCTCGTCCTGGGTACGGGACGCGGTGACGAGCGTCCAGTACAGCGGGAACAGCGAGCCGATGCCGACGACGACGAGAGCGAAGTAGGCGAAGGGGCCGGCGTGGTGCTGGCGGCCGGCTCCGGGCTTGAAGCGGCGGCGGCGCGCGGGCTCGTCACGGACCGGCGCCTTGGAGACGCGGTGGGGGTCCGGAGCGGTGATGGGGCTGGTCGTGGTCATGGATATCGCTCCCCGTCAGGCCGCGGTCTTGCGCATGAAGCGCCCGATGAGCCAGTTGATCGCGGCAATGAGCAGCAGCAGGACGAGCATGGCCCAGGCGACTGCGGCGGCCGGACCGAGGTGCCCGAGGTTCCAGCCGTAGTTGTAGAGGTAGATGCTGAGCGTCTCGTACTGGTTCTCGGTGCCGCCCTGCGCTCCGTTGGCGCCTCCCTCCAGGAGGAGGGGCTCACCGAACAACTGCATGGAGCCGATGGTCGACACGACGATCGTGAAGAGGATCGTCGGCCGCAGCGAGGGAATGGTCACGTTGCGGAACTGCTGCCAGCGCGAGGCACCGTCCAGTGAGGCGGCCTCGTACAGATCGGACGGTACGGCCTGCATCGCGGCCAGGTAGATCAGGGTGTTGTAGCCCGTCCAGCGCCAGATCACGATGACGGCGATGGCGATGTTGGACGTCCAGTGGCCGTTGACCCAGTTCGTCTCGCCGGCGCCGAAGAAGCCGAGGACCCAGTTCAGCAGCCCGCCGTCGGCCCGGAACACCAGGGCGAAGACCAGGGCTGCGGAGGCCACCGAGGTGGCGTACGGGGTGAGGATCACGGTGCGCCAGAAGGTACTGGCCCGCAGCTTGTAGTTCAGCAGGTGGGCGAGGCCCAGCGCGATCGCCAGCTGCGGGACGGTCGAGATGACACCGATGACGAAGGTGTTGGTGACGGAGGTCCAGAATTCCGAGTCCTGGAGGATGGTGCTGAAGTTCTCCCAGCCGACCCACTCCATCTGGTCGAGACCGGTCATCTCCACCCGGTGCAGGGCGATCCAGCCGGTGTAGATGAGCGGGTAGAGCCCGAAGGCGCCGAAGATGAGGAAGAAGGGCGCGATGTAGGCGTACGGCGATGCCTTGTCGTCGAAACGCCACAGCCGGCTGCGCCATGCCTGACGGCCGGGAGTCATGGGCTTCGGAGCCCGGCGGCTGGGCCGGGATCCGGGTACGCCCCTGGTGGGGGTGGTGGTTGCCACAGGTGGGAGTCCTTCCCTGGGGTGTGCCGACACCGCAGGGGCAGGCCGGACCTCCGGTCAGGTCCGGCAGAGGTGTCGGAAGCCGTGCACGAGGCCGGCTCCGGAGAGCCGGCACCGGTGCGGGCCGGCCGGGACGTGTGGATGGTGTCCCGGCCCGCCCGCACCGGCGAGGGTCAGCCGATCACCTTGTCGAGCGCCTTGGTGGCGGCCTCCCAGGCGTCGTCCGGGCTGGTGCCCCGCTGCTCCATGTTGTTGATCTGGGTGGAGATGGTGTCCTTGATGACGCCGTCCTTCGGGCCGAGCACGGCCGCGGGGATGACCTGCGCCTCTTCGGCGTAGATCTCACCGATCGGGGCGTTGTTGAAGTACTCCAGCTTGGCGGTCTTCACGTCGGGGAGCTCGTAGGCGCCCTTGTTCGACGGGAAGAGACCGGCGGCCTTGAACACGGCGGCCTGCTGCTCGGGCGCGGTCAGCCACTTGACGAGCTCGGTGGCCTCCTTGACGTGCTTGCCCTTCGCGGGCACGGCGAGGAACGAACCGCCCCAGTTGGCCGCGGTCTTGCCCGGGGTGAGGGCGATGTCCCACTTGCCCTTGTACGCGTCACCGGAGTCCGTGGCGATCCGCGCGGCCATCCACGCGGGGCAGGCCACGGAGGCGATGCTGCCCTTGCGCAGGGCCACTCCCCACTCGTCGGTGAACTGGGCCAGACCCTGGCTCAGGCCCTTGTCGACCGCCTGGGTGGCCAGGTTCCAGCCCTCCTTGACGCCGGCGCTCTCCTTGTAGATCGCCTTGCCGTCCTTGGAGTAGTACTGCTCCTCGTTCGAACCGACCACGCCGTTGTACATGGCGCTGGCGGAGTCCATGAAGAAGGTGTCCTTGGGGGCCTTCTTCTTGTACTCCTCGCCGAGCGCGAGGTAGTCCTCCCAGCCGCCGGCGAGCTTCGCGGCGACCTCGGTGCGGTCGGTCGGCAGACCGGCCTTCTCGAAGAGGTCACGGCGGTAACAGATCGACATGGGGCCGATGTCGGTGCCGGCGCCGATGACCTTGCCGTCGTCGGTGGTCGCCTGCAGCGCCTTCCAGTTCACCCACTGATCGGTGTCGACCACCTTGGAGAGGTCGGCGAAGGCGTCCGCCTTGGTGTCGACGAGCTCCTTCACACGGCCGACCTCGACGCCGTGCACGTCGGCCAGACCGCTGCCCGTGTTGAGCTGCTGGAGGAACTTGGGGTAGTAGACCTTCTCGTCGGCCGAGGTGTTCGCCTTGACCGTGATGTTCGGGTGGAGCTCGTGGTACTTCTCGAAGAGCCCCGCCTCCTTGTAGCCGAACTGACCGAAGTCGGCCAGGGTCAGGGTGATGTTCCCGTTCGCGTCGGCGCCTTCGGAATCCGACTCGGAATCGCCGCAGCCGGTCAACAGCAGGGCGGCGGCGGTGAGGCCCGTGGTGGCCATGACGGCGGTTCTGCGGCTTCGACCTGCGACGGTGCGGGTGATGCGCATTCCACTACTCCTTGTTCCAGGGTGGGACTGGCGTTCGATCTGCTCGGCATACGCACTGTTGGGTGCGGGTGCCAGGGGTACGGAGAGGACATGGGCGGTGCCGTCCCCGTACGAGCGAAAAACCTCGTTCGAAATGGGAGCGCTCCCATGCGCTGATGCCGGAAGGTTGCTGCCTCAAGGGGGTGGGTGTCAAGAGTTGAAGACGCTTCCGTTGCCCGAGCGTGTCCTGCAAGTCACGGGAACGTGTCCGGCACAGGGCTTGCGTTTACTCCGACACCCTGCATGAGTGGCGTGCGGATACCCGAATTCCCGCAGGTCATCGGGGTGTTGGGCGACTTTTCGCCCGTCCGGCCCCCGGAAGGAGCGGCACCGGATGCGGTTTCCGCGCCATGTTCGTGAGGGTGCCGGTCACTTCCTCAACTCGGAGGTGCCCGCCGGAAAATGAACGGGGCGGGGCCCCATGGGGGCGTGGAGGGGGGTCACGAGGCGTTTTCGCGTTCTTTCCCCGAACTCCACCGCGCGGCAGGGAGGTTCCGCTTCTCCCCGTACGGAGGCGGGCACGGCCGGCCCCTCCGCCCGTCGCGGCGGGTGCCGAGGGGGTGGCCGAAGAGGCGCCGGACGCCGTGGCACAGGCGGTGGGCCGGTGGCCCCGCCTACGTGAAGGTGCCGGGGGGCGGCGCGGGGGAAG
>NZ_DATMVN010000799.1:0-9358 GCF_035563135.1 Streptomyces sp.
CGGCTGGCACCGGCGCGGGGGCACCCGAGGACGCTACAGCCGCTGGGTGCCGCCCGGCCCCGCCACCGGCGGCACCAGCCTGCTCGTGCCGGACAGCACCGCCTACCCCGACGGCGAGGACCTGCTCGCCGAAGCCCTCACCGCGCTCACCCGCAGCGCCGCCCCCTCCGCCCGCGACATCCTGGTCGCCCTCACCGTGCCCAGTGACGAGATCCGCTGGTGGCGTGAGGTTCCCGAGGACGCCTCAGGGGCTGCCGACTGGACCGGCGCCGACCAGCTGCGCACGGCGGCCCGGCAGATCCTCCTCGCCGGATCGCTCGCCGTGCGCGGCAGGGCCGGCTACCACGGCGCCCGGCACCGCAGGAAGGCCCTCAGCACCCTGGAGGGCACCCTCGTCGGGCCGGCGGCCGACGGCCGCAGCCTGACCGCCTTCGTCCCCGTCGCCGCGGGGCGGGCCGTGGCCGTACAGCTCTACGCGGCGCTGCACGCGGCCCGGGAAGCGGTCGACTACCAGCGGGCCACCGGCGGGATGGACGCGTTCGACGCCGCGGTCGCCGCCGGCGTCAGCCGGGAACTGACCGAAGCGCTCGTCTCACTCGTCCGGGGAGCGGAAGGAGCCAGGATCACCCTGGCCTGGGCACCCGCCGCCGGAACCCCCGAAGGCTGCCCCGCGAGCCCCGAGCCCGTCGAGTTCTCCCCGGGCGACCTGCCCGCTCTCCGCCTGGCGGGAGTGCGCTACCTGCAGGACGAGCCCGCAGTTCCCGTACGGCTCACCGGGGCCGTCGTGCGGCTGCGCCGCTCCGGGCCGCGCGGCCCCGGCGTCGTACGGCTGCGGGTGCTGGCGGGGGCGGAGGTCACGCACGTCCGGATCCAGCTCGACGAGGAGGCCTACCGGATCGCGGGCCACGCCCATCTGGTCGGCCTCCCGCTGCGGGTGGAGGGCCGGCTGGAGAGCCGGGGCGGCTTCCGGCGGCTCGGCGGCGCCTCACAGGTCACGCCGGTCCAGGTCGACGAGGCGGAGCGGGACCGGCTGATGAAGGCGCTCCACGAGAACGTCGACTTCTTCGAGGAGGCGTGCACGGGGGACGGGGAGTAGGCGCCCCCGGTATCCCTTTCGCGTCGAGGCCCCCCGGCTCGGTACGATTCCTCTTGCGCGCGCAAGAGGAAAGCGACGCACCCCCTCAGTCAGGAGAGACCGGTGTCAGACGTCCGTGTGATCATCCAACGCGATTCCGAGCGGGAAGAGCACGTGGTGACGACGGGCGCGACGGCCGCCGAGCTCTTCCCCGGGCAGCGCACCGTCGTCGCCGCCCGGGTCGGGGGCGAGCTTCGGGACCTCGCGTACGAGCTCCGGGACGGCGAGGTCGTCGAGCCCGTCGAGATCTCCTCCGAGGACGGCCTGAACATCCTGCGGCACTCGACCGCGCACGTCATGGCCCAGGCCGTGCAGGAGCTGTTCCCCGAGGCCAAGCTGGGCATCGGCCCGCCGGTCAAGGACGGCTTCTACTACGACTTCGACGTCGAGAAGCCGTTCACGCCCGAGGATCTCAAGGCCGTCGAGAAGAAGATGCAGGAGATCCAGAAGCGGGGCCAGAAGTTCTCCCGGCGCGTCGTCACCGACGAGGCCGCCCGCGAGGAGCTCGCCGACGAGCCCTACAAGCTGGAGCTCATCGGCATCAAGGGCTCCGCGTCCTCGGACGACGGTGCGGACGTCGAGGTGGGCGGCGGCGAGCTGACCATCTACGACAACCTGGACGCCAAGACCGGCGACCTGTGCTGGAAGGACCTCTGCCGGGGCCCGCACCTGCCCACTACCCGGTTCATCCCCGCGTTCAAGCTGATGCGGAACGCCGCGGCGTACTGGCGGGGCAGCGAGAAGAACCCGATGCTCCAGCGCATCTACGGCACCGCGTGGCCCACCAAGGACGAGCTCAAGGCGCACCTGGAGTTCCTTGAGGAGGCCGCCAAGCGCGACCACCGCAAGCTCGGCAACGAGCTGGACCTCTTCTCCTTCCCCGACGAGATCGGTCCCGGCCTCGCGGTCTTCCACCCCAAGGGCGGCGTCATCCGCCGGGCCATGGAGGACTACTCGCGGCGCCGCCACGAGGAGGAGGGCTACGAGTTCGTCTACAGCCCGCACGCCACCAAGGGCAAGCTCTTCGAGAAGTCCGGCCACCTGGACTGGTACGCCGACGGCATGTACCCGCCCATGCAGCTCGACGACGGGGTGGACTACTACCTCAAGCCGATGAACTGCCCGATGCACAACCTGATCTTCGACGCGCGCGGCCGCTCCTACCGCGAACTGCCGCTGCGCCTCTTCGAGTTCGGCACGGTGTACCGGTACGAGAAGTCGGGTGTCGTCCACGGCCTGACCCGCTCGCGCGGATTCACGCAGGACGACGCGCACATCTACTGCACCCGGGAGCAGATGGCCGAGGAGCTGGACCGGACGCTCACCTTCGTCCTGAACCTGCTCCGCGACTACGGTCTGACCGACTTCTACCTGGAGCTCTCCACCAAGGACCCGGAGAAGTTCGTCGGCTCGGACGAGGCATGGGAAGAGGCCACCGGGACACTGCGTCAGGTCGCCGAGAAGCAGGGCCTCCCGCTGGTCCCGGACCCGGGCGGCGCCGCGTTCTACGGCCCGAAGATCTCGGTGCAGTGCAAGGACGCCATCGGCCGTACCTGGCAGATGTCGACCGTGCAGCTCGACTTCAACCTGCCGGAGCGCTTCGACCTGGAGTACACCGGCCCGGACGGCACCAAGCAGCGCCCGGTCATGATCCACCGCGCGCTGTTCGGCTCCATCGAGCGCTTCTTCGCGGTGCTGCTGGAGCACTACGCGGGCGCGTTCCCGGTCTGGCTGGCCCCGGTCCAGGCGGTCGGCATCCCGATCGGCGACACCCACATCCCGTACCTCCAGGAGTTCGCCGCCGAGGCGCGCAGGAAGGGACTGCGGGTCGAGGTGGACAGCTCCTCGGACCGGATGCAGAAGAAGATCAGGAACCACCAGAAGGCCAAGGTCCCGTTCATGATCATCGTCGGTGACGACGACATGAACGCGGGCACGGTCTCCTTCCGCCACCGCGACGGGTCGCAGGAGAACGGCATCGCCCGTGACGAAGCGATCGCCAAGCTCGTCGACGTGGTGGAGCGTCGCGTGCAGGTGTGACCCCCGCACGGAGGAGGCCCCCGGGGAGCTACCCGCTCCCCGGGGGCCTCCTCTCGTCCTCCCGCTGGAACACCTCCACCAGCCACGACGAGAACGCTCCCGTCACCGCCCCCAGCAGCGCCAGCCCGCACGCCATCAGGAACGCCGCGATCACCCGGCCACCCGGAGTCACCGGTACCGCGTCGCCGTAGCCCACCGTCGTCAGAGTGGCGCACGCCCACCACACAGCGTCGCCGAACGTACGGATCGTGGAGCCGGGCGCCCCCTGTTCCTGGTGGTACACCGCGAGCGCCGCGGAGAAACCCAGGAGAGCGGCTGTGAGGCTCGCATACGTCATCACCCGGGCGTACAGGCTCAGCCTGGGGCGGTCCGCGCGCTGCTGGACCGCCGTGTAGATCCGGACGACGCGCAACGGGCGCAGCAGCGGCAGGAGCAGGACCACCGTGTCCAGCCAGTGGCTGTGCACGAAGCGGACGCCCAGCCCGCTGCGCCGGAGCCGCACGCCGTAGTCCACGGCGAAGAGCAGCCAGGTGGCGGCGACGAGGGCGAGGGCGATGTCGCGCCAGGGCTGGACACCGAGGGGAGCGAGGACGCGGACCGCGTAGCCGGTGAGGAAGACCAGCGACGCGGCGAAGAGCGGCACCTCGGTGCGCTGCTCCCATTTCTCGAGCCGGCCGGGGACGGGGGGCGTGGGGCGGTCGCTCATGGCGTCAGCATCGCGGTGTGCCGACGGGGTCGGCCCCGGCGACACGCGCGCCGGGGACCACGCAATATGCTGACGGACATGACGAGTGAGCCGGAGCAGCAGATCGGAGTGGGGACGCCCGACGCGTTCCAGCGCCTGTGGACGCCCCACCGGATGGCCTACATCCAGGGCGAGAGCAAGCCGAGCGGCCCTGGAGCCGGGGACGGCTGTCCGTTCTGCGAGATCCCGTCGAAGTCCGACGAGGACGGGCTGGTCATCGCGCGCGGCGAGAAGGTCTACGCGGTGCTCAACCTGTACCCGTACAACGGCGGGCACCTGATGGTGGTGCCCTACCGGCACGTCGCCGACTACACGGAGCTCGACGGCCCGGAGACCGCGGAGCTGGCCGATTTCACGAAGCGGGCCATGGTCGCGCTGCGGGCCGCCTCGGGGGCACACGGCTTCAACATCGGGATGAACCAGGGCGCCGAGGCCGGCGCCGGCATCGCCGCCCACCTCCATCAACATGTGGTGCCGCGCTGGGGCGGAGACACCAACTTCATGCCGGTCGTCGGCCACACCAAGGTGCTCCCGCAGCTGCTGGGGGACACCCGGACGATGCTGGCCGGTGTGTGGCCGGCCGGGCTGCCGTCCGTCTGAGCTGATCCCCGCCCGGGGCGGGGACGCCCCGGGCGGCCTCACGCGTCGTAGACGTCGGCCTTCTTCGGGGCGGGGTCCTGGACCAGGCCGCTGAGCACCATGGAACGGTTGTCGAAGCGCTCGGTGTCGACGCCGTGTTCCTTCAGGACCCGCATCGTCGCGGAATGCACGACGCGCAGGACCGGGGTGGCGGTCCGCATCGCGTCGTCGGCCATGAAGCGGTGGCCCCACGGTTTGGCCGCCCAGGCGTGGCGCAGGCCGAAGGGCTCGGGCAGGACGATCTTGCCGCCCAGGTAGTCGAGCAGGGGCGGGTACCAGGTGAAGGGGGCCCGCAGGGCGAGCCTCACGACCTCGCTCGCCTTGACGAGGGGGAGCGTGATCTTGCGGGTCTCCCAGAACCTGACCGCCTTCTTGACCGTCTTGGTCGCCGCTTCCGGCTTGGTGAGGAAGAGCGAATGGACGGGGCCCAGCGCGTGTCCCGTGACCTCGATCCGCAGCGTCTCGTGGAGCACGGTGACCGTGATCAGCATCGTGATCACCAGCTGACCGTCCCAGAGGGTGAACTGGACGCCCAGGTAATGCCGGTTGCCGCTGCCGAACTGCTGGTGGTTGCAGATGCGCTGTATCTCATGGGGCTTGATCTGGAAGGTGGCGACGTCCTCGCCCTCAGGCCGGGAGACGGAGTCCGCGTTCTCGCCGACGGGGGAGACGATCCAGTGCTTGACGGACGGCGTGGGGAAGCCGCCGGTGTTCAGCGGGCCGCGCTCCAGCATCTTCAGCTGGTCGTGGATGGCCCGTACGACGTCCCAGCTGCGGAACTGGTGGATCTCCCTGGTGGGGTCCTCCGGTGTGAGCTCCTCGGCGAGCTGCCAGCTGCCCCAGCGGGTGCCCATGCCGAGGATGCCCTTCGGGCCGGCGTAGAAGACCGAGTTGGACTGCTGTTCGGCGGAGAGCTTCTCCAGAGCCTGGCGCAGGGCCTCGCGGGCGGTCTCGCTGGGGTTCTTGGGCACGGCCTCGGGGATCTTCGCGCTGACGCCACCGCCGGAGAGGAGTCCTTCCCAGCGGGCGCGCAGATCCTTGACCGAGGTCTCCGCGATCCGCTTGGCGAGCACCCAGCCGATCAGCGGGGCGACGGCGCAGGCGCGCAGATAGAGGCCCAGGAAGCCGGTGAGCGGCATGGTGATCAGGAAGAACGCGGCGGCGGCGCCCAGCGCGACGAGCAGGATTCCGCCCAGCGCCTGGAAGAACTTGTCCTTGGACTTGTGGAGGAAGTCGCGCAGCCGGAAGGCGAGGACCCAGAGGACCAGGCCGGGGAGGAAGAGGAAGCCGAAGACGGCGGTGACCAGGGTCAGCTTCGTGTCCCGTGCCTTGCGCAGCCGCGTCGCGGACAGGCAGTGCTCGACGACGGTCTGCGGGTCGGTGCCGAAGGACTGGATGAGCGCGTTGCGGCCACCGCCGAGCATGCGTTCCTGGACGGCCCTGGAGAACGCCTCGCCCAGATTCGGCTTGAAGTAGTCGGACTTGAACAGCTTGGACTCGCCCGGTTTCACCTGGGACTTGTGCCACTCGCTGTTGGCCTTGAGGATCTCCGTCACATCGCTGTCGCGGTACGCGGCGGAGGCGAGGGCGTTGGTCGCCACCGCCTGTCCTCCCGAACCCTGGAGCGGGATCTGCGCTCCGGGAGAGAAATCGAATCCGTCGTTCGCCACTGTCGCCCCCACTCGCCCGCACGGCCTGCTTCTGCGGCTGTTCCCAACTACCGTACGTCGCACACCTTCTGAGCTGGGCCCCCAGACTATCGTCCGGGCCCCTCGCCCGCTCACGGACGGGGCCGACGGGTGGGTGCGAGGCGCCATATCCGGTCGGCTAGCTCATGTTTGTGGCGTTTTCCCGTGCTTCGCGGATGCGGTCGGCGAGTTGCGCAGGCATCGGTTCGTGCCGGGCGTACGCCCGGTCGAACCGGCCGGTCCCGCGCGTCAGGGCGCGGAGGTCCACGGTGTACCTGCCGATCTCGGCCTCCGGCACCTCGGCGCGCACGAGAGTGCGCTCGCCGGAGCTCTGTTCGGTGCCGACGACCCGGCCCCGCCGCCCCGCGAGGTCGCTCATGACGGGCCCCACGTAGTCGTCGGGAACCAGGACACCGACCTTCGCGACGGGTTCGAGGAGCTGGACGCGGGTGCCGGCGGCGGCCTCGCGCAGCGCCAGCGCGCCCGCGGTCTGGAAGGCGGCGTCGGAGGAGTCGACCGAGTGCGACTTCCCGTCGAGCAGGCTCACGCGTACGTCGACGAGCGGATGGCCGGCCGCCACACCGCGGGCGGCCTGGGCGCGTACGCCCTTCTCCACGGACGCGATGAACTGCCGCGGCACCGAACCGCCGGCCACCTTGTCGACGAACTCGATGCCCGTACCGGGCGGCAGCGGCTCCACCTCGATCTCGCAGATCGCGTACTGGCCGTGGCCTCCGGACTGCTTGACGTGCCGGCCCCGCCCGGCGGACCGCGAGGCGAACGTCTCACGCAGCGGCACACGGTGCGGTTCGGTGTCCACCTGCACGCCGTACCTGCTGCGCAGGCGTTGCAGCGCGACATCCGCGTGCGCCTCGCCCATGCACCACAGCACAACCTGACGGGTGTCCTGGTTCTGCTCCAGACGCATCGTGGGATCCTCGGCCACCAGGCGTCCCAGGCCCTGCGAGAGCTTGTCCTCGTCGACCTTGCTGTGGGCGCGGACCGCGAGCGGGAGGAGCGGATCGGGCATGGCCCACGGTTCCATCAGCAGCGGATCGCCGGCGCCCGAGAGGGTGTCCCCGGTCTCCGCCCCGCCGAGCTTGGAGACGCAGACCAGGTCCCCGCAGACGCAGTGGTCCAGGGGGCGCTGCCGACTGCCGAAGAGTTCGCAGAGGGCGCCGACGCGCACATCGGCCTCATGGCAGGGGCGGTCCCCGCCGCCGAGCCCGGCGAGGCCGTGGCCGCACACGTGCACGGTGTCGTCGGGGCGCAGAGTGCCGGAGAAGACGCGGACGAGGGAGACCCGTCCCGCATATGGGTCGGACGCGGTCTTCACGACCTCGGCGACCAGGGGCGCCGCCGGGTCGCGGACGGGGGCGGGGCGCGGGTCGCCGCCCGGGGTGGTGACGGCGGGCAGGGGGCGTTCCCCGGGGGAGGGGAAGCCTCGGGTGATCAGGTCGAGGATCTCCACGGTGCCGACGCCCTGGCGGGCGCCCTCGGCGGCGGGGGCCGCCGGGAGGACGGGGTGGAAGGAACCGCGCGCGACGGCGCGCTCCAGGTCGGCGAAGAGGGTCGCGACGCCGATCTCGTCACCGCTGAGATAGCGGTCCATCAGGGTCTCGTCCTCGCTCCCGGCGATGATCCCCTCGATGAGCCGGTCACGCGCCTCCCGGAGCGGTTCCTGCTGGTCACCGGCGGGCGGCTTCTCCTGCCGCTGCCCCGAGGAGTAGTCGTAGACCCGCTGGGTGAGCAGCCCGGCGAGCCCGGTGAGCGGGGCGTGGCCGTCCGGGCCCCGGGGCCCCTGCACCGGCAGATGGAGGGGGAGCACGGCGTCGGGGTCGTCGTGCCCGAAGATCCGGCCGCAGATCCGGGCCATCTCGCCGAAGGACGTGCGCGCGGTGTCCAGATGGGTGACGACGACGGCCCGTGGCATCCCGACCGCCGCGCACTCCTCCCAGACCGCCCGGGTGGCGTCTGCCACGGCATCGGCCTCCTGGGCGGCCGAGACCACGAAGAGGGCCGCGTCCGCCGCGCGCAGACCGGCCCTGAGCTCACCGACGAAGTCGGCGTATCCGGGAGTGTCGAGGAGGTTGACCTTGATGCCGTCCCATTCGACCGGCACCAGGGAGAGCTGTACGGAGCGCTGCTGCCGGTGCTCCATCTCGTCGTAGTCGGAGACGGTGCCGCCGTCCTCCACGCGGCCCGCCCGGTTCACCGCCCCCGCCGTGAGGGCGAGGGCTTCGACCAAGGTGGTCTTGCCCGATCCGGAGTGGCCGACCAGCACCACATTCCGTACGGACGTGGGACGGTCGGCCGCCGTTGCCCTTCCGGCGGCTCCGGGGTGGGTGTGTGTCTTGTCGCCCATGTCCTTGCCTCCCGTGCGCGGTGAGGTCGCCGTGGGCGCGGACACGCGGGACCGCGTGCACTGGCGGCTCCGGCGACGCCCGCGGTTCTTCGAGCTTTCCACTCCCGTCACGCCGCGTCCATACGACGGACCCGATCCCGCCGCCCACCGGCCGCCCACCAGGGGCTCAGGGTGCCCGTCCGTCGCCCACGCGCGCGCGTGGCTACGATGGGCCAGCCGGTGGCCAGCGGGGCCACACGGCGACACCGACCGTCGGGAAGGCCATGCTGAACAAGTACGCGCGTGCATTTTTTACGCGTGTCCTCACACCGTTCGCCGCGTTTCTCATCCGCCGGGGCGTCAGCCCGGACACGGTCACGCTGATCGGCACCGCCGGGGTGGTCGCGGGCGCGCTGGTCTTCTACCCCATGGGCGAGTTCTTCTGGGGCACGGTCGTGATCACGCTCTTCGTCTTCTCCGACCTCGTCGACGGCAACATGGCCCGCCAGCTCGGCCGCTCCAGCCGCTGGGGCGCCTTCCTGGACTCCACGCTGGACCGGGTCGCCGACGGCGCGATCTTCGGCGGCTTCGCCCTCTGGTACGCGGGCGGGGGCGACGACATCGTGCTGTGCGCCGTGTCGATCTTCTGCCTGGCCAGCGGCCAGGTGGTGTCGTACACCAAGGCGCGCGGCGAGTCGATCGGACTGCCCGTCGCGGTCAACGGCCTGGTCGAGCGCGCCGAGCGCCTGGTCGTCTCGCTGGTCGCC
>NZ_DATMVN010000800.1:0-20741 GCF_035563135.1 Streptomyces sp.
GAGACGGCCCGGGTCCTCGGTCATCACCCGCACCTCGGGCTGGTCGTCGGGCAGCCGGCTGAGCTCCGGGATGTCGAACTCCCCCTCCTCGAACACGTTGAGCAGGTCGTTCGGCAGGTCGATGTCGCTCTTGTCCAGCTCGTCGACGAGCAGGACCCTGGGGCGCTCGTACGCGAGCAGAGCCGTCCCCAGCGGACCGAGTGTCACGAAATCCCCCAGGTCGGGGGCGCGTCCCGTCCCGCCTTCCGGTTCCGACGCGCTTCCGGCGCGCCAGGCCGCGATGGCCTGCGCCCGCCCGATGGCGTCGTACTCGTACAGCCCGCCGCGCAGCGTGGTGCGGCTGACGATGCTCCACGGCAGCACCCGGCCGAGTCCCAGTTCCCTCGCGATCAGGTAGGCGAGGGTGGACTTGCCGACCCCCGGCGGCCCGGTGATCAGAAGAGGGCGACGCAGCAGGAGTGCGGCGTTCACCGCGTCGATCTCCTCCTCGCGTAACTGCGGTCCCTCCTGCACCGTCCCGAGCCGGCGCAGCGCCGAGTGCGCGTCCTCGGGGGGATCCTGCTGCAACGGGCTTCCGGAGAACACCCGCCAGGGCGGGGGCTGCGGCAGCTCCGGCGGGCCCCCGGCGGGCGGCTGCCCCGTCGCGTGGAACACCCTCCAGGAAGGGGGCGTGACGGACCGCGCTGCCGAGACCTGCTCGGTCATGCTGTCAACTCCTCGCAGTCGATCAGGCGGTTGGGATCATCCCACATCAGAGCCAGGTGCTTCCCGAGGGACCAGCTGTCGCGGTTCATCCCCTCGGCTCTCTTGCGCAACGCGCTCACCTTCGACGGAATCTGTGACGGAGGGTGGGCGAGCAGCAGTGTCAGCACCTCGCCCGACAGGTCGGGACTGTCCGTTCTGCGGTCCCAGGCTGCAAGGCCCACCCCCTGAGCGATCGCGGTGACGAGTGCTTCCAGGCCGAGACCGGGCAGTGCGGGGACGTCGAGTATGACCGCGGTCAGGCCAGGGTTCGCTATCAGCTTGGCACGCCAGCGGTCGAGCCGCTCGCCCTCTTCTCCGTGCCAACGGTACGACTCGGCCACGCCGGCGTTCTTGAGCTGTGTCCAGCGTTCCCGCCACAGGGGCAGATATCCGTCCTTCTGCGCCGCCCTCATGCGTTCGAGCGACCTCAGATGGACGTGGTAGCGGAGGCTGATCGGCAGCGGGTCACCGCTCCACGTGCCCATCTCCAACCGGGCCATGTCGTGGTTCATCAGGGAGAACGGCAGCACGAACTCCACCTGCGGCGGCGGTTCGTTCTCCATCACCGGCATTCCCGCCCAGCGTTCCTGCCCGCGCCCGATGGCTCGTTCGACCTCACCCGCCAGCCCGTCCGGAGTGGTGAGACGCACCTCCCCGGCCACCGGCTCCCAGTAACCCGGCGCGGCGTTGACCCAGTGACGTACGTGGATATCGGCCGAACTGTCGTCTGCGGGCTCCACCATCACGACGAGGCAACGTGCCACGTCCGGGTCGGCCGTCGGGAGGGCCGCTATCGCACGCCTGCGCTCCTCCAGCGCCTGCACGGCCTCGGGGCCGGCCTGCCGGGCCCAGGCGTCCGACCACTCCCTGAGCCCTTCGCGCAGCGCCGGCTGTTCCAGGAACGCGGTGATCTCGACCATGACGAGCGCCGGGGGCAGACCGTCCGCCTGGGTGTTCGCCCTGCACAGGTGGTCGAAACGCTGGGCCGGCGTCTGGCCGTACGGGATGTCCAGGCCCAGCTCGTGGTTCAGCAGGGCGTGCAGCCGCCCGTCGTCGACGCGCCGCACGTCCGCGAACAGCCGATGGATCTCCCGCACCGCGTCGTCGGTGAACTCCGGGGCCGCGCCGGCCATCGACACGTCGGCCCGTGCGTCCTCCGCGAGCAGCTTCAACCGGGCCGTGCACTCGGGGCCCGCGATCACGCCGGCCGCGAAGATCAGGGCCGGGAGACCCGCCTCGTACTTCAGGACGTCCCTCACGAAGGACAGCATGTCGACCCGTGGGTTCTGCCGCCGGTAGACGATCTCCGCGCCCAGTTGCTCTGCGGCGAACGACACGAAGACGGCGCACTGGTCACGGTCGGTCACGAAATCCTGTACGCACAGGAAGTCGACCAGCACTCCGATCAGCTTCGCTCTGGCCCCGTCCGGCTCCCCCGGTCCGAGCAGCCCGTCCACCACCACCGACCACCCCCGTAGAGCCGGTACCCACCTTCATGACAGATCGCGAAGTTATCACGTGCAACCTCCATCAACCAGGCTCGTTCCGGGCCCTGTTGACCTCCTGCGACCCGCACGTTCCCGCCGCGCGGCGTCGCACCGAAACACACTTCACCCGGACGGGTGAAGGCGTCCCCCGCCGGTCAGGCCGGCGCCGGCCCCGTGCTCGCACGCACCGTCAGGACGGGTTCCAGCAGGTCCACTTCCTCCGTACCCCGGCCGGCGAGCTTCGCCACCACCTGTTCGACCGCCCGGCGCCCCATCTCCTGCGCCGGGATGGCCACGGAGGTGAGCCGGACCGAGGCCTGTGTGGCCACCTGTTCGGGACAGACGGCGACGACGGACACGTCCTCCGGCACGGCTCGCCCCTGCTGCTGGAGCAGGTTGAGCAGCGGCTCGACGGCGGCCTCGTTCTGGACGATGAACCCGGTCGTTCCCGGCCGCTCGTCGAAGATCCGGCCCAGGGTGCCGGCCACGGCGGCGTACCCGCCCTCGCAGGGCCGGTGCAGGACCCGCACCCCGGCCTCCTGCGCCTTGGCCCGTATGCCGTCCACGGTGCGTTCGGCGAAACCCGTGTGCCGCTCGTAGACGGCGGCCGCTTCACCGATGACCGCCACCTCACGGTGTCCGAGGCCCGCGAGGTGGTCCACACAGAGCGCCCCGGTGGCCTCGAAGTCGAGGTCCACACAGGTCAGCCCCGAGGTGTCGGCGGGCAGGCCGATGAAGACGGCGGTCCGGCCCGAGCCGCGGAGCAACGGCAGCCGTTCGTCGTGCAGTTCGACGTCCATCAGGATCATCGCGTCCGCGAGGGAACTCCCCGCGATCCGCCGGACAGCCGCCGGGCCCTCCTCGCCGGTGAGCAGCAGGACGTCGTAACCGTGCGTACGGGCCTTCGTGGCGACGGCGATCGCGACCTCCATCATGACCGGCACGTACATGTCCGTGCGCAGCGGCACCATCAGCGCGATGATGTTGGACCTGCTGCTGGCGAGCGCGCGGGCCCCGGCGTTGGGGTGGTAGCCCAGCTGCTGGATGCTGTGTTCCACCCGTTCCCGGGTGGAGGCCGAGATCGACCGCTTGCCACTGAGGACATAGCTCACCGTGCTCGCGGAGACTCCGGCGTGCTGGGCGACCTCGGCAAGCGTGACCATTCGGCTTCTCCCTCACAGGTGGCGACCGTAGGGGAGAGCGGGTGAAGCGCTTCGACAGCGCCTTGCTGTGCTCCCCTTCGCACTTTGACATGCGCAGACACCGTGGAGCCTAGACTCGCTCACAGGCACTGTCCAGAGTGGAGTCGAAGCGCTTCGACCGGCCCGTCGCAACGGTTCGCTGCCGCACACCGTGACTCAGGACGGCGAAGGTGTCCAGCCTGCCAGCCAGTCGGCGGTCTCCTGCTCCGCGGCCTGGGAGTCCGTGAGCTGGGGCCGGTTGCTGCTCGCCGGGCCGGATCCGGGCCCGGTGTTCTTGTACTCCGCGAAGCGGTCGTCCTTCCAGGAGAAGCCGCTCATGTCCGTCCAGGGTGCGGACCTGACCGCTGAGCTGAGTGTGGTGTTGCGGAAGGTGGCCATGGGGTCGAGCGAGGCGTCACCGCCCGCGTGCCAGGGCCGGCCGAGGTGGAAGGACGACGCCGAGACATCACCGTTGACGGTCGACCCGGTGATCAGGAACCCCTTGCGGTCGGCGGCGGTGCTGGGTGCGGTGATGTAACCGGCGGAGCTGCCGTCCCACCGCTTCTTCAGCGTGATGACCGACTTGTCGATCACCGCGGTGGCGCGTCCGAAGATGAAGTCGACGTTGCCGATGACGTAGGAGTTGGTCATGTGGACGCGGCCGAGCGTCGCCTTGGAGGCGGTGTCGAGCAGCAGGGTGTCCTGGTCGCCGGTGACGATCACGGAGTCGAGGAGGACCTTGTCCGCGGCGGTGCGCAGCGCCACGGCCTGGAGTCCGCTCATGTTCTGGTGGGCGGCCTCGTCGAAGTCGTTGGAGATCGTGAGGTTGCGGGCCTGGAAGCCGTTGGCCTCTGCTGCGACGGTCGCGCTGCCGCTGGTGCCGTAGGTGCCGGAGCCGTCGGGCTTCTGCGTGCCGGAGGCGTTGTCGTAGACGATGACGGTGTCCTTGCGGCTGGAGCCGCTGCCCTGGAGAGTGACGTTCTGCTTGGTGGAGGGGATCTTCACCAGTTCGCGGTAGGTGCCGGGCCTGATGGACACGACCACCCGGGCGGTGTTGCCCGCGGGGATCGCGTCGACCGCCGCCTGCACGGTGGCGTACTGCCCGCTGCCGTCCTTGGCGACGGTCAGGGTGGTCGCCGTCCCGGCGCCGGACGCCGGCGGCCCGGACGCCCAGACCGAGGCGGCGGCCAGGAGCGTGGCCGCCCCCGCTGTCGTCGCTCTGCGCGTTCCCGGATGGAGGGGGAGGTGCCGTCGTCGGCTGGCTTCCATGGCCTGATCCGTTCGTCGGGAAGTGGTGCGGTTCCGTGCTGTAGTCGCCGCACCGGCCCCGAAGGTTGCCGGACTCCGAAGGTTGCCGGACTCCGGGGTCCGGGGCTCCTGAGCCCGGGAGGACGAAGGAGACCCGGACGCCCGGACGGCCTCCGGGAGCCAGGACGGTCAGAACGGTCAGGAAACCGGCACCAGCTTGAACTGCTGGCAGTGGTTGTCCAGCCAGGTCCACTGCCGTACGTCCGCTCCGTCGGCCGTCGAGCAGTCCGCCACGTCGGCGACCTTCCCGGTGGCCCGGTTGACCACGCGCACCCAGCCCCCGGCCTCGGTGGTGACGAAGCGGAAGCGCTGGCAGGCGTTGTTCAGCCACGACCACTGACGCAGGTCGGCGCCGTCGGCCGCCGAACAGTCCGCCGTGTCGAGCACCTTGCCCGACGCGGCGTTCACCAGTCTGCTCGTGTCGTCCCCCTGGTCCTCGACACGCCACCGCTGCTTGGCGCTGCCGTCGCACGTCCACTGCTGGACGTTCGCTCCGTCGGCGGTCGACGCACCACTGACGTCCAAGCACTTCCCGGTGGCCCGGCTGACCACGGTGTACGCCGTCGGGGTCGCCGCGGTCTCACCGGAGGGTCCCGCCAGTGTCGTGCCGAGAGCGACGGGGGCGCCCAGATCCGGGGAGCCGTCGGAGTTCCAGCCGAACTTCTGCGCACGTGCGGTACGCCCGTTGTCGCAGCCGTCGGACGCCGAGTCGTTGGCGTGGTAGACGATCCAGCTCTCCGTGCCGTCGGGCGAGGTGAAGAAGCCGTTGTGCCCCGGCCCGTAGACCCCGGCGGCGTTGTTCCGCTGGAAGACGGGGGTGGATTTCTTCGTCCAGGAGGACGCGGACAGGGGGTTGGATCCGGTGAGCGTGAGCTGTCCCAGCTTGTAGTCGGGGGTCCAGCAGCCGCTGGCGGAGTAGACGATGAACGTCTTCCCGCCCCGCTGGAGCACCTCGGCGCCCTCGTTGACCGTACCTCCCGACTTCTCCCAGTCGTAGGTGGGTTTCGAGATCGTCGAGAACGGGCCGCTGAGCGTGTACGGGTTCGACATCGGCGCGATGACGAGATTCTGCGTACCGCCGCTGCTCGCGCTGCCCAGCAGATACATGGATCCGCCGACCGTGAGCACGCTCGGGTCCAGCATCCAGGTACTGCCCAGCTGGTTCCTGTACGTGTAGGGGCCCATCGGATCCGAACCCGCGCTCTGGAGCACGTGCACCCGCTGCGTGGGGTTGTAGTCGGTGATGTTCTGCCCGGCCACGTAGTACAGGTACCAGCGGCCGCCCGAGTAGTGCAGTTCGGGCGCCCAGATGTTGCAGCAGCGCGAGGCGGCGTCGCCCTGCCACACCTGCACGCTGGGCGCGGTGGCGAGACCGGCCAGCGTCGGCGACTTCCGCATGGTGATGACGTCGGTCCAGCTCGTGGACACCAGGTGGTAGTTGCCGTCGTGGTAGGAGATCCAGGGGTCGGCGCCCTTCTGGGCCTTGACCGGATTGGTGTACGGACGGCCCTCGGCTGCCGACGCGGACGTCGGCTGCCCCAGGGCGAGCGCCAGCAGGAGGGCGCTCAGCAGGGTCAGTAGGCGACGGGCCATCCGCTGCTCCAGTTCAGGAGGTTGACGCCGAGCTTCGGGGTTCCGTCGGCCTGGCCGTCGTAGTAGTGGTAGACGAGCAGGTCGCCGTCGGAGTCCGCCAGGATGGACTGGCCGCCGGGGCCGATGTAGCGGCCGTGCGACTCCATGACGGGCGTACCGCCGTTGCTCAGCATGCTGACGCCGTTGCGGTCCTTGTACGGCCCGGTGACGCTGGTGGCCCTGCCCACCTTGATCTTGTACGTCGAGCTGGTGCCGGCGCAGCAGGTGTCGTACGAGGCGAAGAGGTAGTAGTAGCCGTTGCGCTTCACGATGGAAGGCGCCTCGACCGCCTTGGTCCCGGTGGGACGGGAGGCGAGCGAGCGGCGGGTGGTGTCACCGGCGTACTGCTTGCCGGTCGAGGGGTCGATCCGGATCATCTTGATCCCGGTCCACCAGGAGCCGAAGGACAGCCACCACTTGCCGTCGTCGTCCACGAACAGGTTGGGGTCGATGGCGTTGTAGTCGCTCGACGAGCTGGAGGTGTAGACGATCCCGTAGTCGCTCCAGCTGCCGGCCTGGCCGGTGGTGGAGCCCGCCAGGCCGATGGCCGACGTGTTCGAGCCGAAGGACGAAACGGCGTAGTACATCAGGTACTTGCCGTTGCGGTACGAGATGTCCGGGGCCCAGGGGTCGGACGCCGAGGAGTAGTTCTTCCACCAGCTCGGCTTTGTGGTGAAGGCGTTCCCGGAGCGGCCGAAGGCGGTGCGGTCGGTGGAGGTGCGGAGCTGGAGGCCTTCACCGGTCGAGTAGAGCAGGTACTGTCCGGACGGGCTGCGGACCATGCTGGGGTCGTGCACGACGATGTCGCCGTTGACGACGCCCGGGTTGGGATAGGCGGACGCGCTGCCCGGCAGGAGGGCCAGCAGGAACGCGGCGGGGAGTACGGCGAGGCTTCTCCTCAGAGTGCGGCTCACGAGGGTCCTCCATGAAGGTCGGGGATGGGGGGTGCATCCCGCAGTCGCCACCGTCACCGCATCGGTTGCCACGCGCCGCACATTTTCACCGAAAGTCCGTACGTCGTACGGGATTTCGAACGAACCTGATACGAACGGAAGGTCCCGCGCGCCCACCCGGTCCGCACCCTCCACCGGATGTGAAATGACGCGGAAGCAGGGTGGACAGGGGGCGACGCCCGTGTTCTCATGCTGCACGTCGCCAGAATTTCCAACGTAGTACAACGGTCCGTCCGCCCTTGTGGCCGCGCTGAACGCGCGCGTGCCACCCGTAACGCTCCGACGCCGGCCCGCCCCCTCCGGCACATCCGCACCGCTGTCTCCGGCACATCCGCACCGCCGCCTTGCCGCACACCTCGCCCGACAACGTTGTCGCCCACGAGAAAGGCCCCGTATCCATGGTGCGCACCATCCACCGGCTCTCCCCCCTCGTCCTGGCCGCCACCCTGTTGGCGAGTTTCGCCCCCTCCCCCGCAGGAGCCGAGCAGCCGGCCGCCGCCCAGGCGGTCGACGTAACCGCCCCGAGCACGGCCGAGGCGGGGAACCCGCTGGTCGAGGGGTGGTACGCCGACCCGGATGTCGTGGTCTACGACGACCGCTTCTGGATCTTCCCGACCACGTCCCGCCGTTACAGCGAACAGACCTTCATGGACGCGTTCTCCTCGACGGACATGGTGACCTGGACCAAGCACTCCAAGGTGCTCGACATCGCCGACGTCCCGTGGGCGAAGTACGCGCTCTGGGCGCCCGCACCGGTCTTCCGGAACGGCAAGTACTACCTCTACTTCGCAGCCAACGACATCCAGGACAACTCCGAGCACGGCGGGATCGGCGTCGCCGTCGCCGACCGCCCCGAGGGGCCGTACAAGGACGCCATCGGCGGCCCGCTGATCTCCCAGTTCCACAACGGCGCCCAGCCGATCGACCAGGACGTCTTCATCGACGACGACGGCCAGGCGTACATGTACTACGGCGGATGGGGCCACGCGAACGTCGTCAAGCTCAATCCGGACATGACCAGCCTCGGCACCTTCCCCGACGGATCGACCTACAAGGAGATCACCCCGGAGAACTACGTCGAGGGCTCCTTCATGTTCAAGCGCGGCGGTACGTACTACATGATGTGGTCCGAAGGCGGCTGGACCGGCCCGGACTACTCGGTGTCGTACGCGATGTCCGACTCACCGACCGGCCCGTTCAAGAAGATCGACAGGGTGCTCGCCCAGGACCCGTCCGTCGCCCGCGGCTCCGGGCACAACTCGGTGATCAACGTGCCGGGCACCGACATCTGGTACATCGTCTATCACCGCCGCCCGCTGAGCGAGACCGACGGCAACCACCGGGCTCTGGCCTACGACCGCATCCACTTCAACAGCGACGGCACGATCCGGCCGGTCACCATGAAGGTCAAGGACAACTTCGACGACAGGAACGCCGTCGGGTGGCGCGCGTACGGAGGCGCCGACTGGACCCCGGGGCACGGTGCCTACACCGCGACCGCCCCGTCGTCCTCCGGCGGCCTGGCCCTCCAGGACACCGACTTCTCGGACCTGGTCTACGAGGCCGACGTGACCCTGCGGCACGGCCGCAGCGCATCGGGCCTCGCCTTCCGCGTCACGCAGCCGGACACCGGTACCGGGGGCTTCCACGGCTACTACGCCGATCTCACCGCGAAGGGCCTGGTCCTCGGCAGGGCGACCGGCGACGAGCGGACACCACTGGCGACGGCCCGGCTGGCGGGGGCGGTCGGCAGGACCCACCGGGTGAAGGTCGAGGCGATCGGATCATCGCTCAAGGTCTACGTCGACGACATGGCCGAGCCGAAGATCAGCGTGACGGACCCGGCCTTCGCATCCGGCTCCAACGGAGTGCACGCCACCGGCCCGACGCACAAGGCAGGCACGGCAGCGCCGGGCAAGACCCTCGCGCACTTCGACAACCTCTCCATCCGCTCCAACGTGTTCAGCTTCGAGGCGGCCGGTGCCCCGAACCGGTTCATCCGGCACGCGTGGAGCCGAGGCCGGGTCGACCCCGACGTCACGCCCCACGCCGACATGCGGTGGAAGGTCGTCCCCGGCCTGGCGGACCCGTCGGCGGTGTCACTGGAGTCGGTCAACTTCCCCGGAAACTTCCTGCGGCAACGGGACGGTGAGGTGTGGATCGACACGCGCACCGACGACGCGGCGTTCCGCGCGGAGTCGACATGGCGGCGCGTACCCGGACTCTCGGACCGGTCCCTGGCATCGTTCGAGTCCTACAGCACACCCGGCAGCTATCTGCGGCACCGCGACGCGCTGCTGTACGTCGAGCGCGTCGCCCCGGCGGACCGGCCGGACGCCACCTTCCGGGCCTGGTGACCCGAGGGGCATATGGCCTGATGACCTGATGAGACGGTCCGGCCGGGCGGTTCTTCCGGCCGGACCCGAAGCCTCCGGCTACGGGCACTCGGCAGCCGGGCCGGTCTCAGCACGGTGCCCCCGCGCGAGCCCGGAAGACAGCCTGCGGACGGTCAGCAACAGCCCGGCGCCGAGGACCGCTTCCCCGGCATTGCCGAGTACAGGCACGTGTGCGGCCGCTCCGGAGACCATCACCATCACGGCTGCGGTGAGCGCCAGCCAGGGGAACCCGGTACACCGCCACAACACGATTCCGGTGAGGAGAACCACCAGTCCGGTGACGATCGCCGGCAGCGGGCCCGTCGGTGACGCCGCGTCGTTCACGTAGCGCAGGGTGTCCGCCCATCGCTCCGTACGCAGTGACAGGCCGAGGACGTCGTGGAGCACCCCCGCTGCGACCAGGAGGACCGTCACGCCGACGGCAGCCCCTCGCACCCACTTCCGCCGCGCCCGAAGGAGCCCCGCGTGGTCCGCCGCCGACAGCGACCAGAGCACCAGAAGGGGCGTCAGCAGGGCGTGCGTCACGAAGCGGGGAACGCTCATCGTCTCCAGCAGGGGCCCGGCTCCCGTCAGGCTCCCCACAGCGATCACACCGTTGTCCCAGACCAGCGCGGAGCACACGAGGGCCGGCACGGCGGCCAACAGACCCGGCGTCGCCCGCCAGTGGCGCCCCGCGGTCACCGCCAGGCACAACTGCGCGGCCGCGAGCACGGCGAACACCAACGAGATCACTCGGAACTCCCCTCGCACCGCCCAAGGTATTTCAATGATCAAGATACTTGATGCGGCAGACTTTCAGGGCGCGGGGCGGTGGGATCGGCCGGCAGCGCATCAGGCCGAGGGCAGGTGATGGCCTCCTGCGTGGAACGCGCGCGCCGCCGCCGCCCCGACCTCTGCGTCCCAGCCGGCGGAGGAAACGACGGCGGCCACCAGTGCGGCATCGGCGTCGGCGCCTGCGGCGATCAGCGCGTCGACCGACTCGTGGGAGGGCTCGCCCCCGGCCGGGCCCGGTGCCTGCTGGACGGCGGCGACGATGGCCGTCCGGGTCCGGTCGGCGCTGAGCACGGGCAGCTCCACGCTCGCGAACCCGTCATCGAGGTCGTATTCGGCGCGGTGCCACGTGCTGCCGTCGAAGCCGTACACGAAGCCGAGGAAGAGCTCCGCGTCCCGGACCCGGCGGACGGGCGGCTCCCACCACTCGGGCGCACCGGCCAGCAGGTCGGTCTCCTTCTCCTCGAAGAAGTCGGACGCCTCGGCGTAGAACGTCTCGGAGTCGTTCCGGTCCTGCCCGAGCAGTACCGCGCGTCCCTCGTCGAGGTGATGCAGATCGGCCCAGCTGCCGTGCCCGTCGTCGTAATGCCAGAGCGGCCAGAGCGCCCGGCACTGCTCGCCGTGCCCGGAGGCGGCCTGCACAGCGGCGAGGGCCGCCCATCGCCCTCGCCATACCATCGGGTCGGGAAGGTCGAGCTGTACCAGGGCCACGGTCGGCTCCTCACTGCGGTCGAGTGACGGGTCAGACATCAGGTGCCCGGAAAACGGGGTTCGCCACGCGCCGTGAACCCACCCGCAGGAAGGTGCAGGGGCCACCCGTACGGGCCGTTGCCCACAACGAGGTTGTCCGTCGATTCGACGTCTCAACGACCGAACACGGGGTACTGAGTTGAACATGGCTCTCGTGAAGCGTGTTGCTCTTGCTCCTCGTGCGGTGCGCCAGCTGAGGCGCGTCCGCTCGGTGTACGTGGCGGGGATGCTGCTGTCCGCCCTGATCCTGCTCTCCTACGACGATTCGGCGGCGGGAGGCAGGCAGACGATGATCGCAGGTGTCTTCCTCGTGGTGTTCGCCGCGCTGCTCACGCTGACGGCGGTGCAGCTGTGGCGGCACGGGCGGACCAAGCACTGCAGTACGGCGAAGAAGCTCACCCCACTGGCCTGACATCCGCCCTGCCCGGCCGGCCGCCGGCTGCTGCCTGCTCGACGTCCTCGACCGTGCGCTGCCTGCGGGCCTGCGGGCGCTCGGCGTGGACGGCAGGCGGGCGGGGCCCGGGGACCGAGTCGTGTCCGGCAGTCCGCGCCGACGTGGAACTGCGGGTGGCCTCAGCGCAGTGCCCCTGGGCGCGTCGGACCCAGCGGCACGGAGGAGAGCGCAGCCGTGGTGGGAGATTGCCGGGGCGGTCCGGCCGTCACTCCGCGACGGAGGCCGCGTCAAGGCGCTCATCAGGACCACGGGAGATCCTGAGGGGCACAGGGCGCCAGTACTTCGGCCCTGCCAAGAGCTGTGCACCCGCTGGGCCGCGTGGCGGATGGTCCCCCGTGAGGAGAAGGTGGACGAGCAGCCCCCGTACGGGCGGAAGGGGTTCGCCGCAACGTCGGACCAGCGTCACCCCCTCCCCCGTACGTTGCTCAGCCGGCAACGAGCCCGAGCAAACCGGCCCACGCCCCGGGCCCTACGGTCAGCACGGGGCCACCGGACTGCTTCGAGTCGCGGATGTACACGTGGGTGACTGCGGCGACCTCGACACAGTCGCCACCTTCAGCTCCGCTGTAGCTGCTCTTGTACCAAGCAAGCTCCTGCGGAGCAGAAATCTCAGTGGTGTTCATAGCTCTCCCAGCAACTTCTCGATAAACCCCAAGGACTCTCGCGGAGTGAGAGCCTGGCTCCGGATGATTCCATAGCGGGCTGCCGCGAGCCGTGTCTCGTCCCGATCGGTCAGCCAGTTGCTGCGCCCCTGAGCCTCCGTGTAGACGAGCTGTTCTCCGCCCTTGCGCGTGACTACCGTAAAAGCGCCGTCCACCCCAGCGTTGTCGTCACGATCGAGTGGCATCACTTGGATTTCCACGTTCCGGAACCTGCCGAACTTCAGCAGCTGCTCAAGCTGCCCGTACAGAACATCCCGACCGCCCAGTGGGCGACGCAGAACGGGCTCCTCCACCACGAAACTCATGAGTGGTGCGGGCCAGCGGCTAAAGATCTCTTGTCGCACCAAGCGTGCAGTCACCCGTTGTTCGATGGTGTCCTCATCAAGCAGCGGGCGTCGCATGGCGAGAACAGCCCGCATGTACTCCTCGGTCTGCAACAATCCTTTGACCATGTGCGTGTCGTACGCACACAGCTCGATCGCCTCGGCCTCCAAGCGCGCCATATCCCGGAAAAACGCAGGATACTGCGACCTCGCCAGCTCCTCCTTCAACGCCACCAACAGCCCACCGGCCTCCAGCACCCGGTCCGCCTTGTCGATGAACTGCGGTTGCGGGATCCGCCGTCCCTGCTCGAACGAGGCCACCGACTGCGCCGCGTACCCCACCCGCCTGCCGAAGTCCACCCGGTCCAGGCCCGCCCGCACCCGCAGCAGCTTCAACTGCTTGCCGAACGCGACCGCGACACCGTTCTCCGGCTTGCTCTCCGGCTGCGTGCCCGAGGAGGGCTCCATGCCCTCCCCCGCGACCGCACCCGCGTCCCTCTCGTTCTGCGTCATTCGCCACCGCCCGTCCCCGTACGTACACGCCCCACGTCCGTCAGGACGGCATCACCCGCGTCCGCAGCTCCCCGGGCCGCGGCGCCCGCCTCGTCCTGTTCCGCTCGGGCACCGTACTCACCCGCTCATCTGCCCGTACGGCGTTCGCAGGTGGTTCCCTCCAAGGAGTGGGTACCAGTGAGCCGATGCTCAACCGTCCCCGTCGGCCGTGGTTCTCACAGTCTCTGCCATGGCGCACCGAGTCGACTTGCGAAAGGACGCCCCTCATGGCCAAGACCACCCAGCTCCGCACCTACACCGTCCGCGACGGCCTGCTGGACGAGTGGGTGCAGCGGTGGAAGGCCGACATCCTGCCGCTTCGGCTCGAGTCGGGGTTCGCGGTCGGCGGGGCCTGGATCGATCGGGAGCACAACCAGTTCGTCTGGTTGATCTCCTACGAAGGCCCGGAGACGTTCGAGGAGCGCAACGCGATGTACTGGGCCTCACCCGCCCGCAAAGCGATGGATCTCGATCTGGACGACTACCTCGTCAGCGCCGACGAGCGGACGGTGGAGGAGTGGTACTGAGCCGACGCGCCTACCGCGCCCCCGCCAGGGCGACCGAGAGGTCATGGGCTCAGAGGCCGCCCAGTTCGGCTGCGAGGTCCGGATCGCGCATGCCGGGGAAGGCGTAGCCCTCGGTCCCGTCCCACGGGACGTCGAGGCCGTCCATGTGCACGTGCCACTCCGCTCCGGGCAGAGCACGGCGCAGCTCGGTCACCGAGCCCAGCACGTGGTCGAGCACCGGCAGCATCCGGCCGGGATCGAGCGGCATCTTGGTGGACCCGGCCACCACCTCGTCCGGTCGGCCGGCCTCACTGTCGTAGAGGTACAGGCTTTCCTGGTCCTCGTACGGGAAGGCCGCCATGTGGGCGGCGACGATGCGCTCGACAGCGGCCGTCTCGGCATCCGTCAGCGGCGTGGCCCGGCTCGCACAGTAGTAGAGGGAGACGCTCATGGCCCGAGCCTACCGAGGGGGTGTGACAGAGCCTGCCGGCATGGGACCGCCTGTGGTGGGATGGTGCCGTGAGCCGCACCGTGGAAGAGACCAACCGCCGCATGCTCCGGGCACGGGACGCGATGGACCGCGCGTACGCGCAGCCGCTGGACGTGCCGGCACTGGCGTGACGCACATGTTCAACGCGATCACACACTCACAGATCTACGTCCTCGACCAGGACGAAGCCCTCGACTTCTACGTCGGCAAGCTCGGCCTGGAGGTCAGCGCCGACGTCGACATGGGCTTCATGCGATGGCTCACCGTCAATGTCCCCGGGCAGCCCGACCGCCAGGTCCTGCTGGAGAAGCCGGGTCCTCCGGCGATGTCCGAGGAAACGGCCGACCAGCTCCGCGACCTGCTGACCAAGGGCGCACTGGGCAGCGCGCTCATCCTCACCACGGACGACTGCCGCAAGACGTACGAGACGCTGCTGGCACAGGGTGTGGAGTTCACGGACGAACCGACGGAGCGCCCGTACGGCATCGACTGCGGCCTGCGCGACCCCTTCGGCAACCACCTCCGCTTCACCCAGCCGAAGGGCTGAGAACCGGGGGCAGGGGCGGGACGGGGGCGCCCGGACGGGGCGCCGCCGGCCTGTTCCTCCTGCGTACAGGCCGGAGCACACCACGTACATCCACATCGCGACAGCGCGTCACCGCTGGTCACGTACAGCCACGATGCGCCAGCGTCGAGGTATGACCAGCAAGCAGCCTCCCCTGCCCGCGCGCCCCGCACGCACCGCCCTCACCCGTTTCCCCTGGCACGACTTCACGATGCGTTTCAGTTCCACTCCACGTGGCGCCCGACTCGCCCACCGCCTGGCCGGCGAACGCCTCGACGCCTGGGGCATCCCGTACGGGAGCGATGCGCACGATGCGCTGACGCTGGCCGTCGCCGAGCTCAGCAGCAACGCCGTGCGCCACGGCCACTCATCCGGCCGCGACTTCCGTCTCCGCCTCTGCGCCGAAGGCACAGCCATCCGCATCGAGGTCACCGACACCCGGGGCGACCGCCTCCCCCACCCTGCCGAAACGGTGCCGACCGACCATGACGGCGGCCGCGGCCTGCTCCTGGTCACCGCCCTCGCCGATCGCTGGGGCTGGTATCCCTGCGCGGACGGGCCGGGCAAGACGGTGTGGGCGGTCCTGGGTGTCCTCCCGCGCCCGGAGCAACAGGTGTCCGGTCAGTAGGCGATGTCACGTTGCACGCGGAAATTCGTGCGCGTGATGAGCCTGCGCATGACCACGGGCGGGGATGGAATACCGGAGCAGCGGAGGCGGTCACGGCCGGCGGACCTGGTGGACCCGCCGGGGCCGCCGGAGTCCATGCCCGCCGCAGCGTCGCCGGTCGAGGCCGAGCAGGAACGACTGCGGGTGGCCCGGCGCGAGTTCGCCGTGTCGCCGGGTGAGTTCCTCGTGGAGGCCGGGATGTGACGGGTTCGCGGCCGCTCCGGAGTGCCCGGTCAGCACCCTCCAAGCCCTGATCGCGGGTGTCCGGTGCGATTACGGCTGCGAGGGCTCCACCCACTACGGGCGGGTCCTGCGCTACAGTAAAAGCGAGACGAAACGTCTCGGCTTACTTGAAGCCGTCCCTCACAGGAGGAGCACCATGGAGCACTTCATCGACGCGGCCCCCGGCGTGCGCCTGTGGGTGGAGGAACGGGGCCCCGCAGACGCTCCTCCCCTCCTGCTCGTCATGGGCGCGCAGACCTCCGGCCTGGGCTGGCCGGACGAACTGGTGGACGCGCTCGCCCCGCACCACCGGGTGATCCGTTACGACCACCGCGACACCGGCCGGTCCACCTGGGCGTTCGACCAGCAGCCCTACGCCGTCACCGACCTCGCCGAGGACGCGATCACGGTCCTGGACGGCCTGGGTGTCGACCGCGCGCACGTCGTGGGCATGTCCCTCGGCGGAATGCTCACCCAGCTGCTCATCGCCGACCACCCGGACCGCTTGCTGAGCGCGACCCTCATCGGGACGTCCGCGCTCAGCACCGCCCCGTACGTGCGGCCGGACGGCACGCGCGTTCCGCCCGGGGAACTTCCCGGTGTCGCCCCCCATGTGCTGGAGATCTGGGCCCGGCCGGCCGAGGAGCGCGGTCCGGAGGGCGAGCTCGACGCCCGCGTCGCACACTGGCGCGCGCTGGCGGGCGAACAGCTCCCCTTCGACGCGGAGGGCGCCCGCGCACTGGAGCGGAAGATCATCGAGCACACCGGCCACCACGCCTCCAGCACCGCGCACGGCCGCGCCGACCCCTCCGGCATGCTGCGCACCGAGGAACTGGCGAGGACCCGCGTGCCCACCCTCGTGATCTCGGCCCCGGCCGAACCGGTCTTCCCTCCCCCGCACCCGCAGCATCTCGCCCAGGTGATCCGTGGGGCGCGCACGGTGGAGATCCCCGGCATGGGACACGCGCTCCCCCGGGAAGTCCTCGCCCCGCTGACCACCGCGATCCTGGATCACACCGGTATCCTGGGCCGCCACCGACCGTGAGCCCCCACGCTCGGCTACCGGCTCCGCTTCGCCGACACGACACCTTGTGAAGGTCTGACCATGAATGTTCGGGTTCCTTGATCAGCTCTTGCGGGCATCGCTCACCTCGGCGTAACTAACTGTTTCATGAACCTCTTCAGCCGCAGCTCCTTGCTCCGTCGCCCGGAGTCCCGCACCGAGGAGCCAACTGCCGTCCTGGCGGCCGCAGATGCTGCAGATCTGCATGATCCCCGCCTGGCGGCTCTCTCCGGGGAGTGGATGATCGACCCCGCGCACAGCAGGATCGGCTTCTCCGTGCGGCACGCCATGGTGACGACGGTGCGCGGTGCGTTCCTGGAGTACGAGAGCCGCCTCTACTTCGACGGGCGTGACCCGGCCCGCTCCCGGGCCGAGATCTCGCTGGCGACCGCGAGCGTCGACACCGGCGTGGAGCAGCGTGACGCGCACCTGGTCGGCCGCGACTTCCTGAACGCAGCGAAGTACCCGCGCATCAGCTTCGTGAGCACCGCCGTGCAGCTCATCGGCAAGGACGTCTACCGCATGACCGGCGACCTCACCATCCGGGGCATCACCCACCCCGTCGTCCTGGACCTCACGTACATCGGTTACGTCACCGACCCGTTCGGCTACGAGCGCGTCGGGTTCGACGGGACCACCACCATCAACCGTTCCGACTGGGGCCTGACCTACAACGCCCGGCTGGCCGAGGGCGGCGCCATGGTGAGTGAGAGGCTCCGCCTGCAGTTCGACATCGCCGCCATCCGTACCCCGTCAGCCGGCTGACCCTCATCAGCCGGGCGGGCCGGCCCCGGCCCCCTGAACATGTGAACATGCAGCGACAGGCGCGTGGCGACACCCCCAGTGCCGCGTGGAAGTGCTGCCTCGGGCCCGCCCGGTCTCCCCACCGCGCCCATGCCTCGACCCATCGGTGAGCACGGCGGCCTCACCCGCGGGCCGTGACGGCCGGAGCGGTCAACCGGCGTCCAGCACCTCGTCCTCGGCCGGGGCTCGCACGTCCAACGGCTCGTCGAAGGCGCTGAACGAGGTGGTGCTGCGAAAGTCCGTGCCCTTGTACACGACCTCCAGGAGGTACGGCTTGCCCTCGGTGGCGACGTAGAAGGTGTAAGTGCCTTTCCCTTCGCCCTTGTCGGCCGGGTCGGTCACCTTCAGGGGAACAGCCCGGCGTCCGCCGACCTCGGTCGGCTCGCCCTTGGCCGGCGTTCCGAAGGCGCTGAACGGCCAGGTGCAGTCGACCAGCCCGTCCCCCGGTTTCGCGTTGCCGGCCGGGGTCTTGATCCAGCGGCTCTGGTCCTTGGCTCCGGCTCCGGCTGTCTTACGCCCCGACCACTTCTCCAGGTACACACGGTTCGGCCGCACGTAGTCGGTGTCATCGATCCGGACCTGCTCGAACCTGCCGCCGTCGTCCCAGGTGATCCTGTTCGCGCACCGTCCCTCGAGGTCGGTGGTGAGCCGGCTGGAGTAGCTGTTGCCGGCGGCCGCGGTGGTCGACGAGGTGACGGTGACCGTGCCGAGCGCGCTCATCGTCTCGTGCGCCTCGTCGAGCAACTCATCGGCGGAGAGCGCCTTCTCCTGTCCCTCGCCCGTACAGCCGGTGACGGCCGTTCCCAGGAACAGCCCGGCCAGTACCGCCGTCATGGCAGTGGATATCGTGCGCACGCAGACCCCCAGATCAAGAGCGGTCCAGACTACGGCACGCAGGGTGCCGGCCAGCCGGC
Source organism: Streptomyces sp. (assembly GCF_035563135.1). Classification (GTDB taxonomy): domain Bacteria; phylum Actinomycetota; class Actinomycetes; order Streptomycetales; family Streptomycetaceae; genus Streptomyces. The sequence goes on from NZ_DATMVN010000800.1 coordinate 18,445, forward strand.
ACACGTCCATGCCGCCGGCGTACCGGTGCGACCGGCCGCCGCCCTCCACGAGCAGAGGGGTACCGTGACCGGACACGTCACCTCGCGGCCGCCGGAATCCGCCGGTTCCTGGACATCGGGACGGACATCCCCGCCGCGGAGAACACGCACGAAGTGGCGCGGCGGGCCACTCCCGAACCACGTGTCGTCCACGTCGACAACGACCCGGTCGTGCTCACCCACGCGCGGGCGCTGCTGGGTCAGCGGTCCCGAGGGCCGGACCGGCCATGTGCGGGCCGATGCCCGGGACGTGGACACGATGCCCGACGCGGCCTCCCGCGCCCTCGATCTGGACAGGCCGGTCGGCCTGATGCTGGTGGCGGTCCTGCAGTACCTCAAGGACGCCGAGGACCCGTGGGACATCACCCGCCGTCTGCTGGGCCGCCTCGCCCCGGGCAGTCACCTCCTCCTGTCCCACCCGGCCGCCGACGTCACTGCCCCCGAGGCCGCCGGATCGATGCGGATCCACAACGAGCGCGCCGCCTGCCACGCCTCCGCCACCCGCGCGCCGAGAAGGAAGTGGAACGCTTCTGCGAGGGCCTGGAGATCCTGGAACCGGGTGTGGTCGCCCTGACCCGCTGGCGTCCCGGCCCGCCCGACACCCCGGACGACAGCGTGCCCATGTGGTGTGCGGTGGCCCGCAAGACATAGCGGCGCACTTCACCCGCGTCCCCGCCGGAGGCCGGTGGACGAGGCACGGACCGGACAGGACGCACACCGGCGCAGCAAACGCCGGTTGTCACCCATAAGCCGCATTCCCGGCTACGGTGTCCGCATGTGCCACTACTGCGGCTGCCGTGAGATTCCGTTGATCAGGGAGTTCATCGCAGAGCACGAGTCCGTCACCGACACCGCCGGGAATGCCCTGCGCGCCCTCGACCACGGCGACAGGGAACTCGCCGGGGAACTGGTCGCCAGGATGGGGCTGGAGCTCCACGCCCATTGGCAGGGCGAGGAGGACGGGCTCTTCGCGGTGATGGGCGGCGATGCGGAGTACGCCGATCACATCGGCGCCCTGGTGCGGGAGCACCGCGAGCTCGCCGTCTTCCTCGGCCGTGTCGACCTGGGCCGCGCCGAGGACGTCGTACAGCTGCGGGAAGCCGTCGACGAGTTGCACCGGCACATCGCGAAGGAGGAGGACGGCCTGTTCCCGGCCTCTCTCACGGCGCTCTCCGGGGAGGAGTGGGACCGCTCGATGGCTGCGTGGCGGTCAGCCCATCCGGAGGCGCCCGGCAACCTGGGGCGTCCGTGATCCGGCCCTCCGGGCCCGGGGGCGGAGGGCCGGATTCCCTCAGCGGGTCGGCCCGGCGGGCTCGGTACGGGGCGCGGCCGCTCCCGGCAGCAGATACGTCCGGTACGGCCCGGAGCCGCGTCCGGGCGGCCGGTGTTCCTCCCGCGCACCGTCGGCGGCCGGGGCCGGCCGGCCGTCCTCGGCCGCCAGGACCGCTGTCGGTACGCGGCGCGCGAGGGCACGCAGCGCTTCAGGAGTGATGCTGGCGTCGTGTCCGCCGGTCTGGCGTGAAGCGCAGCCCGCGTAGTAGGCGACCGGCACGGCGTCGTCCCCGCTGACCACGCACGGCGGGCGCACCCCCAGCCGGTTCAGCTCACCGGCGACGGCGGTGAAGCGCGTGCTGGTGGCGTGGCTGGTGCGGACCACTTGGCTGAGCACGGAGAGCTGGACGGCGAGATGAGCCGCCAGCGCCAGCGTCAGCGCGGCGCAGCCGGCCGGGCGGCGGGTGAGGCGCGGCCGGGCGAAGAGGTGCACCACGTACTCGGCCACGGGCACGGCCAGCATCGCGTAGGCGGGGAGCAGGAAGCGAGGTGCGGCGTACTCGACCAGGAACAGATACGGGACCGCCGTCGAGACCCCGGTCGCCGTCGCCAGCACCGCCGCGGTGCCCCGGCCCGCCCGGCGGGCGGCCGCGATCCCTCCGGCGGTGAGGAAGGGCAGTGCCACCCACCACACCGCGGTGGCGGGGCTTTCCCAGGCGATGTCGCAGGGGCGGCACAGGGTCCGGCCGGCGAGGGAGCGCAGGTGGTCGTCCACGGCGAAGTTCCATCCGAGCCCGCCCTGGATCTCACCCGCCCGGTGAAGCCGGGTACCGAGGCCTCCGTAGCGGGCGTACGCCTCGGCGGTCCAGGGCGCGCAGCCCGCGACGAGCCCGCCGACGAGTGCGGCGCACAGGCCCGGCAGGCGCCGGCCGGGTACGAGGACGACGGCGAGAGCCAGCGGCAGCGTGAGCCAGAAGCCGTCGGCC
>NZ_DATMVN010000801.1:0-2283 GCF_035563135.1 Streptomyces sp.
GCTCGCGGCCCGCGGCCGGCCCGAGACCGGCAGGCGCCGCAGGGAGCGGATCCGCAGCGCCTGGGAGGTCCTTCCGGACATCGCGCCGGAACTCAGCGAGTGGAGCGCCCTGTTCGCCTCCGGCGCCGGGCGCAGGGCCCGCGCGGAGGCGGGCATACCCGGCGCGGCCACCAGCCGCGACGCCGACGACCTGCTGCGCGACGCGGCCATGTTCCTGCGTCTGGTCGAACGGCTGCTGGTCCTCCAGCCCGTCCTTCCGCAGCCCCGGCAGGACGGCCCCGGACGGCGGACCGAGGTGGAGTGACCGCGCGGACGGTGCGAGGCAATAGGGTGGAGACCACCCGTACCACCTGCACCGTTCACGCTCCGCCGTCCGTGGCGGCACCGTGCCGAGGAGTCAACTGCCGTGTCGGACCAGCTGCGCCCCCGTGCCTCCCTTCGTACCGCCGTGGTCTGGGAGGTCCTCAAGGACGCCCTCGAACGCCGGGTCGAGGCGGCCGGCAGGGAGGCCCTGGACGTGCTGGACACCGGTGGCGGGACGGGCAACTTCGCCGTGCCCGTCGCCCGGCTCGGCCACCGGGTGACCGTCGTCGACCCCAGCCCGAACGCCCTGTTCGCTCTGGAGCGCCGTGCCGAGGAGGCCGGCGTCGCGGACCGGGTGCGGGGCGTCCAGGGGGACATCCTCGGCCTGTTCGAGGTGGTGGACCGCGCCGGTTACGACGCGGTCCTGTGCCACGGCGTCCTGGAATACGTGGACGACCCCGCCGAAGGCGTACGGAACGCGGTCGACGCGCTCCGCCCCTCCGGCGTGCTCAGCCTGCTCGGCGCGGGGCTCGGCGGCGCCGTCCTGGCCAGGGCGCTCGCCGGACATTTCACCGAGGCCCGGCAGGCACTGGCGGATCCCGCCGGACGCTGGGGCGACGGCGACCCCGTGCCCCGCAGGTTCACCGCCGGCCAGCTGACCGCACTGGTCGACGCCGCAGGCATCGAGGTCGGCGCGGTCCACGGAGTCCGGGTCTTCGCCGACCTCGTACCGGGCGTTCTCGTGGACACCGAGCCGGGCGCGATGGAAGAGCTCCTCAAGCTGGAAGCGGCCGTCGCGGAACTTCCGGCCTTCCACTCCGTGGCGACCCAGCTGCACGTTCTGGGAGAGAAGCGCGCCTGAGCCACCGGGGCGGCACTGCCGGAGCATGCCGCGAGGGCGACAGCGGCACGGCTGATCAGCAACGCAGCTGCAGACGGAGTACCGCCGGGAACACCCGATCGCGCCGCGGGCCCCGTATGATCGGGTGACACCATCCGGCATGACGGATCGGAGGTCGGGGAATCTACGCCTCAGCAGCCGAGCCGAAATGGCGGTCCGGACTGGCTATGGCTAGAGGGCGGGTTTCACGGGGGCGAATCCCTGCCTATTCTGGAAGGGCCGCATACCGGTCGCCCCCGCGGCCGACGACGAGGAGGACTCCGTGCCGCTCTCGGAGCACGAGCAGCGCATGCTCGAGCAGATGGAGCGAGCGCTGTACGCCGAAGATCCCAAGTTCGCTACAGCGCTTGAGGGAAGCGGGCTGCGCAGGTACACCCGGCGACGGGTCTACCAGGCGGTAGCCGGTTTTCTGGTGGGTATCGCGCTCCTCATGGCCGGAATGGTTTTCCAGCAGACATGGGTCAGCGTGGCGGGATTCCTCGTCATGCTGGGCTGCGCCGTGCTGGCGGTCACCGGATGGCGCAAAGCGCCGAAGCCCGGTGAGCAGCAACCGGCGGGGAGCGCGAGCGGGGGCGGAGGCGAACGCCGCCATCCCAGGCAGAGCCGGTCGATGATGAACCGGATCGAACAGCGGTGGCAGCGCCGCCGCGACGAACAGGGCCAGTGAGCTTCCCGCTTCCCGGCCGACGGCGGGCAGCCCCGGCCACCGGCTCCGGACGCGGACCACGCACACCGAGAACTTGACACCGGGCCTCACACGTGAGGGGCGGTCGCTGCGCAGCGACCGCCCCTCACGTGTCTCTCCGTACGCCCCGCGCCCGCCGCGGACCGTCGTGGATCCGGTCTCCGGAGGGCGGACCGGCCTGGACCTGCGGGCTGTCCTGGAAGGCTCCGCGTACGAAACCCGGCCTGGTCCAGGGGGCCGGCCGGCCCCCTGGACCGGGGGTTCAGCTCCGCTCCCGCGAGGGGCGGCGCAGCCGCGTCGCCCAGTGGTCGAGCCCTGCCCGGCCCGGCCACCGGCGGCCGAGTTCCGCCCGGCGTTCCGAGAGCGCCCAGATCACCCGGACGGCCGAACGGGG
>NZ_DATMVN010000802.1:0-5995 GCF_035563135.1 Streptomyces sp.
CCGCCGTCGCCGCCGTACGGGCCGCGGCGCCGGGGCCGGACTTCCAGGTCCTGCTGCACGCCGACCCCGCCCTCCACCGCACCGGTGCCAACGTGGGGACGGACCCCGCCCACCTCCTGTCCACGGCGGACGGTGCGGTGCTGCCCTGCACGGGCGGCGACGCGGCGCGCGAGGCCGTGCTCGGGCCGTTCTCCGGGCTCTCCGGCGTACTGGCGGCCAACTTCAACGTGGTGAGCGGTATGGGCGGCAGCCCCGGCACCCTGGAGCGGGACGCCGCGCACGCGGCCTCGCTCGGCGCGAACGAACTGCGCCTCTACCACGCGGGCCTGGCCTCCGGACCGGACCTGGACGCCGTCACGAAGGCCCTCTCGGCGGTCCGCGCCGGCTGATCCCTGAGCACACTTCCTCATAAGCGCAGGTCCCCGGCGCGCCGCCGGGGACCTGCGCCATGCCCGCTCCCGGCCCGCCCGGCCGGCCGGGCGTGTCCCGGCGGTGTGTCCGCCGAACTTCTTCTGTCAGAAGCGTTGACGAAACATTCCCACCGCTCTAGCTTCATCGCGTCGTACTTCGTACGTCATATATGAGACGCGATACGCGAGATGCGAGAGCTCTTCACCCATGACCTTTGCGCCTGCCCCCATTCCGTCCCGGACCCAGTACGTGCTGGAGGCGATCAAGCACGCCATCCTCACCGCACAGCTGACTCCGGGCCAGGCGCTCGTGGAGACCGAACTCGCCGCGCAGTTCGGGGTGTCGAAGACCCCCGTGCGCGAGGCGCTGAAGACGCTCGCCGGCACCGGCCTCGTGGTCATGAGCCAGTACAAGGGCGCCACCGTGCGGCTCGTCGACGCGGCCATGGCCCGGGAGGTGTACGACGTGCGCCTGCTCCTGGAGCCGGAGGCGCTGCGCCGCTCCATCACCCGCAAGGTCTCGCTGGAAGCGGCCCAGGAGGCCCTGGAGCGGTCGGACTCGGCGGTCGACAAGGCGGACAGGTCGCTCGCCAACCGGGACTTCCACCGGGCCCTCTACCTGCCCTGCGGCAACCCGCTGCTCGCCCGGATGCTCGACGAGGTCCGCGACCAGGCCGCACTCGTGTCGACCGTGGCCTGGTCGGCGGTCCCGTCCTGGGAGCGCGAGGCGGCCGAGCACCGCGAGATCCTGCGGCTCGCCCTCGCGGACGACGCGGAAGCCGCCGCAGGGGCTCTGCACGACCACATCGCATCGTTCGTACGCCGTGCCTTCCCCGACGACGAAGACGGCGGTGACACGGCGTGAACCAGCTGGACATGACGCACCAGCACCTCGACGAAAGGCCAGTCCGCATGGACTTCTCCCCGCTGAAGGCGGCCCTCGCAGACGTTGTGGCGATCCCGGTGACCCCGTTCGCCGAGGACGGGAGCATCGACATCCCGGCGCACCGCGCCCTGCTGCGCCGGCTGCTCGACGGCGGTGTCCGCATCGTCACCCCGAACGGCAACACCGGTGAGTTCTACGCACTCACCCCCGAGGAGCGGCGCGCCGTCACCGAGCTCACCGTCGAGGAGACGGGCGGCCGGGCCACCGTCCTGGTGGGCGTCGGCCACGACGTGCCGACCGCCGTGGCCGCCGCCGAGCACGCCAGGGACGCCGGGGCCGGGATGGTGATGGTGCACCAGCCGGTGCACCCCTACGTCTCGCAGGACGGCTGGATCGACTACCACCGGGCCATCGCCGAGGCCGTGCCCGGACTCGGGGTCGTCCCGTACGTCCGCAACCCGCTGCTCGCCGGTGAGCGCCTCGCCGAACTCGCCGACAGCTGCCCCAACGTCATCGGTGTGAAGTACGCCGTCCCGGACGCCGCCCGCTTCGGCGCGTTCGCCCGGGACGCCGGCCTGGAGCGGTTCGTGTGGGTCGCCGGGCTCGCCGAGCTGTACGCCCCCTCCTACTTCGCCACCGGCGCCACCGGCTTCACCTCCGGACTCGTCAACGTCGCCCCCAAGGTCTCCCTCGCCATGCTGGAGGCGCTGCGGGCGGGCGACTACCTCGCGGCGATGAAGGTCTGGGAGCAGATCCGCCGCTTCGAGGACCTGCGCGCCGACCGGCAGTCCGCCAACAACGTGACGGTCGTCAAGGAGGCCCTGGCCTCGCTCGGGCTGTGCCGTCGCGACGTACGCGCCCCCAGCCGGGTCCTGCCCGAGGAGCAGCGCGCCGAGGTCGCCGGCCTGGTCGCCGGGTGGTCCGTATGAGCGGCACCGGCGCCGGTACGACAGGGAGCCGCATCGCTCCCGAGGAGCTGCGCAGTCACCAGTGGTACGGCACGGACGGGCTGCGCTCCTTCAGCCACCGCGCCCGCACCCGGCAGCTCGGCTACCTCCCCGAGGAGCACCTGGGCAAGCCGGTCATCGCGATCCTCAACACCTGGTCCGACATCAATCCCTGCCACGTCCATCTGCGTGAGCGCGCGCAGGCGGTCAAGCGGGGCGTGTGGCAGGCGGGCGGCTTCCCGCTCGAATTCCCGGTCTCCACGCTCTCGGAGACCTTCCAGAAGCCCACCCCGATGCTCTACCGCAACATGCTGGCGATGGAGACGGAGGAGCTGCTGCGCTCCTACCCCGTCGACGGCGCCGTGCTGCTGGGCGGCTGCGACAAGTCGACGCCCGCGCTGCTGATGGGCGCCGCGTCCGTGGACCTGCCGGCGGTCTTCGTGCCCGCCGGGCCCATGCTGCCGGGCCACTGGCGCAACGAGGTCCTGGGCTCCGGCACGGACATGTGGAAGTACTGGGACGACAAGCGGGCCGGGCTGATCGGCGACTGCGAGATGGCCGAGCTGGAGAACGGGCTCGCCCGCTCACCGGGCCACTGCATGACGATGGGCACCGCCTCGACCCTGACGGCCGCCGCCGAGGCGCTCGGCGTCACGGTGCCGGGCGCCTCGTCCATCCCGGCCGTGGACTCCGGTCACGACCGGATGGCGGCACAGTCCGGAATCCGGATCGTCGAACTGGTGTGGCAACAGCTGAAGCTGTCGCAGATCCTCACGGCGGACGCCTACGAGGACGCCGTGGCCACCGTGCTCGCGCTGGGCGGCTCCACCAACGCCGTCATCCACCTGATCGCGATGGCCGGCCGCTCCGGGGTGAAGCTCACCCTGGACGACTTCGACCGCATCGCGCGCACCGTGCCCGTCCTCGCCAACCTCCGCCCCGGCGGGAAGTACCTGATGGAGGACTTCCACTTCGCCGGAGGACTGCCCGGGTTCCTGGCCCGGCTCACCGACGTGCTCCACCTGGACCGGCCCACCGTCGCGCACGGCACGATGCGCGAACAGCTCGACGGGGCGCTCGTCCACAACACCGACGTCATCCGGGAGCGCGACAACCCGCTGGCCCAGGAGGGCGGTGTGGCCGTCCTGCGCGGCAACCTCTGCCCGGACGGGGCGGTCATCAAGCACATCGCCGCCGAGCCGCACCTGCTGCGTCACACCGGACCCGCGGTCGTCTTCGACGACTACAAGGAGATGCAGCGCACCATCAACGACCCGGCCCTGGCCCTCACCCCGGACCATGTGCTGGTGCTCCGCAACGCCGGCCCCAAGGGCGGCCCCGGCATGCCCGAGTACGGCATGCTGCCCATCCCGGACTACCTGCTGAAGCAGGGTGTACGGGACATGGTGCGGCTCTCCGACGCCCGGATGAGCGGCACCAGTTACGGGGCCTGCGTCCTGCACATCGCGCCCGAGTCCTTCGTCGGCGGGCCGCTCGCCCTGGTCCGCACCGGTGACCTGATCACGCTGGACGTCGGGGCCCGGCTGCTCCACCTCGACGTGTCCGACGAGGAGCTGGAGCTCCGCAGGTCCCGGTGGACCGAACCGCCCGCCCGCTACGGGCGCGGTTACGGGGCGCTCTACCAGGACCAGATCACCCAGGCCGACACCGGATGCGACTTCGCGTTCCTGGCCCGGCAGGGGGAAGTGCCCGACCCGTACGCGGGCTGAACCGGGCGAACGGAATTCCGCGCACCGCCCCGTCCGGTATACCGAACGGCATGCGGTAAGCGCTTGCACCATGCACCGAACGTACGGCACATCCAGCACTGTCCAGAGATCGGAGACGCGTCATGGCCCAATCCGCAGCCGTGGCCACACCGCCCCCCAAGGGCAAGGCGTCCAAGCGCCGCTCGGCCACACCCCGCCGCCTGCCGTATCTGCTGATCGCGCCGGCGGGCCTGCTGATGCTGGGCTTCATCGCCTACCCGGTGATCAGCGTCTTCTACTACAGCCTGCAGAACTACAACGTCACCAAGCCGTGGCGGAACGGCTTCGCCGGCTTCGACAACTTCACCCGCATCTTCACCGAGGACGAGCAGTTCTGGCCGACGCTCGGCTTCAGCGCCCAGTGGGTCTTCACCCAGGTGACGCTGCAGCTCGCGCTGGGCCTCGCCCTCGCGCTGATCGTCAACCAGACCTTCATCGGCCGCGGTATATCCCGCGCCATGGTCTTCTCGCCCTGGGCCGTCTCCGGCGTGCTGACCAGCACCATCTGGATCCTGCTCTACAACTCCTCGACCGGCTTCAGCCGCTACCTCGCGGACGCCGGGATCGGTGAGTACGGCACCTCGGTCCTCTCCGACACCGGCACCGTCTTCTGGGCGGCGACCATCTCCGAACTCTGGCGCGGGGTCCCCTTCTTCGCCATCCTCATCCTCGCCGACCTGCAGTCCGTCTCCAAGGAGCTGTACGAGGCGGCGTCGGTGGACGGCGCGGGCCGGATGCGGCAGTTCTTCCACATCACCCTCCCGCACCTGCGCGACGCGATCATCCTGGCCACCCTGCTGCGCGGGGTCTGGGAGTTCAACAACGTCGACCTGCTCTACACCCTCACCGGCGGCGGACCGGCGGGCGAGACCACCACACTCCCGCTCTACGTCGCCAACACAGGCATCGAGGGCCACGACTTCGGATACGCGTCCGCGCTCACCACCGTCGCCTTCGTGATCCTCCTCTTCTGCTCGATCGTCTATCTGCGCCTGAGCAAGTTCGGAGGCGACAACAAGTGACTGCCGCACTCGTGGAGAAGAACGACGCCCGCACACCGGGGCCGTCCCGGGGCGCCGCCGCCCCGCCGCCCTCCTCGCACCGCCGCACCAGGCGCGAGCGGGCCTTCGACGACGTACCGCGCTGGCAGATCTATGTGCCGCTCGGCATCTATCTGCTCTTCACCCTCATCCCGTTCTACTGGATGTTCCTCTTCGCCGTACGGCCCGCCGGCTCCACCTCGCTGGTGCCCTGGCCGATGACGGGGGACCACTTCTCCAAGGTCTGGAACGAGCGCAGCTTCGCCCTCTTCTTCCAGAACAGCATGATCGTCGGCGTCGCGACGCTGATCGCCACGACCCTGGTCGCCCTGGCCGGCGGTTACGCCCTGGCCCGGTTCGACTTCAAGATCAAGGGCGCCTTCATGCTGGCGCTGCTGTGCTCGCAGTTCATCCCGGGCGCCCTGATGCTCGTGCCGCTCTTCGAGATCTTCAAGAACCTCCAGATGATCAACTCCCTGGGCAGTGTCGTCATCGCGGAGACGGTCTTCCAGCTCCCCCTGTCGATCATCCTGATCAGCGGCTTCATCAAGAACGTCCCGGTCTCCCTCGAAGAGGCCGCCTGGGTGGACGGCTGCTCGCGCTTCAAGGCCTTCTGCGCCGTCGTCCTGCCGCTGCTGCGCCCCGGACTGATCGCGGTCGGGTCGTTCGCCTTCGTCCACAGCTGGAACCACTTCCTGTTCGCCCTGATGTTCCTCAGCGAACAGGACAAGCAGACGATCCCGGTCGGCCTCAACACCCTGATCGGCGCCGACAGCGTCGACCTGGGGGCGCTGGCCGCGGGCGGTGTCATCGCCGCCGTGCCCGTGGTGATCGTCTTCGCCTTCATCCAGAAGTGGCTCATCACCGGCTTCAGCGCCGGCGCCGTGAAGGGATGACGGACATGACCTGGAAGCTCCGCCCCCGTACCGCGCGCCGCACCGCC
>NZ_DATMVN010000803.1:0-5736 GCF_035563135.1 Streptomyces sp.
TGCTGCACGTGCGGGGCGGGCGCGTTCTGCACATGGGGGGCGGGCGCCTGCCGCGCTCCCGGCGCCTGCCCGCCCTGGACTCCGGCGGCCGCCGGTGCGGTGAGGCTCAGCCGCGGCCCGTCCGTGGCGTTGCCCAGGTGGACCGAGGTGCCCGGGGCGATCTCCATCTGCTGGACGCGCCGGCCCTGCACATAGGTGCCGTTCGTGCTGCCGTGGTCCTCGACGGACCAGCTGCGGCCGTTCCAGCTGATCGTGGCATGCCGCCAGGAGACCCTGGCGTCGTCGATCACCAGGTCGCCCTGCGGATCACGTCCGAGGGCGTACGACCTGGACGGATCGAGCGCCCAGGTCCTTCCATTCAATTCAAGTACGAGTTCCGGCACTCCGCGCCCCACTAGTCGTCCCCCGAAATGCCCCCCGTCGCAGGGAGCCTAGGGATGCTGAACATCGTGGGGAACTATTCCAGGAGCGGTCCCGTAACGGAAAGCCGGGCGGCGCGAAGACCGCGCGGAGGCCGGCCGGCCCCTCCGCCGGCCCGGGAGAAACAGGTCCGGAGCGTCCCGTCCGGGGCGGCCGGCCCCCGGCCCTCCGGCCCCGCCGGGGCCCGGCCGCCGGGTGTCCGCCACTCGGGACGGCTTCGGGGTCCGCCCCGCGGCCCTATACGGTGGGACCACCATGAGCGCATCTCAGCCACCTCGGTCACCCCGGTCTCCTGAGCCCTCCGAAGCCCCTCGGGGCACGGACGCCCCCACTCTTCTCGTCAAGATCTTCGGGAAGGACCGGCCGGGCATCACCGCCGGACTTTTCGACACCCTGGCCGCCTACGCCGTCGACGTCGTGGACATCGAACAGGTCGTGACCCGCGGCCGCATCGTCCTGTGTGCCCTGGTGACCTCGCCGGCCCCGGGCGGTACGGCCGAGGGCGACCTCCGGGCGACCGTGCACAGCTGGGCGGAGTCGCTGAAGCTGCAGGCCGAGATCATCTCGGGCACCGGCGACAACCGCCCCCGTGGCGACGGCCGTTCCCATGTGACCGTGCTGGGGCACCCGCTGACCGCGGAGTCCACGGCGGCCATAGCGGCCAGGATCACCTCCACCGGCGGCAACATCGACCGGATCTTCCGTCTGGCGAAGTACCCCGTCACCGCCGTCGAGTTCGCGGTGTCCGGCACCGGCACCGAGGAGCTGCGCACCGCGCTGGCCACGGAGGCCGCCGGCATCGGCGTCGACATCGCCGTCGTGTCGGCAGGGCTCAGCCGCCGGGCGCAGCGGCTGGTCGTCATGGACGTGGACTCGACGCTCATCCAGGACGAGGTCATCGAGCTCTTCGCGGCCCATGCCGGCTGCGAGGCCGAGGTGGCCGCCGTGACGGAGCAGGCGATGCGCGGTGAGCTCGACTTCGAGCAGTCCCTGCACGCCCGTGTGGAACTGCTGGCCGGACTCGACGTGTCGGTGGTGGAGAAGGTGCGGGCGCAGGTGCGGCTGACCCCCGGCGCCCGCACCCTCATCCGGACGCTCAAGCGGCTCGGCTACCAGGTGGGCGTGGTCTCGGGGGGCTTCACCCAGGTCACGGACGACCTCAAGGAGCGCCTCGGGCTCGACTTCGCCTCCGCCAACACGCTGGAGGTCGTCGACGGCAAGCTCACCGGCCGGGTGGTGGGCGACATCGTGGACCGGGCCGGCAAGGCCCGGCTGCTGCGCAGTTTCGCGGCGCAGGCGGGGGTGCCGCTGGCCCAGACGGTGGCGATCGGTGACGGCGCGAACGATCTCGACATGCTGAACACGGCCGGCCTGGGGGTCGCCTTCAACGCCAAGCCGGTCGTCCGTGAGGCCGCCCACACGGCGGTGAACGTCCCCTTCCTGGACACCGTGCTGTACCTGCTCGGGATCACCCGCGAGGAGGTCGAGGCCGCCGACGGCCTCGTGGACTGACCGCACGGGGTCGGCACGCGGGAAGGGGCGCCGGCGCACGGGGTGTGCCGGCGCCCCTTCCCGCGTCGTGCTCAGTCGTTCGGCGTCCAGTATTCGACGAGCTTGCCCACTCCGTGTTCCAGGGTCTTCCAGGGGCCCGAGAACTCGACGACGGCGTAGGCGGCGGTCGGGAAGCCGTCCCTGGTCATGCGGGCGAGCGCGTCGCCCTCGGCACCGCCCGAGAGCGCGTCCGCGGCACCGTGCATGCCGGGATTGTGGCCGATGACCAGCAGGTTCCGCACGTCGTCGGGGGTCTCGTCGAACAGGGCGATCAGTTCGCCGAGGGAGGCCTCGTACAGCCTCTCCTCGTACACGGTCCTGGGGCGCTGCTCGAACTCGTGGACCGCGAGCTTCCAGGTCTCGCGGGTCCTGGTCGCGGTCGAGCACAGAGCCAGGTCGAAGGCGATGCCTGAATCGGCCAGCTTGCGGCCGGCGACGGGGGCGTCCTTCCTGCCCCGTTCCGCCAGTGGCCGCTCGTGGTCGGACTGCTGCGACCATTCCGCCTTTGCGTGCCTGAGAAGGACGATCCTGCGAGGTGTATCGGCGCTCATACACCTCAGCTTCGCATGAATGACGCCTCCGGGCGCAGGGTGTTGACGCGCCGGTCCGCCGGGGGTGCACGAGGGCGCCGGGGTGCGTACGGGGCCCGTCAGGCGGGCACCAGCCCCAGGATGTGCCCGAGGAGCCGCCCGATCGCGGGGTCACCGGCCGCCGCGTGCGCCTGGCCGGGTTCCGCGATCAGCAGGAGGAGCGCGGCGAAGGCGAGGGCGGGCAGCGCGACGGCCCACCACGGCAGCCTGGCCTCGACGGTGTCCGTGGCCGGGCGGTGGGTCCGGGTGGGTGTACGGGCCGGCATGTCCGCCTCCTGGGTCCTCGGCTGTGTCACGCCGAACCTACGGGCCGGCCGGCGGCGGTCCCATCCGGCGGCCCACCCACTCGACCCTGAACCTGGCCCCCTAGGGGATACGGGGGCCAGCCCCACCTCGGGGGGTCAGGGGGAGGCGATCGTGGCGATCACGCCGATGACCACGGAGATGAGAAGCATCGTGCCGAACACGAGGAGAAGCTTCTTCTGGCCGTTCTGGGGATTCGGATCGAGCACTGGCATGCGCACAGTCTCGCATCTCAGCACTCGTCCTCGATCGTCCGGTCCCGCCCCGCGAGCACCCCTGCCGCCATCTGCGGCACCAGGAGCCCCGCCATCAGGGCGATCGGCAGCCCCCAGCCCCCGCTGTGCTGGTAGAGCACGCCGACGAGCAGCGGTCCGGGGGCCGCGATCAGATAGCCCGTGGACTGCGCGAAGGCGGAGAGCCTGACCACACCGGCGCCGGTGCGGGCGCGCATCCCGATCATGGTGAGGGCGAGCGGGAAGGCGCAGTTGGCGATGCCGAGCAGGAGGGCCCAGAGCCAGGCACCGCCGGCGGGGGCCAGGTAGAGGCCGGCGTAGCCGACGAGGCCGCAGCCTCCGAGGACCAGGGCGATCACTCCCTGGTTCTTCAGACGGGCGGCGGCGCGCGGGATGACGAAGGCGAGCGGTACGCCCATGGCCATGGTCACGGCGAGCAGGACTCCTGCGGTGCCGGCCGAGACCCCGGCGTCGCGGAAGATCTGCGGCATCCACTGCATGGTGATGTAGGCGGCCGTGGCCTGGAGACCGAAGAAGCAGGCGAGCGCCCAGGAGGTGCGGCTGCGGGTGATCCTCAGCGCGGGAGCCTGCTGCGCGGTCTGCCCGGCGGTCCGCTCCGACCCGGGGCCGCGCTTGCGCACGAGCGGTATCCAGGGCAGGACGGCGACGGCCGCGAGGCCCGCCCAGACCACCAGCCCCGCCTTCCAGCTCCCGCCCAGCGCGTCCGTCAGGGGCACGGTGAGGGCTGCCGCGAGGGCGGTTCCCAGAGCCAGGGCCATCGAGTAGAGCCCGGTGACGGTGCCGACCCGGTCGGGGAACCAGCGCTTGACGATGACCGGCATCAGGACGTTGCTGACCGCGATGCCCATCAGGGCGAGGGCGCTGGCGGCGAGGAATCCGGCCGTGCCGCCCACGAAGGGGCGCAGCAGCAGGCCCGCGGCGATGGCCGCCATGCCCGCGCAGACGACGGCGCTCGGGCCGAACCGGCGCGCCAGCCGCGGCGCCGCGAAGCCGAACAGCGCGAAGCAGAGCGGCGGTACGGAGGTGAGGACCCCGGCGACGCTGCCGCTCATGTGCAGCCCGTCCCGGACCTCTTCGAGGAGGGGGCCGAGGCTGGTGATGGCGGGCCGGAGGTTCAGCGCGGCGAGGACCAGGCCGACGGTGACGATCCGCAGCACCCAGGGCGAAGGCCCGGACGCGGATTCTCCGGGCGCCGGGGCGCCGGCGGTGGCCGGAGGGCTCATGGTCGGGGTCTCGTCGTGACGCATGAGCCCCATCATAGAATCATGGGATGATTGACTGTCCACTCCCGTTCTCTCCCTGGGACAATCGGGAGGACAATCCGACGGGCCCGCACCTCCTGGACCACCCCCTCCGGAACACGAGCAAGGAGCACCATGGCGCTGACGTCCACGCGGCGTTCGGCTCTCGCCGACCAGGTGATTGCCCAGCTGAGGAATCAGATCACCTCGGGTGAGTGGCCCGTGGGCTCACGGATCCCCACCGAACCCGAGCTGGTCGAGCAGCTCGGGGTCGCCCGCAACACGGTGCGCGAGGCGGTGCGCGCCCTGGCCCACAACGGGCTGCTGGACATCCGCCAGGGCTCCGGCACGTATGTGGTGGCGACCAGTGAGCTGGCGGGGGTGATGCACCGCCGCTTCGCGGACGCCGACCCCCGGCACGTCGCCGAGCTGCGCTCCACGCTGGAGTCCTCGGCGGCCCGGCTGGCCGCCCTGCGGCGTACGGACCGGGATCTGCGGCAGCTCGACGCGCTGATGGCGCGGCGCGAGGAGGTGTGGGCGTCCGGGGACGCGGAGGCCTTCGTGGCCGTCGATGCGACCCTGCACCTCGCCGTGGTCGCCGCGTCGCACAACGACGTCCTGACCGAGCTCTACGCCGACCTGAACGACCTGCTCCGCGACTACCTGCGCGACGACGTGGGCACGGAGCTGGGGCCGGAGGAGCTCATGGACCACACGCGGCTCGTGGAGGCGATCAGGGCGGGCGACGCCGCGACGGCGGCGGCGGAGGCCGCCGCCCACGCGCTGCACTGCCTGCGGGAGCGGGTCTGAGGGCCGGCCGCTCAGGAGGAGACCGAGTGGCTCACCCAGGCCGAGCCGACCTCTTTCCAGCAGCGGTCCTCCAGCTTGACCGTCCGGCCCGGCTGCACCGCGACCGCGCCGCCGTCGGCGTCGACGTCCCACCACCGGGCGCACTCGGTGTGGAGCCGGACGAGATCGGTCGTGGGGTACGGGTTGTGGCAGTAGGCGACCACCTGGGATCCCTCGATCGCCGTACGGCATTCGGCGCCCGAGGGACCGGGTTCCGGGACGAGGGGTGCCGCCGCTCCGCTCTGCGCCCGGCCGGCCGCGCTCACGGCCACCGGGGCCAGGAGCCCCGCGACGCCGGCTGCCGCTGCGAGCAGGGCCCAGGTTCGGCGACGTGTGGAGCGCACAGCCATCTCCTCCCCACAGCCTGACCAGAAGTCCGGTTCCACCACATTCTGCGGTGGGACGGCCATCTTTTCGACTTGAGCGCCGGGAGAGCCGCAGGACACGCGCGACGGCCGCGTACTCCGGGCGAGGAGTACGCGGCCGTCGGTGGGACGGGGGCGAGGGGGTCAGGCACCCATCATGTGC
>NZ_DATMVN010000804.1:0-2373 GCF_035563135.1 Streptomyces sp.
ATGACGTCTTCCGACGGGTAGGTGCCGGGGTCTGACGGACGGCAGGCCGGGGAGTGCACCGGTTGCCCGGTGGGCGCGTCAGACGGCGTACGGGGTCTGCGTCCCCCGTTCACGACGCTCTGCGAGGGCTAGTGCGTCAAGTCAGGAAACGGGAGGGACCGCAACGCAAGCGCCGAGACTCAAGGCCAGGGGTTTCACCGGACTCTCACCTGACTTTGATTCTCGGAGCCGGAGGCGTCGAAGGCCCCCGGCTGCATTCCTGCAAGTCAGGGGCCTCGATGAGAGCCGCCTGTCCGAATCGAACCGACGACCTATTCACTACGAGTTGCGTCGGTTGCGACGTCTCGCGCAGGGTCCGATTGGCGTCTGACCTACAGCAATACGCGATCGCGTCCTGAGGGTTGAGCCGGTCAGGACCGACCGGGACCGACGACAACCGACCGTTCCACCGGTGTTTCGCCGGAGTTCTGAGCGAAACGACACAGCAGTGCTTGGTGGCGCCGCCGGCTTAGTGAGCGTGCCGCGCGAAGCTGCTGAATCCGACATCGCGAGCCGCTGTTGAACGTCCTTTCACGGTCCATGATCGCGGTCGGCAGACGGGGTGCCCGGCAGACAGGCAGAAGGCCCAGAGGTTGGCGTACAGGCCGCATCGCCGACCACAGTCATCACTGGGCAGCCAGATGACTGGGCCACCGTCGCTGACTGATGTTGCGCGCGTCAGTAGGAACGGCCGACGTAAGCGACAAGGTCGGGTTCGGTGTCGCTGTCGGGGACCGAACCGTCGGTTCGGGCGAGGCAGCGGACGGTGACCGCCGACTGGGCCAGCTTGGCCTCGCCTGCCTCTCTGACCGCCGCCCAGGGTAGACGGGCCCAGCCCTGTCCGCATGCTTCGACCGCGTCCGCCACGGTGGCGACGTCCGCGATCCGGGCATCGCGAGCCGCCCGCGCGTCGTCGAGCATGGTCTGCTGCTCACGGGCCAACAGAGCCAGGACCGTTTCTGCGATTCCAGCCAGCGCGACCTGCTCCTTCCCGCCGGAGAGCCGACGTGCGAGGGTCACCTGCCCGGCTGCGAGGTCGCGCGAGCCGAGTTCAAGCCGCAGGGGCACGCCCTTGAGCTCCCAGTCCACGGCCCGGCGCCCGAACGGGACGTCCGATCGGTCGTCGACGACGACTCGCGAGCCTGCATCGCGAAGGTCCGCACCGAGCTTGTGCGCGGCCTCGACCACGTCAGCCTTGATCGCCATCACCACAACCTGAACGGGCGCGAGCGACGGCGGAAGTCGCAAGCCGTTGTCGTCGCCGTGCACCATGATCAGCCCGCCGACCATCCGGGTGGAGGTGCCCCACGAGGTCGTCCAGGCGGTCTCCTGCTGGCCTGCGGCGGACAAGTAGTCGATGCCGAACGCCTTCGCGAAGTTCTGGCCCAGCTCGTGCGAGGTGCCCATCTGCAGCGCCTTGCCGTCGCGCATCATCGCCTCGCAGGCCAGCGTGTTGATCGCGCCGGCGAACCGCTCCCGGGCCGTCTTGCGCCCGACCACGACCGGGATCGCCAGCACGTTGACCATCAGATCTTCGTACGCCTCGTGCAGGATCCGGTGGGCGTAGTCGCGGGCATCGTCGTAGGTGGCGTGCGCGGTGTGGCCCTCCTGCCAGAGGAACTCGGTGGTACGCAGAAACAGCCGAGGGCGTAACTCCCAGCGGACCACGTTGTTCCACGTGTTCAGCAACAGCGGTAGGTCGCGGTAGCTCTGCGTCCACTTCGCCATGAACTCGCCGATGACCGTCTCGCTAGTCGGCCGCACCACCAGCGGCTCCTCCAACTGCCTGCCGCCGGCATGCGAGACCACGGCCAACTCCGGACTGAAGCCTTCGACGTGCTCGGCCTCCCGACGCAGGTACGACTCGGGGATGAACAACGGGAAGTAGGCGTTCTGCGCGCCGCACGCCTTGATCCGGGCGTCCATCTCGGCCTGTATCCGCTCCCAGATCGAGTACCCGTATGGGCGGATGACCATAGTGCCGCGCACCGGCCCGTTCTCGGCCAGCTCCGCCTTTGCTACCACTTCCTGGTACCACCGCGGAAAATCGGTGCTCTGCAGAGTGAGTACGGGCGCCATGGCGCGGATGCTACGGACCGCGGCACGTTCGGCAAACCGGATTCAAATGACACGGGTGGGAGCCTTCTCGTCCACGCAGCTTCCTCAGGCTCCCTGCGGGTTCTTGTGGCCTTGAAGGTCTTCGTGCATTCTCCTCGGGCCACGATCCGGGCGGCCGCGGCAACGCGTGGTCCGAGACCCACGCACCTCCTCGGAGCTCCGAGTCGTGCACGGGAACAGGGCTCGACATTCGCCACCTAGGACGAAACAGGGCGA
>NZ_DATMVN010000805.1:0-9727 GCF_035563135.1 Streptomyces sp.
GGCCATGAACAGTCAGCCGGGCATTACGGTGGGACACGAAGACCTCCGTGTGGTGCAGTCCTAGACAGCTCCACCACACCGGAGGTCTTCGCCTTTGATCAAGACCCCCGTGTCAACAACGCTCGTGATCAATACAGCTAGCTCTTGGGCCGCGTGGGCGCGGAGAAGGTCACAGTACGGCTCCTGCTTGCGTTTCGGCGTGCGCGCCGGCTGCTCCCTGGGTGACGGTGGCCCTCCGTCGGTGTTCGCCGTGGCGTCCCCGCTGTCTCGGCTTCACCGAGAAGGATCCGACCGCCAGGCGCACCGGCTCTGCTGAGGAGACTGCATGAACTGGACACTCGAGGTCATCCCGGTCCCCGTCACCGACATGGACCGGGCGAAGGAGTTCTACACCGGGAAGGCTGGTTTCCAGCTGGATCTGGATGACGAGGTCGCCCCCGGAATGCGCATCATCCAGCTGACGCCTCCGGGCTCGCGGTGTTCGATCGCCATGCTTCAGGGGATGCCCGCGTTCCCCGGGGAGAAAACGATGGCCCCCGGGGCGCTGCAGGGCCTTCAGCTCTGTGTGACGGACATCGAGGCCGCCCGCGAGGAACTGGCCGGCCGGGGGGTGGATGTTTCCCCGGTCCGGCATGTGGGGGCGGCCGGCTGGGAGGAGGGCAGGGGCGGCACCTGGAATTCGTTCATGTCCTTCACCGACCCGGACGGCAACGGATGGGTGGTCCAGGAGGCGCCCTCCGAACTGTCGGAACGCTGACAGCGGGGCGGGGCGGGACGGCCACCGCTCGGTCCGTCCCGCGCCACCCCGCTGTGTCAGGCGCTGGGATCGAAGGGGATGCCGGCCGGCCGGGCCTTTGCCAGGTGGCTGGAGAAGTTGCCGTCCCCGAGACCGAAGACGGCACTCCCGAAGTCCGCCTGGACCAGCTTGTCCCGCAGGCCTGCCGGGTAGCCGTTCCAGCCGACGAGACCGGGGAACCGCCACTGGTGGTAGTGGTTCTCCGGTGGCTCGTCGTTCGAATTCGCAGGGCGGAAGCAGTGGGTGCCGATACCGTCCTTGTGGTAAACGATCTTGGGGTGGGTCCCTTCCCATCGGATCTGATCACTGGCATGGACATCGAAGTCGCCGTGGGCAGAGGTGGACACGTAGCGGGCTTCGTCGTTCTGGACCCACACCACGACGTGTTCCCAGTCGTGCCGATGCCCGCCGAACCCACTGCCTGCCACCGCTTGGTCCTTCTCGAAGTAGAGCCCGTACATGACCGCACACCACCCGTTGTTGCACATGGAGCGGGCATAGCCGTTGGTGTTGTCCAGATCCACGGCGTCACGGCAACTTCCGTTGACCGCGCCTGTCGTGTTGAGGCCTGCGGCGACGGTCCCGTCCGTGCCGATGGCCGGCGTGGGGTAGCACCCGTCCGTGTCGTAGTCGTAAGCAGGTTGAAAGGCTTGTTCCAGTGCGTCCGCGTTCGCGGGCAGTGCAGTCGGTGGTGCGGCGAACGCACTGCTTGCCGAGGTGATGACCAGAGCGAGGGCACCGGCCATGACGAGGCCGGCCTTGCGGAGCGATGTACTGGGTTTCACTGCGTCCTCCGGGTCGGCGCATGACTGCGGGGGCATGCGCGCTATGCCTGGCATGCCCATCACAATCACCTCGAACCCTGTGGGGAGCCGTGCCCGGCCCTCGGAACGCCTGCATCGACGGCGTCGCTCAAGCCGGCCCACACTCAGCGCAGGCGTGCGGCTGTGCCGGTGGGTGCTGCCGCACCCGATGTGCCGCCCTGGGCGGCCTTGCCCGGGCGCAGGGTCCACGGCACCGGGTCGGTGTTCATCAACCACCCGTCCACGATCAGCCGGCGGATGACGTAGATCCGCAGTTCCCGGGACATCTTGCCCCAGCCCATGGCCGTGCAGAGCTGCTTGACGGAGGGACCATGGCCGTGAGCAGCACGGAACGAGGCAGCGAACTCGGCGGCGGCAGGCCCCTGGTCGGGGTACGCGGCCTGCCAGGCACCGTAGGCCCTGTACACCTTCTCCTCGAACTGGGCGGGAACCGCCGTACGCATGAAGGCCTCCGACACCCTGGCCGTGGACAGGGAACACTCGGGGCAGCCCTCGACAGCCTCGACGTGCCGCCTCAGGGCGGTGCTTGCCCGGTCCTTCCACTCGTCCCAGGTCAGCTCTTCCGTCTCCAGCTCGTCACGCGGGCCGGGCGGGACGTCGCACAGGGGACGCATTCCCGACAGATGCCGTACGGCCTCGGCGAGCAGGTAGCGGTCGCCGTCCCGTTCCCGCAGGAATTGCTTGGCGAGCAGTTCGGGCAGGGCGGCCCTGCATTCGTCGGGAAGGTGGGCGGGCAGCGTTCCGTACTCGTCGGCCGGACCGTGGGCGGACAGGAACAGCGCGGCCAGCCGTGCGGCGGTCGAGGTCTTCTTGACCGGCTTGGCGGACAGGGTCCGGGCCGTCCAGCCCGACACCCTGGAGCGCATCACCTTGCCGAAGGGCAACGGGGAGTCCGGCCGACCGCCGAGATCCGGCACGGTGACCCCCACCGGCGTGACCAGATCCGTGCCCAGCAGGGCCTCCTGCCCCTGCCAGCCGAGAGCGGCGAAGGCACCGACGGCTCCCTCCGGGTCGGCCAGACGGAGGGAACGCACATCCTGGCCGGTGAGATTGCCGATTCCGCTGCGGGCCGCCCGGATGGCGACGACCACCGCGAGGAGCTGCGCATCGGCCCCCCTCAGCGGCAACGAGCAGACATAGGCCAGGAGTGTGCGGGCGGCTTCACCCTGGCGGGGCGTCAGCAGGAAGGGCTTGGGCTTCGCTGCCGGGGCGGAGGGCGAGCTGGAAGGGGAAGAGGACATGCCCTGCACAACGCGCAAAAGAGGCCGAGGTCACCACTCGTACCGGCACACGATCACGACAAGGCTTCGTCATGGACCGCGGGGGCTGCCGGCCCCTCCCGTTCCGGCGCCGGTGTTCCTCGTGTTCCGTGGCGGCGTCTTCGGCCCAGTCTGATGTGATGGCGGTGGAGCGGTACTTCCGTGCCGCATCGGCCACCTCGTCTGTATACCGTCGCCGTATGACTGTCCTCGAAAGCCTTCGCGCCGACCACGCTCCCGCTCTGCTCGCCTTCGAGCGCGAGAACCGGGCGTATTTCGCCGCCTCGATCCCGGACCGGGGGGACGATTACTTCTCCGGATTCGATGCCCGGCACGCCGAGTTGCTGGCGGAGCAGGAGGCGGGGACGCACCACTTCCACATCCTGGCGGACGAGGCCGGGGCCGTGCTGGGGCGCGTGAACCTCGTCGGCGTCGCGGACGGCTCGGCGGAGCTCGGGTACCGGATAGCCGGGCGAGCGGCGGGACGTGGACTGGCCACGTGGGGCGTCCGCAAGGTATGTGCACTGGCTTCCACGGAATACGGCCTGACCTCGCTCCGGGCCGGGACGACGGTGGACAACGCGGGTTCGAGGACCGTGCTGGCCCGTGCGGGTTTCGTGGAAGCCGGCGCCATCACTCTGGCGGGGAGGCCCGGGCTGCGCTTCGTCCGCGATCCGGCGGGCCCGGGCCGCTGAGCCCGGGGTAGCTCCGCAGGCTCTCGGGCGGCGGAACGCACATCGGTGGCACACCGCGATGCGGTCCGCCACCGATGAGCCCGTTCGTGCTGTGCGTCAGTCTTCGTCGATCTGCTCGTCCGTGATCGTCCCCTTCACCGCGTCCACGTCGAAGGTGGTCTTGTTCCATCCCTTGGAGACGACGTCGACCTTCCAGACGAGAACCTGGCTGTCGTTCTCGTCGAGGGCGATCGAGGTGACCCAGCCCTTCTGCCTGCCCATCGCGGTCTTCGCGGCCTGCTGGGGCGTCTGTGTCGCCTTGGCGATCCGGGCCGCGAGTTCCTGCTTGTCCGCATCGCTCTGACCGGCTTCCGGTGCGAAGTCGATGACGTCGCCGGACACCGCGTCGATGGTCACCCTGTGAGCGGTGCCGTCCTTCTCCACGACCTCCGCCACCCACTTCGGGCTGCCGGCGCTGCCGCTGGGGCTCGGGCTGCCGGTCCCGCTCGGGCTCCCGGTGGCCTCGGGGCTCGGGCTGGCGTCGCCGGTCGGGCTGCCTGCCGGGCTCGGACTGCCGGTCGCGTCGTCGTCGTCCTCGTCATCGAGGCCCTCGAGATCCAGGTCGGTCAGCTTGCCACCGGACACCTCACCGACGGCCGTCGTGGCGGCCTTGTCGAAGGTGACCTTGACGGTCGACAACAGTTCCTTGCGCTCGGCCTGGTCCTCGGTCAGCTGCGCCGTCCCGGAAGGGCTGCCCGAAACACTCCCGGAGGGGCTGGTCGTCTGGTTCGGAAGGACCTTCGCTGCCTCAGAGGTCTCCGCAGCTGTCCTGTCACCGCTGTCCTGACCACAACCGGTCACGAGAGCGGCGGCAAGCACGGCGGCGCACAGGGCACCGCCGGTCACACGGAGACGGCGGGTACGCGGGGAAACGGTCTTGTTTCGACGGGGCTCAAGTCTCATGTCTGCATGCCTAGCCGCCGCTGCGAACAGTCATGTTGTTCGACCGGCGGGTGTCACCCGTTCGACAGCACCCTCCGCCCATTCGGCGTGTCGTACCGCCCCGCACCCGGACGTGCCCGGACAGGAGAACGGCGCCGGTTCGAGCGAACCGGCGCCGTTCCTGAAGGAGCTGTGCGTCGTCAGGCAGTCAGCTGCACCTCGGCGGGTACCGGCGACGGGGCCGGCGGCCCTGCGGGCCGAACGGCGCGCAACTGCGCCGCAGCGGCGGCCAGGGCGTCGGGTACGGTCCTGGTGCCGGTGGTGACGCAGAGGGTGTAGGAGATGTCCTCGAGCCGGCGGCTGCTCTCGGAAGTGCCCAGCCGTGCATGGGTGCTTCGCAGTGTCTCGTAGCGCTTGACGAGATTCCGCAGCGTTGCAGGATTGGCCATCAGCACGGCAGTTCC
Organism: Streptomyces sp.; assembly: GCF_035563135.1. Classification (GTDB taxonomy): domain Bacteria; phylum Actinomycetota; class Actinomycetes; order Streptomycetales; family Streptomycetaceae; genus Streptomyces. Next base: position 4,960 of record NZ_DATMVN010000805.1, read on the forward strand.
TCTCCACAGGGCGGCCGGGAGCCCGTGGGCCCCGCGCCGACGAAGTCCGATCGCGCCGGCAGTACCGCCTGGCGTCACGGCCGGCCGTGCGAAGCTGACAGCACGCGTCCGGTCCCTTGCAGATGATGGTCGCTCCGCCGGACCCATCCCGCATCCGCAATCACGGACGGTCACCCGGCCGTGCTCCCCCCCAGCACATACCGCCCCGATGGGAAACAATGGGGGTGACGGGCGAGCGGCTGCTGCCGGCCCGGTCGGGAGGTGGGTCATGGATTACCCGGAGAGTTACGAGCTCATATTCCGGGCGGGCGGCGCCGAGGACGACGTGGTCGCCGTCCACCTCACGGCGCGCTCCGGCGCGGGTGGTTACCCGATATACGAGGACGAGTCCGGGATCGTGCGCGCCGAGATCAGCGAGCGCGGCGAAGTGCGCATGCAGGCGAGCGGCGGTCACCAGGTCCTGGGGGCCCCGCTGCTGGCCCGGCCACTGGACCCACGGGTCACCGCCCATGGATCCGATTGAGGATCCCGGACGGCGCATGCACTGCGTCGAAGTCCGTTCATGCCCACTCCTCATCCGAATGTGTTTACTTTTCGGAGGCGTGTCCGTAGTCTGCCGGTGAAACCACAGACTCGGGCATGAAACGGATACGTAACCACATGTACGCACCGGAGCGGCAGCAGGAAATCCTCCGCATCGCCGACGGGAGCGGGCGCGTCGATGTGCTGTCCCTGGCCGAGCGGTTCCAGGTGACCGCGGAGACGATTCGGCGCGACCTCAAGGCGCTCGACCGCGCGGGTTTCCTCCGCCGGGTGCACGGCGGTGCGATTCCGGCCGGGCGGCTCGGTTTCGAACCGGATCTCGCCGAACGCGACACCGTGGCGGCCGACGAGAAGGACCTCATCGCCGCTGCGGCCCTGGGCGAACTCCCGGCCGAGGGCAACATCATCATCGATGCCGGAACGACGACCGCCAGACTGGCGGCCGCCGTTCCGATCGACTCGCGCCTCACCGTGGTCACCCACGCCCTGCCCGTGGCCGCGCGCCTCGCGGACCATCCGGGGATCGCACTGCATCTGGTCGGCGGCAGGGTCAGGCACCGCACCCGCGCGGCCGTCGACGCCTGGGCACTGAGCGCGTACGCCGAGATCAACGCGGACGTCGTCTTCCTCGCCACGAACGGCTTCTCCCCCGAGGGCGGGCTGACCACCCCGGACCTGGCCGAGGCCGCCGTGAAGCGTGCCGTGATCGCGGCGGCCCGCCGGGTGGTGCTCCTCGCAGACTCGGGCAAGGCCGGTCAGGAGCACTTCGCGCGCTTCGGCGATCTTTCACACGTCGACCTGCTGATCACCGATACGGGGCTGAGCCCCCAGGACGCCCGGACCATCGAGAGCCGGGGCACGGAAGTAGTACGCGCATGATCCTGACCGTCACCCCCAATCCGAGCCTGGACCGCACCTACGAGCTTCCGGGGCTCATCCGCGGGGCCGTGCTGCGGGCCGCCGCCGACCGTGTCGATCCCGGCGGCAAGGGCGTCAATGTCTCCCGGGCGGTCGCCGCCGCCGGGCACCGCACGGTGGCCGTCGTGCCGTTGGGCGGATCCGAGGGCGCATCGCTGGCGCGGCTGCTCGGAGAACACGGCATCGAGGCCGCCGGGGTGACGATCGCCGACAGCACCCGTGTCAACATCACCCTCGTCGAACCCGACGGCACACTCACCAAGATCAACGCGGCGGGGCCCGAGATCGCCCCTGCCGAGGCCGAGCGCCTGCTGGACGCCGTCCGGACCCGGACGGCGGGCACGGACTGGATCGCCTGCTGCGGAAGCCTGCCCCGCGGACTGCCCCCGCAGTGGTACGCCGACCTGGTCGCCGAAAGTCACCGTGCCGGCGTCCGGATCGCCCTCGACACCTCCGGCGCCGCCCTCGTAGCCGCGTTGCGTGAACAGCCGGATGTGATCAAACCGAACACCCAGGAGCTCGCCGAGGCCGTGGGCCGTCCGCTGGCGACGGTCGGTGACGCGCTCAAGGCCGCACAGGAGCTGTGCGAGCTCGGGGCACGGTCGGTGCTCGCCAGCCTGGGGGCCGTCGGGCAGTTGCTGGTGGAACGGTCCGGGGCCCATTTCGCCGCTGCGCGGGTGCACACCGTCCGGAGCGACGTCGGTGCGGGAGACGCCTCGCTCGCCGGGTTCCTGTCCGCAGGCGGAGCGGGCCGGGCCGCTCTGTCGGCGGCGGTGGCGCACGGTGCCGCCGCCGTACAGCTGCCCGGAAGCGCCATGCCGGCACCGGCCGACCTCGATCCGGCCTCGGTCGTCGCCACCGAGGACATCCCCGTGGACCTGGCGCTCACGGAGCAGACCACATGAGCGCCCTGCACCTGTCCAGTTGTACAACGCCCCCGTCCCCCGCCCCCGGGCGGTCCACGAGCAAGGAGCCCCGCGATGAGTGAGCTGATCACCGCGGAACTGGTCGATCTCGATCTGTCCGCCGAGACGAAGAGCGCGGCCGCCCGTTCCCTGGCCGAACTGATGGTCGCAGCCGGTCGTGTCACCGACCTCGACGGCTTCCTCACCGATGTGGCGGCCCGCGAGGCACAGATGCCGACCGGCCTGGACGGCGGCATCGGCATTCCGCACTGCCGGAGCGAACATGTCACCGTACCGACGCTGGCCTTCGGACGCAGCACGAGGGGCATCGGCTTCGGTGCTGCGGACGGCCCTGCTGACCTCATCTTCCTGATAGCCGCGCCCGCGGGCGCGGACGACGACCACCTCACGATCCTGTCGGGCCTGGCACGGCGGCTCATGGACCCCGGGTTCACCGGTGCGCTGCGGGCGGAGGGTGCTCCCGGCGCCGCGGCGGCCCGGATCCGCGGCGAGGAGGTTCCCGCAGCGGTTCCGGAACCGGAGGACACGACTGCGGCGGACACAGAGAGGGAGGCGGCCGAACCGTTCCGGATCGTCGCCGTCACCTCCTGTCCGACCGGTATCGCACACACCTACATGGCCGCCGAGTCGCTGCAGGCCGCGGCGCGGGCCCAGGGAGTCGTGCTGGACGTCGAGACACAGGGCTCGGCCGGTTTCGACCGGCTGGATCCAGCGGTGATCGCCGCCGCGGACGCGGTCATCTGGGCCCATGACGTGGACGTGCGGGAGAAGGCCCGGTTCGACGGCAAGCCGGTCGTCGACACCGGCGTGAAGGCCGGGATCAACCGGCCGTCCGAGCTCATCGCCGAGGCCCGGCACAAGGCGGAGCGGGGAGAGACCGGCGGAATCCCCGGCGAGCGCCATGCCCCGGATGCCGGTACCGGCGGTGGACCGGGAACCTCCGGGCACTTCGGTGTCCGGCTGCGGACCTATCTGATGTCCGGTGTCAGCTACATGGTGCCGTTCGTGGCGGCCGGAGGACTGCTCATCGCCCTCTCGTTCGCCATCGGCGGTTACGAGATCGCGAGTGCGAAGTCGGTGGCCGACCACTTCGTGTGGGGCGAGGCTGCCAGCTGGGCCGCCCTGCTCAACCAGATCGGCAGCGCCGCTTTCGGCTTCCTGGTTCCGGTGCTGGCGGGGTACATCGCCTACGGAATGGCGGACCGGCCCGCGCTCGTCCCCGGTTTCGTCGGCGGCGCCATCGCCCTCACCGTCGATGCGGGCTTCCTCGGCGGCCTGGTCGCGGGCCTGCTGGCCGGTGCGGCGGTGATGGCGATCCAGCGGGTGAAGGTGCATCCCACGCTGCGTGGCATCATGCCGGTGCTGGTGATCCCCCTGCTCGCGTCGATTGCCGTCGGCTTCCTGATGTACATCGTGGTCGGCAAGCCGATCGCCTCCCTCCAGAACGCCCTCACCGACTGGCTGAACGGACTGTCGGGTTCCAACGCGGTCATCCTCGGCATCGTCCTCGGCCTGATGATGTGTTTCGACATGGGTGGTCCGCTGAACAAGGTGGCGTACGCCTTCGCGGTCGGCGGCCTGGCCGACCCGACCCCCGGCAGCCTCAAGGTCATGGCCGCGGTGATGGCGGCCGGCATGGTGCCTCCCCTGGCGATGGCCCTCGCCACGACCGTACGCCGCAGGCTGTTCACCCGGACCGAACAGGAGAACGGCAGGGCGGCGTGGGTGCTGGGAGCCTCGTTCATCACCGAGGGCGCGATCCCGTTCGCAGCGGCGGATCCCTTGCGGGTGATCCCCTCCGTCATGGCCGGCGGAGCGGTCACGGGTGCGCTGTCCATGGCGTTCGGCTGTACGCTCCGCGCACCGCACGGTGGTGTCTTCGTCGTCCCGCTCATCGGTGAGCCGTTGCTCTACCTGCTGGCGATCGCCGCCGGAACCGCGGTGTCCGCTGCTCTGGTCGTCGCCTTCAAGGGCACGCGTCGCGATTCCGACGCCACCGCCCCCACGGATGAAGGGGCTGGAGCCCCCGTCACGGCCTGATCCCTGCCTTTCCTCCGAACCTCTGACAATCCCTTCGCCCAGGAGTGAACACGTGTACCAGCGCACCGTCTCCGTCGGCTCCCGCAGTGGCCTGCACGCCCGGCCCGCCTCCCTCTTCGTCCAGGCAGCCATGCGGCAGCCGGTCGCGGTGTCCGTCGCACGCGAAGGCAGTGAGCCGGTCGACGCCCGCAGCATGCTGTCGGTGCTCGCCCTGGCGGCTCAGCACGGTGATCTTCTGGTGCTGTCAGCCGTGGGCGAAAGCGCACCGGAAGCGGTCGAGGAACTGGCTGGTCTCCTGTCGCAGGATCTCGACCAGAAGGACTGAATGTGACCGATACCTG
>NZ_DATMVN010000806.1:0-16911 GCF_035563135.1 Streptomyces sp.
CGAAGGAGGCCCTGAAATCGGCGACCGGAGTCATCAGCCGCACCGTGTCCCGGCAGGCGTCGTTCGCGCCGATCATCACGGTGACCAGCTCCGGACCGTCCTTCGCGGCCAGCGCCATCTGCTCCGGCAACTGAGCCATCCTGGCGCCCGAGACGGCGTGGTTCCAGCTGTGCGAGAGCGCCTTCGACGCCCCCATGAGGCGTACGGCCAGGCTCCGCACCCCGGCGTCGGTGCCGGTCGCCCAGGACACCTCGGGACAGTCGGCGAACACCGCGCAGGCGTCGAAGCCCCGGGTGATGGAATCGCCGACGGCCGCGAGGGAGGCGGGGCTCGGGTCCCACCCCGGTGCCGGCGAAGGGGAGGGGCTCCGGGTGCCCGTGGTGCTCCGGGCGTCCGCGCCCCCGTCCGAGGCGCAGCCCGTGAGCGCGGCGGCGCCGGCGAGCACGACCGCCGTCAGGGTGGCTGCGGCGCTTCGGACACGGCGGGGTGACGCACGCTCGGGCATCCTGTTTCCCTTTCGGCCACACGGGTGATTGTGCCCCTGGCACAACCGGACAGCTCCAGGGGGCGGGCCTCCGCGCTTGTGCGGGTGAATGCTCTGCGAATCCTGGCCCCGGGACCGACCGTACGTCACACACCCGGTCCCGGGGCACGGTAGCTTTTCCCCGTCGAACCAGTGGCGCCCGACCGGCACGCGTGCGAAACAGTGGGTCCGGTAAGTTATCTCACGTCACATACTGTCCCTTTTCAGGAGATTCACTCCCGATGCTGTTTACTGATGACAACCTCGGGAGCCGGCCGGGAAGAGGCGGTACGGGCGCGAGGCCGCTGGGGAAGGCGAACCTCGTCCCACACTGGAGGTCCCGGTGACGACACGTGGAGTTCTTTACGTTCACTCCGCACCGCGCGCGCTGTGCCCGCATGTCGAATGGGCGGTAGCGGGTGTGCTCGGTGTGCGGGCCCAGCTGGACTGGATCAGACAGCCGGCCGCGCCAGGCACCTGGCGGTCCGAATTCTCCTGGAAGGGCCGGGCCGGCACGGCTTCGGAGCTGGCTTCGTCCCTCCGCGGCTGGGACCTGCTGCGCTTCGAGGTGACGGCGGAGCCCTGCCCCACGGCGGAGGGCGAGCGCTACAGCTCCACACCGGGCCTCGGCATCTTCCACGCCGTCACCGGCATGCACGGCGACATCCTGGTCCCCGAGGACCGGCTGCGGGCCGCCCTGGCGCGGTCCCTGCGGGGCGAGACGGACCTGGAGACGGAGGTCGCGAAACTCCTGGGCAAGCCGTGGGACGACGAGCTGGAGTCCTTCCGCCACGCGGGAGAGGGCGCACCGGTCCGCTGGCTCCACCAGGTGGTGTGACGGCTGCCGCTGTCCGGGGCCTCGACCGTCGACCGGAATGCCGGAACGTTTTTCCCCGGGCCGCGGCGCCCGGCATGCGCGAGGCCCGCCTCCCGGGACGGGAAGCGGGCCTCGCGGCAGGATCGGCGGATGACCGGCGGATCAGACCGAACGGAACGCCAGGACCACGTTGTGGCCGCCGAAGCCGAACGAGTTGTTGATCGCGGCGATCGGACCCTCCGGCAGCGCGCGCGGCTCGGCACGCACGATGTCGGCCTCGACCGCCTCGTCGAGGTCGTCGACATTGATGGTGGGCGGTGCGGTCCGGTGGTGCAGCGCCAGCACCGTCGCCACGGTCTCGATGCCGCCCGCGCCACCCAGCAGGTGACCCGTCATGGACTTCGTCGCGGAGATCGCGACATGGTCCAGGTCGTCGCCCAGCACCGCACGCAGCGCCTTGATCTCCGCGATGTCACCCTGCGGCGTGGACGTGGCGTGCGCGTTCAGGTGCACGACCTCCGACGGCTTCAGGTCCGAGGAGTCCAGCAGGTTCTGCATCGCCGCGGCGATCCCGCGCCCGGTGGGCTCGGGCTGCGCGATGTGGTGGGCGTCGGCGGACAGGCCCTGGCCGAGCACCTCGCAGTAGACCCTGGCGCCCCGCGCGGCGGCGTGCTCCGCGGACTCCAGGATCACGACGCCGGCGCCCTCACCGAGGACGAAACCGTCACGGGCCGTGTCGTACGGTCGCGAGGCCTTCTCGGGCTCGTCGTTGCTCTTGGACATCGCCATCATGTTGGCGAAAGCCGCGATCGGCAGCGGGTGGATGGCCGCCTCGGTGCCACCGGCGACGACCACGTCGGCACGGCCGGCGCGGATCATCTCGACGGCGTAGCCGATGGCCTCGGCACCCGACGCGCAGGCGGAGACCGGGGTGTGGACACCGGCCTGGGCGTTGACCTCCAGGCCGACGTTGGCGGCCGGGCCGTTGGGCATGAGCATGGGCACGGTGTGCGGGGAGACGCGGCGTACGCCCTTCTCCTTCAGCACGTCGTACTGGTCGAGCAGGGTGGTCACGCCGCCGATACCGGAGGCGATGACCGAACCCAGACGCTCGGGCTGGATCTTCTCGTCCTCACCGGCCTTGCCGGTGAAGCCCGCGTCGGCCCACGCCTCGCGGGCCGCGATCAGCGCGAACTGCGCCGAGCGGTCCAGCTTGCGGGCGAGCGGACGGGGCAGGACGTCACCCGGGTCGACGGCCGCGAGGGCGGCGATCCGGACGGGCAGTTCGGCGAAACGTTCGCCCTCGAGAAGCTTGACGCCGGAACGGCCGGCCACCAGACCTTCCCAGGTCGATGCGGAGTCGCCACCCAGCGGAGTGGTTGCGCCGATACCGGTGACGACCACGGTGCGATTGGTCGGGCTCACTGGAAAATCTTCTCCACGTGTAGAGGGTCGTGAATCAGCGGCGCCACCGCCGGGTGGCGACACACGGGACGGGCCGGGATCAGCCCTGGTGCTTCAGGATGTAGTCGGCGGCGTCGCCGACCGTCTTGAGGTTCTTGACGTCCTCGTCGGGGATCTTGACGTCGAAGCGCTCCTCGGCGGCGACGACGACCTCGACCATGGACAGCGAGTCGACGTCCAGGTCGTCGGTGAAGGACTTGTCCAGCTGGACGTCCTCGACCGGGATACCGGCGATCTCGTTGACGATCTCGGCGAGACCGGTGACGATCTCTTCCTGAGTGGCGGCCATGTTGGCGCTCCTTCGGTGTGTTTCTGCAGGGTACGGGCGGGTGGACCGAAAGGTCCGGGGTGCCTAGGGGAGGGTAACGACCGTCGCGGCGTAGACGAGACCCGCCCCGAAGCCGATGATGAGCGCCGTGTCGCCGCTCTTGGCCTGGCCGGTCGCCAGGAGCCGCTCCATTGCGAGCGGGATCGAGGCGGCCGACGTGTTGCCGGTGGTTTCCACGTCACGCGCGACCGTGACGTGCTCCGGCAGCTTGAGCGTCTTCACCATCGAGTCGATGATCCGCATGTTCGCCTGGTGCGGAATGAAGACATCCAGGTCCTCCGGGGAGATCCCGGCCGCTTCCAGCGCCTGCTGGGCGACCTTCGCCATCTCGAAGACGGCCCAGCGGAAGACCGCCTGGCCCTCCTGCGTGATGGCCGGGAACTTGACCTCGCCCCGCTCGTTGAGCGGAAGGTTCGAGACGTCGCCGATGTGGAAGTCGTTCCACGCCACGGTCTGCTTGATCGTCTCGGACTTGTCGCCCTCGGATCCCCAGACGGTGGGGCCGATGGCCGGCTCCTGGGACGGGCCGACGACGACCGCGCCCGCGCCGTCGCCGAACAGGAAGGCCGTCGCGCGGTCCTCCAGGTCGGTGAGGTCGCTGAGCCGCTCGACGCCGATGACGAGCACGTACTCCGCCGAGCCCTCGACGATCATGCCCTTGGCGAGGGTCAGGCCGTAGCCGAAGCCCGCGCAGCCGGCCGAGATGTCGAAGGCGGCGGGCTTGCCCGCGCCGATCCGGTGCGCGATGTCGGTCGCCACGGCGGGGGTCTGCTTGAAGTGCGAGACGGTGGAGACGATGACTCCGCCGATCTGCCCGGGAGTGATCCCGGCGTCCGCGATCGCCTTGCCGGAGGCCTCCACGGACATCATGGCCACGGTCTCCTCGTCGGAGGCCCAGTGGCGGGTGGCGATACCGGAGCGGGAGCGGATCCACTCGTCGGACGAGTCGATCGTCTCGAGGATCACCTCGTTGGGCACGACACGGGTCGGGCGGTAGCCGCCGACACCCATGATCCGTGCGTACGGGGCGCCCTTGCTGGGCTTGATCTTCGACATGCTCTCGGGCTCCTTAGGCGCCTGCGTGCTCGGAGATGAGCGCGCGGGCGGCGTCGAGGTCGTCGGGGGTCTTGAGCGCGAGGGTCTTCACACCGGGCAGCGCGCGCTTGGCGAGCCCGACCAGGGTCCCGCCGGGCGCGGCCTCGATGAGAGCCGTGACGCCCAGCTCGGTGAAGGTCTCCATGCACAGGTCCCAGCGGACCGGGTTGGCGACCTGGCCGACGAGCCGTGAGATGACCTCGTCGCCGGTGGCGACCGTCTTCCCGTCCGCGTTCGACACGTACGTCACCTTCGGGTCGGTGACCGTCAGGGCGGCGGCGGCGGCACGCAGCTTCTCCACGGCCGGAGCCATGTGGTGCGTGTGGAACGCGCCGGCCACCTTGAGCGGCACCACGCGGCGTACGCCTTCGGGCTTGTCCTCGGTCAGCGCGGCGACCTGTGCCGCGGTGCCGGCGGCGACGATCTGCCCGCCGCCGTTGACGTTGGCCGGGGTGAGCCCGAGCTTCTCCAGGTGCGGGACCGTGACCTCCGGGTCCCCGCCGAGGAGCGCGGCCATGCCGGTCTCGGTGACCGCGGCGGCCTCGGCCATGCCGAGCCCCCGGGTGCGTACGAGACGGAGCGCCGCCTCGTCCTCGATGACGCCGGCCAGCGCGGCGGCGGTGATCTCACCGACGCTGTGCCCGGCGACCACGCCGGGCGAGGCGCCCAGGGCGGCGGCGGAGAGGAGTCCCGCGGCGACCAGCAGCGGCTGGGCCACCGCCGTGTCGCGGATCTCGTCCGCGTCGGCCTTCGTGCCGTAGTGGGCAAGGTCGAGCCCGATGGCGTCGGACCATCCCGCGATGCGGTCGGCGGCACCGGGGAGTTCGAGCCAGGGAGTCAGGAAGCCGGGCGTCTGAGCGCCTTGGCCGGGAGCGACGAGTACGAGCACCCTCACACTCTCTCTTGTGGACGGCCTCGGACGCCCGTGGGGACAGGGACGAAGAACCGTCAGGGGAATTGTTGAAGTCCGACAAAAGTCTAGGACTGAGTGTCTCCGGCGGCCAAGCGCCCCAGGATGAGGGCGATCCGCAGAGTGAACGCGGAACGGACGTCGGAAGGCGACCACCCGGTGACGTCGGTCACACGTCGCAGCCGGTAGCGCACGGTATTGGGGTGCACGAACAACATGCGTGCCGCGCCCTCAAGACTGCTCGCCTGCTCCAGATACACACTCAGCGTCTCCAGAAGTGCTGAACCCGCTTCTTCGAGCGGTCTGTAGATCTCCTCCACCAGCTGATCGCGCGCGGCCGGGTCGCCGGCCATCGCGCGCTCAGGAAGGAGATCGTCCGACAGGACGGGCCTCGGAGCGTCCTGCCACGCCGAGCAGGCCTTGAGACCGGCGGCCGCGGCCTGCGCGGACCGGGTGGCGGCGAGGAGGTCGGGCACCACGGGCCCGGCGACGACGGGACCGGCCGCGTACGGGCCGATCAGCGACTTCGCGACGTTCAGGGGGTTGTCGCTGCCCCCCGCGATCACGACCAGGCGGTGGCCGAGCACCCCGGTCAGGACCTGGAGCTTGGCGTGCCTGGCCGCCCGCCGGATCGCCTCCACGGTCAGCTCGCTGTCACCGTCGGGAGCGGTCCCGAGGACGACGCACACATGCTCGGGGGAGTTCCAGCCGAGGGCGGCGGCCCGGGACACGGCGCCCTCGTCCGCCTCGCCGGACAGCACCGCGTTCACCACGAGCGACTCCAGCCGGGCGTCCCACGCCCCGCGGGCCTCGGCGGCCTGCGCGTACACCTGGGCGGTCGCGAAGGCGATCTCGCGGGCGTAGACGAGCAGCGCCTCGCGCAGCGCCGACTCGTCGCCGGGCGCCGCGACCTCCTCGATCGCGGTCTCCATGACCTCGATCGTCGTACGCACCATCTCGACGGTCTGGCGCAGGGTGATCGCCCGGGTCAGCTCGCGCGGAGCCGTGCCGAACACATCGGTGGAGATGGCCTGTGGTGTCTCCGGGTGCCGGAACCACTCGGTGAACGCGGCGATACCGGCCTGGGCGACCAGGCCGATCCAGGACCGGTTCTCCGGTGGCATCGCCCGGTACCACGGCAGTGTCTCGTCCATACGGGCGATGGCGTTCGCGGCCAGCCGGCCGGAGGACTGCTCCAGCCGTTTCAGGGTCGCGGCGTGGAGGTGGGCGGCATGCGAGGCGGGCTGCTCAGGATCGGGTCGGGGCACGACACAAGACTGCCTTATCGGGACAGGGGCCCGGAGGGGCGGGGCGCGAGGCCACCCGGCGGGGATACCGTGGGGGCGTGATGGACGTACGCCGCTCCGGGGACCGTTTCCGCGGCGGGGACCCGGCCACGGGTGGCTCCGCCGGCATCGAGACGCTGCACGCGTTCTCCTTCGGGCGGTTCTACGACCCGGACAATCTGCGCTTCGGGCCCGTTCTGGCCTGCAACGAGGAGCGGCTCGCCCCGGGTGCGGGCTTCGACGAGCATCCGCACAGCCACACCGAGATCGTCACCTGGGTGGTGGAGGGCGAGCTCACCCACCGCGACTCGGCCTCCCACGCCACCGTCGTACGGGCCGGAGACGTCCAGCACCTGAGCTCGGCCGCCGGGGTGCGGCACGTCGAGCGCAACGACGGGGAACACCCGCTGACGTTCATCCAGATGTGGCTGGCCCCCGTGGAACCCGGCGGGGCGCCCTCCTACACGCATGTCGCGGGGATCGCCGACTCCACCCCGTACGCCCTCCCGGAAGCCGGCGCGATGCTCCATGTACGCCGGCAGTCCGAGGGCGAGCGGACAGCCGTGCCGGACGCGGCGGGGGTGTACGTCCATGTCGTGCGGGGCGGGGTGCGCCTCGGCGACGAGCGGCTGGAGGAGGGGGACTCGGCGCGGATCACGGAGTCCCGGGGCCTGGAACTGGTGGCGCTGCGGGACGCCGAGGTGCTGGTGTGGGAGCTCGGCGCGGTGTGAGACACGACGGCTCCCTGGTCGGCAGCCCGAGTCGCCCGCCGGCCGGTGGGCGACGGAGTGGGGGCACCGGTACTGCTGGTTCACGCGCCGGTGGTGGAGCCGGGGCGGACGATCATCAGGACGACGACCACCGCCCAGACGAGGTTGAAGATGCCGGTGAGCATCGTCAGACGCGCCGCCACGGGACGCGCGGCCTCGCCGGTGGGCGCGTCCTCGCCCTCCGCGAGCAGGCGCCGCTGCCCGGGCAGGACGGCGAATCCGAGGATGGCCGCGGCGATCAGGGTGAGGACGAGCGAGGCGATCAGCCAGGCGTCGGTGAGCACCCCGAGCGCGGCGCCGGTCGCTATGCCGAAGACGGGCACGAAGACGCCCGCGAGCGAGTAGCCGTAGCAGACGCGGTGCAGGAGCGCGGCGACCCCGGCGGACCGGTCGTGCCCCTCCGAGCCGTCCAGTGCCCGCAGGGCGTAGCGCGGGAACATCGAGGCGGCGACGGTGATCGACCCGACGGCCACGATCGCCGCGATGACATGGATGGATAGCAGCAGCTTGGTCACTGCGGGTGCCTCCTGCTCGGAACACGCTCATATGTTGGCTGCCAATACATACACTGCCTACGCCTCTTTTGGGTAGGCTGCCTACTCATGAAGGCGGATGCGGTGCGAGGGCACCTCGACGGACTGCTGCTGGCCGTGCTGGAACCGGGCCCGCTGCACGGGTACGCGATCATCGCGGCCGTGCAGCGCCGCAGCGGCGGCGTACTCGAACTGCGTACGGGCACGATCTACCCGGCCCTGAACCGGCTGGAGCGGATCGGGCTCCTGAGCAGCAGCTGGGAGTCCGCAGGCGAACGGCGCCGGCGCTGTTACGAGCTCACCGAGGAGGGACGGCGCACCCTGGCCGGGGAGCGGACGGCATGGGACGAATTCACCACGGCGATCGGCTCCGTCCTCAACCCCGCCACCCCGCCCGGACTGACCACATGAACGCGGCGGGCCGGCCGGCCGACCCCGTCGCGGACTACGAGGCAGCCCTGAGGGCCACCCTGCACGGGCCCCGGGAAGCCAAGGCCCGCATGATCGAGGAGCTGCGCGAGGGCCTCGCGGAGACGGCCCGGGCCCATGCCGCGGAGGGCGTGCCCTACGAGCAGGCCGCCCGCCTGGCGGTGCGGGACTTCGGGACCGTCGAGGAGGTCGCGCCGGTCTGCCAGCGCGAACTGACCATCGCCCAGGCCCGGCACACGGCGCGGACCGTCACTCTCACCGCACCCTTCCTGATCGCCTGCTGGTTCCTGGCCCGGACCCCCGGCCCTTCCGGTACGGCTTGGCAGCTTCCGCGTACGGCGCAGGCGCTGGCGGTGCATCTGGCCGGCATCGCGATCGCCGCCGCGCTGCTCGCCGCGGTCACCCTGGCCGCCACCGGGACGCTCGCCCGCAGGCTGCCCACCCCGCACCGGCTGCCCCTGGTGGTCGCCTGGGCCGGAACCACGACCAGCGTCGCCATGGCGGTCGCCACGCTCGCGCTGGCCCTCGCCGCCGCGCTCACCGCGCACTGGCCGCTGCTCGCCCTGGCCGGCGTGCTCTCGGCCGCCTCGCACGCCGTGGTGGCGGCGTCCGCCCGCGCGACTCGCCGCTGTGCCCGACTGACGCTCGCGTAGCGCCCGGAGGCTCACGAGGCCGTACTTCCGGTGATCGGCCCGACGAACTGCTTTCCCGGACCAGACCGGCGTACCGCGGGCACCGCCACATCCTCGGACACGAGGACGACGGCTTGACGCGTCCGTGGACGGTCGTCAAGGCCGGAGCGGGGGGAGTCGGCCATGACAGCGGCCCCGGCGGTGGTCACGGCCACGGCGAATGGCGGGAGTCAGGTGTCCTTGTCGGAGCGCTTGTTCCGCTTCTTCCACGGAATGTGGTTGGCGAGCAGCTCACCCACCGTGTCGACGGTGTGGAACGCGAGCCAGCCGATGCCCTTGAGGACCCGCACAACCGCAGAACCCGCAACCTCTTCCATGGCCTGATCCCCTCGCGTCGGTCCCTGTGACTGCGTCACTCCCGAAGACGCGTTCTGCCGCCACCGGGTTGACCGGCAGCCGGCGGCGCGGCCTCTCCACCCGCGTCACACTTCTCCCGCGCGTCCCGGAAGCGGCTGGTCCGCCCCGCTCTTCGAGGACTCCGCCAGCTTGTCCAGCTCACGCATGGCCTGGCTGTGGGAGCTCATGCGGCGCGTCACGGTACCGGTGGTGAAGAGTCCCATCCCGACGACCGACACCGGCAGGGACAGGCCGAGCAGGGCCACGGCCTCCGGCCAGTCGCGTTCGTCCCCGCAGTAATCCCCGTTCCGGAGACCCTCGTCGGCCGTGCCGCGATAGGTGAACAACCGGGATCCGCACTTCCGGGGATGGTCGTCGTCGGGTTTCTCGTCGACCGTGTACGGCAGGAGCAGCAGTACGGCGCACCAGGTCCACAGGAGCGACGCCAAGGACAGCAGGCCGATCCCCCAGGTGCGCGTCCGCCGGGCCCGGTGCCGGAAGTTCTGGCCGAAATCGCGTGATCGCACAGCGGCTGAACCTGTCCGAGCCCGATCACGCGGAGGCTGCCGGGCGTGACCCGCAGGATCAGTCCGCGAAGTGCCGCAGCCATGCGTCCAGGCTCACGAGGTCCGTGCCGGTCAGTGCGGTTTAACGGAGCCCGTCCACGAAGGCCTGCCACGCGTCCACGCCCAGGACCAGGACGGGTCCGGCCGGGTTCTTGCTGTCGCGGACGGGGACGGAGGCGGAGCAGCCGTCGGCCACCTCGACGCATTCGCCGCCGGTGTTGCCGCTGTATGAGGACTTACGCCAGGCGGCGCCGCCGGTGACGGTGCACTCGACGCACTCGCCGCCGTTGGTCCCGCTGTAGCTGGACTTACGCCACGCCGTGCTCTTCAGGTTCGGGCTGATTGCCATAACGCTCCTCCATCACACGGGTGATCAATGCCGCCGAATCCTCGATGGAGAGGGCTGCGGCCTGCAAGTGAGCGTAACGGCGAGCGGCCTCCCTGATGGTCTCGGGGTTGGCGGTCATATGGCCGGAAATGAGGTCCTCGGTGTAGATGATGTCCGGGTCTTTGTCGAAGCGCATCGCGGTGAAGGATCCTGCCAGGCTTGAATGTTCACCGGCCGAGAACGGCAGCACCTGTACCCGCATCCACCGGTGCCCGGTGAACTCCAACAAGCGGGTGAGTTGGTTCCGCATGATCGCGCGCCCACCGATCGGCCGGTGCAGCACCGCTTCGTCCAGGATCGTCCACGCCAGAGGCGGTTGTTTCCGGTCCAGGATTCGCTGCCGTTCCATCCGGGCCGCGACCAGCCCTTCCAGGTCGTTCGGCATGCCGGTGGCCAGCACCGCCCGCGCGTACTCCTCGGTCTGTAGCAGCCCGTACACCAACTGCGCCTGGTAGGTGGAGATGTACGCCGCCTTCGCCTCCATGTCCGCGTACTCCTGGAACCACGGCGGCAGTTGGCTCCGCAGCACCAGGCCGATCAGGCGCGAGAACACCCCGTCCGTGCCGAGCGCGGCGTCCAGGCGCTCCGAGAAGTCGCGGGTGGGCACCTTCTTCGTCGTCTCGATCTGGCCGATCAACGAGCCCGTGCAGAAGATGATCTCGCCGAGCTGGCCCTGCTTGAGGTTGTTGGCCTCCCGGCGGCGGCGCAGCTCCCAGCCGTAGAAGTCCAACGGGGAAGCACTGGGGTCGAGCGACTGCACGTTGGCCATGACGGAGTGCCTCTCGCTTCAACGCCGGGTGGCGTTCGTTTCAAGTCGTAGCCGAGAGTAATCAAAACACTGCATCCTGGTGACATGAATCACGTATCCGATACCCGGACCGGTGACGCGGAAGCAGCCGTCTACCGCGCCGAGCTGGCGATGGGCGAGCACTCCGCCCGTCATCTGCGCCGCATCCTGAGGCTGTACCTCACCGGCTGGGGCCTGCTCGACGTGGCGGACGCGGCGGAGCTCGCCCTCACCGAGCTGATCGCCAATGTCGTGCGGCACGTTCCCGGCCGCCGCTGCCGGACCCTGATCTTCCTGCTCCCGGCCGGGGGTGTGCGGGTGGAGGTCGCGGACGCCTGCCCCCGGCTGCCCCGCCCGGTCGTGGGGGACATGCTCGACGAGGGCGGGCGGGGGCTGCTGCTGGTGGGCGCCGTCACCGACGGCTGGGGCGTGGAGGAGCGCCGCGACGGGCGCGGGAAGACGGTGTGGTTCGAGTGCCTCGGCCGCAGGGCCGCTCAGCGGGCGGCGGCGAGCTCCGCCAGCACCGCGTCGGTGAAGGGCGTCCAGACCTCCGCCGCCCACGGCCCGAAGGCCCGGTCCGTGAGCGTGACGCAGGCCGCGCCCGCCACCGGGTCGATCCACAGGAACGTGCCGGACTGGCCGAAGTGGCCGAAGGTGGCGGGGGAGGAGGAAAGCCCGGTCCAGTGAGGTGACTTGGAGTCACGGATCTCGAAGCCGAGTCCCCAGTCGTTGGGATTCTGGTGGCCGTATCCGGGCAGTACGCCCTTGAGGCCGGGGTGCACGACGCTCTGGGCCTCCAGGACCGTACGCGGGTCGAGGAGCCGCGGGGCCTGCACCTCCGCGGCGAACCGCACCAGGTCGTCCACGGTCGAGACGCCGTCCTTCGCCGGGGAGCCCTCCACGGATGTCGACGTCATGCCCAGGGGCTCCAGCACCGCCTGGCGCACGTACTCGGGGAACGGGATCTCCGTGGCCTTGGCGATGTGGTCGCCGAGCACCTCGAAGCCGGCGTTGGAGTACAGCCGGCGGGTCCCTGCGGGCGCCGTGACCCGGTGTTCGTCGAAGGCGAGCCCGCTGGTGTGCGCGAGGAGGTGGCGGACGGTCGAGCCCTCGGGGCCGGCCGGTTCGTCCAGCTCGACGGCGCCCTCCTCGTAGGCCACCAGCACCGCGTAGGCCGCGAGCGGTTTGGTCACCGAGGCCAGCGGAAAGCGGTGCGCGGTGGGACCATGGGTACCCAGGAGCGTGCCGTCCGAGGTGACGACGGCGGCTGCCGCGGTGGGGACGGGCCAGTTCTCGATCATCGCCAGGCTCTGCATGGGTACGAGCCTAACGGGAGCCCGAATCCGGGTTCGCCCCTGAGATCGCTTGCCTGGAGTGCACTCCAAGGTTCTAGCGTGGAGGACATGACGGTGATGGAAAGCATTTCCGCACGCACGGACACCTGCGCTTCGGCTCCGACCGCGCATCCGCGCCCCGAGGGCCAGGACCGCTACACCATCAGCGAGGTCGTCGCCTTCAGCGGGCTCACCGCGCACACCCTGCGCTGGTACGAGCGGATCGGGCTGATGCCGCACGTCGACCGCTCCCACACGGGCCAGCGCCGGTTCAGCAACCGCGATCTGGACTGGCTGGCCTTCGTCGGCAAGCTGAGGCTGACCGGAATGCCGGTCGCCGACATGGTGAGGTACGCCGAGCTGCTCCGCGAGGGCGACCACACCTTCGCCGAACGGCAGGAACTGCTGGAGGCGACCCGGCGGGACGTGAGGGCGCGGATCGCCGAGCTCCAGGGAACTCTGGCCGTACTCGACTACAAGATCGATTTCTATGGCGGCGCCCGTGCGGTGCCGGAATCGGAAAGGGTCTGACCTGATGAGCGAGACCGGAAAGATCGCGACCGTACAGCTCGGCAGCGGGGGGCCGCAGGTCGGTGTGCAGGGGCTCGGCTGCATGGGGATCAGCGAGTTCTACGGGGAGACCGACGAGGCTGCGGCCCGGGACACCCTGGAGGCCGCGCTGGAAGCGGGCGTCACGCTCTTCGACACGGCGGACATCTACGGACGCGGCGCCAACGAGACGTTCCTCGCGCCGTTCGTCGGGGCGCACCGGGACGAGATCACGCTGGCCACGAAGTTCGCCATCGAGCGGACCGACGACCCGCACTACCGGGGCGTGCGCAACGACCCGGCGTACATCCGTGAGGCCGTCGAGGGCAGCCTGCGCCGGCTGGACACCGATGTCATCGACCTGTACTACATGCACCGCCGTGACCCGCTCGTCCCGTTCGCCGAGTCGGTGGGCGCGATGGCCGAGCTGGTGCGGCAGGGCAAGGTGAAGCAGCTCGGGCTGAGCGAGGTCACCGGGGACGAGCTCCGTGAGGCGCACGCCGTGCACCCGATCGCGGCCCTCCAGTCCGAGTGGTCGCTCTTCAGCCGGGACGTGGAGCGCAGCGCCGTGCCCGCGGCCGCCGAGCTCGGGGTGACCCTCGTGCCGTACTCCCCGCTCGGCCGTGGATTCCTGACCGGGGCGTTCGCGGACGCGGCCAAGGACCTCACGCCCGACGACTTCCGTAAGCACCAGCCGCGCTTCACCGGCGAGAACGCGAGGACGAACGCCGCGCTGCTGGAGCCGGTGCACAAGATCGCGGCGGCACACGGGGCTTCGGCGGCGCAGGTGGCCCTGGCCTGGGTGCAGCAGCGGGCGCAGGTGCACGGTCTGACCGTGGTGCCGATCCCCGGCACGCGCAAGCGCAGCCGTCTGCTGGAGAACGTGGCGGCGACCGGGCTGGTCCTGACCCCGCAGGAGCTGGAGCTTCTGGAGCCCCTCGCGGACCGGGTGGCGGGGGACCGCTACCCGGACATGAGCAGCACGGCCACCGTGCGCGAGTGACCGGGCCCGGCGGGGGCCCCGGGGCCCCCGCCCGGGGGCCCGCGCGTCACAGGAGCCGCTTGCGGCCCCGGAGGATGACGACGGCGGCGGTGACGGCGAGCATGATGCCGGCGCCGAGCCACTGCATCGCGTGCAGCTGGGAGACGGGGAGGTAGTCCATGGACCAGCCGATGACGTGCTCGGACTCCAGGCAGGCGGTGTGCGCCCGGGCGTTCTCCGACACATCGAGGCAGGTGGTCCGGTCCAGGCGGTCCCCGGAGCCGGTGAGGAAGTAGGTGCCCTGCCCCTGCTGCTCCGACTGGGCGGGCAGCTCCGGCGGTGTGGCACCGGGCCCGACGCCCCGGTCGGTGCTGACGGTCATGACGTGCCCCAGGCTCCGCGCCCGGCCGGCCAGTCGTGAGCCCATCTCTGCGCAACGGGGTACCCGGAGTTCCCGAGCGCCGAGTTGACCTGGGAGGGACAGAAGGAACTGCCCTCCTGGCTCCAGGACGTGTGAGGCGCGTTCTCCCCCTGTCCGTGGGCGCCGTCCGGCGGTGACCATGAAGGGGTCTCGTTCGTGTTCGGAAAAAGGGCGCGGTCGAAGCCGTCGGCATTCTCGACGGCACGGGCGAATTCGTCCGTGGGACGCCGGTGACGGCCCCGGTCGCGGCGTACCCGCGTGAGGCGGCCGTCCGCGTACAGCAGCTGGGCGCGGGAGACCAGTTGTGTCAGCCCGACACCGAGCTGGGCGGCGAGGGCCGCGGCGTCGGTGCCTTTGTTCCATCCGTCCACCAGCAGGGAGTCGTGGGTGTGTGACCACTCCTTGGCTCCCGTGGGCGCCGCAGGGCCCGCCTGCCGGGTGGCGAACTGTTCCACGCGGGGTGCCGGAATGGAGGGCGGTCTGGGCTGCGGTCGTGCGGTGACCGCCGGATCCACGCCTCGGGGAGCGGGTGGGGGACCGCCGTCGCCGGAAGCGGCCTTCGCCGCCGCGCCGATGTCCGGAGCTCCGGCCGGCGGACGGCTGAGCAGCGTCCCGGCGAGCGAGCGCGCATCGCTCTTTCCGACGGTACGGCGGGCGATTCGCACTTCGCGCTCGTTCAGCCCCAGCAGCTCGGCAACCGCAGCGTCGCTACCCACAGTGACGGCGAAAGCGGCAAGGGTCCTTGCACGCTCCGCCTGGGCCCCGTCGAACACCGACTGAGCCTCACGCACGCGGTCGTCCGCGCCGCAGAAGGCGTCGGCCAAAACGGCGTGCCGTTTCCACATCTCCCTGGCTTCCACGGTCGGTCAACGCCGTGGCGGCCGAATAGGATTCAGGGAGTTCCTGAAATGACCCGATTGGACCTGTGAGGTCATACCTGACGAAAATCATCCCGCGCAATATTCCCGGCCGTTCGTGCTTTTTTTTCGTGAACCGGGAGCGTCCGTGACTGTCACGTCATCCGGTCGGCAAGCTTTTCTGCAAGCGCAGCATCCGCAACGTCCGCTCCGTTTCCTTCTGGTGATGCCGGTAGGAGATGAGCCGGTGCCATTCCGGATCCGGTACGCCGGGGAGCGTGTGACCGCGAGCAGCCCAGATCCTGAACAACTGCCCGTACACCGGCGTTTCCGATCTCTCCGGCCTTTCTGACTTCTCTGACCTCTGCGCAATGAAGAGTGCGCAGCCGGTGCCCGTCACAGTCGCCCTCGCTGTCGCCACTGAGGCATCAGGTGTACTCATGCCACAGGAACGAACGCCCGCCCTGCGCGTCACCAGTCGTGCGGGCGTCCCATGGCATCGGCTGTTTCCTGTGCGGCGGCCAGGACGAAACGTTCGCTGCGGCTGCCTCAGGCCAGCCGCAGCGCGAACACCGCGAAGCCCACCGCGAGCAGTCCGGCCGCCGCCCGGCGCGCGTGACCGGCACGGCTGCCCGTCTCCCAGGGCGCCTCGAAGCGGCGGGCGTAGCGGGAGATCAGCAGCAGCAGGGCGGCGAACAAGGGCATCCACGCCATCCGGGCCAGGATCCAGCCGACCGAGTCCGGGCCGGTCGTCAGCCCCGGCACCGCACCGGCGAACGACGCGGGGACGGCCGCGGCCAGCATCGCCGTCTGGTGCCAGCACAGGATCGTCATCGCCGACAGGTTGATGACCACCACGGGGGCCCACACCGCGGGGCGGCGCAGTGCCCGCCCGATCCGGCCGTGCAGCAGGACCGCCGCACCGCTCTGCGCCGATGCCAGCGCGAGGACCAGCAGCGACGGGGGATGCGAATTGGTCCGCGCCTCACCCGGTACGCCGACCATCGACGCCGGGTAGTGGAAGACCAGCAGCAGCACGGCGAACAGAGCCGTGCCCCCGATCAGCAGCAGACGGGCCCCACGCCGGCTGATGCGGCCCTGCCCCCAGGAGACACCGAGCTGGTAGGCGAAGAGCCAGCCGGGCAGGATGTTCAGCAGGCTCAGCCAGGACGGCACGGCGTCCGCGTACGGTCCGTAGCGCAGGAAGTCGACGGCGGCGACCGAGCCGATCAGCGGGGCCGCCGCCCAGCCGCCGAGCCGCCGGGCCAGGCGCACGCAGTACGGCGTGAGCGCCGTGACCACGGCGTAGACCCCGACGAACCAGAGCGGCTGGATCACCAGCTTCGCCCCCGTGCGCAAGGTGGCCTCGGGCACCCCGGCGGCGTAGAGCACCGGGATCATCAGCGCCCACACGGCGGTCACGCCGAGCACCGGCCTGCCCAGCCTGACCATCCGGGCGCGCAGCCAGGCGCCGGTGGTGGACGGCCTGCGGTGGTAGGAGAGGACGGAGGCGTAGCCGCCGACCAGGAAGAACACACCCAGCATCTGGAGCACCCAGCTCACCGGGGAGAACACGGCGAACGTGGAGAGCGGGCTGGCGTTGTGCAGGGCGCCGT
Source organism: Streptomyces sp. (assembly GCF_035563135.1). Taxonomy (GTDB): domain Bacteria; phylum Actinomycetota; class Actinomycetes; order Streptomycetales; family Streptomycetaceae; genus Streptomyces. The sequence continues at coordinate 16,684 of NZ_DATMVN010000806.1, forward strand.
CGCCGTCCAGGGTGAATCCGCCGAGCAGCCAGTGACCGGCCGGGACGGCCAGCAGTGCCAGGGCGCGCAGCCCGTCGACCGCACGGTCGCGGTGGGCGGGGGTCCGCTCGTCGATCCGGGAGACCAGCTGCCGCACGCTCATCGGGAGACCCCCTCGGCGATGGCGACGAAGGCGCGGAGCGAGTCCGTGCCGGGGACGAAGTAGCCGGTGTGGCCCTCGGCTTCCCG
>NZ_DATMVN010000807.1:0-3241 GCF_035563135.1 Streptomyces sp.
TTGTCGCCGCCCTTGGTCTCGAAGGCGTACATCTCCTTGGACACGATGTCGGTGGACTCACCGACACCGCGTGAGAACAGGGCGACGTCCTCGAACCCGGGGGTCTCGATGTAGCCGTAGCCGGAGTTCTTCAGGGGTGCGGAGATCGCGTCGCGCACCGCGAGGAACTTCGCGGAGCGCGGAGGGATCAGGTCGTACGTGCCCTTGGGGGCCTGGAAGGTGCTCACGGTTCTTTTCTCTCGTCACATTCCTCGGCGGGGCGCGGCCAGGCCGTTCAGGTACGGGTTGGAGGCGCGCTCACGGCCGATGGTCGTCTGGGGGCCGTGGCCGGACAGCACCACGGTCGAGTCGTCGAGCGGCAGGCACACACGGGCCAGCGACCCGAGCAGCTCGGCGTGGTCGCCGCCGGGCAGATCGGTGCGTCCGACGGAGCCGGCGAAGAGCAGGTCGCCCGAGAAGAGGACCTGCGGCACGTCCGCGGCCTCGGGCATCCGGTACGTCACCGACCCCTTCGTATGGCCGGGCGCGTGCGCGACGGCGAACTCCAGGCCCGCCAGCTCCAGCCGGGCGCCGTCGGTCAGCTCCTTGACGTCGTCGGGCTCCCCCACGGTCAGCTCGCCCATCAGCGGCATCCCGATGGAACGGCCCAGCGCCTTCTCCGGATCGCTCATCATGTAGCGGTCCTCCGGGTGGATCCAGGCGGGGACGTCGTGGGCTCCGCACACGGGGACGACCGAGGCGACGTGGTCGATGTGGCCATGGGTGAGGACGACGGCGACGGGCTTGAGCCGATGCTTCTTCAGCGCTTCCTCGACGCCCTGGGCGGCCTGGTGGCCCGGGTCGATGATCACGCACTCCTCACCGGCGGCGGGGGCGACCAGGTAGCAATTGGTCCCCCAGGCTCCGGCGGGGAACCCGGCAATGAGCACGATCGTCCTTAGTGTTCGTCCGACGAGGAGGGCCGCGGAGGGAGAATGCGGCAGATCAGAGACTACCGGCGCTCCTCATTCCACAGCTAACCCATATACCGTACGGGCATTCCAGGCCCGATCACACGACGTACAAGGAGATCATCCGGTGGTCAGCAGCGATCAGCGGCGGCGGCAGCTCGCCCGGGAGAAGTTCGAGCGGCAGCAGCAGCGCCGGGAGGAAGCGCGCCGGAGGACCAGGCGCCTCACGGCGATCATCGCCTCGTCGGTGGCCGTGGTGGCGGCCATCGGTGTGGGCGCGTACGTCTCGCTCGACGGCGACGACGCGAAGAAGACCTCCGCGGACGCGGCCGCGAGCGCCGACCCGTCGGCGTCGCCCTCGGAGAGCGGGAGCAGCGCTCCCGAACCCGCGATGAAGATCGACAAGAAGGCCAAGTACTCGATGTCGCTCAAGACGAACCAGGGCGACATCGGCATCGCGATGGACGCGGCGAAGACCCCGCACACCACGAATTCCTTCAAGGCCCTCGCGGACAAGGGGTACTTCGACGGAACGAAGTGCCACCGGCTGACCACGCAGGGCATTTTCGTCCTGCAGTGCGGTGACCCGAAGGGGGACGGCACGGGCGGCCCCGGCTACACGATCCCTGACGAGAATCTGACCGCGCTGGGCAAGGCGGGCGCCGACGGCTCGGTGACGTTCCCGGCGGGCACCGTCGCGATGGCGAACACCGGCCAGCCCGGCACGGGCGGCAGCCAGTTCTTCCTGGTCTACAAGGACACCAAACTCCCGCCCAGCTACACGCCGTTCGGCACCATGGACGATGCGGGCCTGAAGGCCGTCAAGAAGATCGCCGAGGCGGGTGTCGCCGACGGGGCGGGCGACGGTGCTCCGAAGAAGGCCGTCACGGTCGAGAAGGCGACGGTCGACAAGGTCTGACCGCAGATGCGGTCGCCCGGCACGGGGTCCCTGGAGCGCACCGGAGAATTTCAGCCGCGCTGAGTGCGGACAGCCGGGCGGCCGGTCGCCTAGATTGGCGTTGTGCAGGGCGGGCGCTGCCCGCCCCAGGAAACTGTGGACGATGCACGGGGGGCGAACCCCCTCGATGCATCAGGTGGAGGAGGCGCTGTGAGCAGCGACCCGTGGGGCCGTGTCGACGAGACGGGCACCGTGTACGTGCGTACGGCCGAGGGCGAGCAGGTCGTCGGATCGTGGCAGGCCGGTTCCCCCGAGGAGGCTCTGGCCTATTTCGAGCGCAAGTACGAGGGCTTGGTGGTCGAGATCGGCCTCCTCGAGCGGCGGGTGAAGACCACCGACCTCTCGGCGAAGGACGCCACGGCGGCGATCGAGCACCTTCGTACGCAGGTCGACGAGCACCACGCCGTCGGCGACCTCGCCGCGCTCGGCAAGCGGCTGGACGCGCTCGTCGCGACGGTCGACTCGCGCCGCGAGGAGCGCAAGGCCCAGAAGGCGAAGCAGACCGACGAGGCCCGTCAGGCCAAGGAGGCGCTCGTCGTCGAGGCCGAGGAGCTGGCGCAGAGCGAGCAGTGGCGGTCGGCGGGTGAGCGTCTGAGGGCGCTCGTCGACACCTGGAAGGGGCTGCCCCGTCTGGACCGTAAGTCCGACGACGAGCTGTGGCACCGCTTCTCGCATGCCCGTTCGGCCTTCTCCAAGCGCCGCAAGGCTCACTTCGCCGCGCTGGACGCCCAGCGCGAAGATGCCCGCAAGGTCAAGGAACGGCTGGTCGCCGAGGCCGAGTCGCTCTCCGGCTCGACCGACTGGGGTGCGACGGCCGCGCGTTACCGCGACCTGATGACCGAGTGGAAGGCTGCGGGCCGCGCCCAGCGCGAGGCCGAGGACGAGCTGTGGAACCGCTTCCGCGGCGCACAGGACGTGTTCTTCGCGGCCCGGAGCGGGGTCTTCGCGGAGCGGGACGCCGAGCAGGGCGAGAACCTCAAGCTGAAGGAGGAGCTCGCGGCCGAGGCCGAGAAGCTCGTCCCGGTGACGGATCTGAAGGCGGCCCGGGCCGCGTTCCGTTCCATCAACGAGCGCTGGGAGGCCATCGGCCACGTCCCGCGTGACGCCCGCCCGAAGGTCGAGGGCCGGGTGCAGGCGGTGGAGCGCGCGCTCCAGGAGGCCGAGGAGTCCGAGTGGCGCCGGACGAACCCGGAGGCGCGGGCACGTGCCGAGGGTCTGACCGGTCAGCTCCAGGCGGCCGTGGACAAGCTGCGCACACAGATCGACACGGCACGCGCCTCGGGCAACAACGCCAGGGCCGACAAGCTCTCCCGCGAGCTCGAAGGCCGGCAGG
>NZ_DATMVN010000808.1:0-7923 GCF_035563135.1 Streptomyces sp.
AGCTCGACGGGCCGATGCCGATCGAGAACAGGTCGAAGACCGAGATGGCCACGGGGGTCTCCTCAGAACGGGGGTGGTGCAGAGGGTGGTGCTTCGGGGTGGGGCGCCGGGTCCGCTCGTGACGGGCCCGGCGCCCCGGACACGCGCGGTGTCTACTTGTCGTTCAGACCCGGGTACAGCGGGTGCTTGTCGGCCAGGGCCTTCACCCGGGCCTTGAGGGCTTCGGCGTCGTAGGACGGCTTCAGCGCCTCGGCGATCACGTCCGCGACCTCGGTGAAGTCCTCGGCCGTGAAGCCGCGGGTCGCCAGGGCCGGCGTACCGATGCGCAGACCGGAGGTCACCATCGGCGGACGCGGGTCGTTCGGGACGGCGTTCCGGTTGACCGTGATGCCGACCTCGTGGAGACGGTCCTCGGCCTGCTGCCCGTCCAGCTCGGAGTCACGCAGGTCGACCAGGACCAGGTGGACGTCCGTGCCGCCGGAGAGGACGGACACGCCCACCTCGGTGACGTCCGGCTGCACCAGGCGCTCGGCGAGGATACGGGCGCCGTCCAGGGTGCGCTGCTGGCGCTCCTTGAACTCGTCGGTCGCCGCGACCTTGAACGAGACGGCCTTGGCCGCGATCACGTGTTCCAGCGGGCCGCCCTGCTGACCGGGGAAGACCGCCGAGTTGATCTTCTTGGCGAGTTCCTGCGTCGAGAGGATCACGCCACCGCGCGGACCGCCGAGGGTCTTGTGCGTGGTGGTGGTCACGACGTGGGCGTGCGGCACCGGGTTGGGGTGCAGACCGGCGGCGACCAGACCCGCGAAGTGCGCCATGTCGACCATCAGGTACGCGCCGACCTCGTCCGCGATGCGGCGGAAGGCGGCGAAGTCCAGCTGGCGGGGGTAGGCGGACCAGCCGGCCACGATGAGCTTCGGCTTCGACTCCTTGGCGAGGCGCTCGACCTCGGCCATGTCCACGACCCCGGTGTCGTCGACGTGGTACGGGACCACGTTGTAGAGCTTGCCGGAGAAGTTGATCTTCATGCCGTGGGTCAGGTGGCCGCCGTGGGCCAGGTTGAGACCCATGATCGTGTCGCCCGGCTTCAGCAGCGCGAACATCGCGGCGGCGTTGGCCTGCGCACCCGAGTGCGGCTGGACGTTCGCGGCCTCGGCGCCGAAGAGCGCCTTGATGCGGTCGATCGCGATCTGCTCGACCACGTCGACGTGCTCGCAGCCGCCGTAGTAGCGGCGGCCGGGGTAGCCCTCGGCGTACTTGTTGGTGAGGACGGAGCCCTGCGCCTCCATGACCGCGACCGGAGCGAAGTTCTCCGAGGCGATCATCTCGAGGGTGGACTGCTGGCGGTGGAGCTCGGCGTCGACGGCGGCGGCGACGTCCGGGTCCAGCTCGTGGAGGGAGGAGTTGAGAAGCGACATCAGTGGGTCCCTAAGGTCTCAGTTGCCGGAGAACGCGGTGTACTCGTCGGCGGAGAGAAGGTCCTTCGGCTCCTCCGCGACGCGCACCTTGAACAGCCAGCCGCCCTCGAAGGGGGCGGAGTTCACCAGCGACGGGTCGTCCACGACGTCCTGGTTGGCCGCGGTCACCTCGCCGGTCACCGGCGAGTACAGGTCGCTGACCGACTTGGTCGACTCCAGCTCACCGCAGGTCTCGCCCGCGGTCACCGTGTCACCGACCGCAGGGAGCTGGGCGAAGACGACATCGCCGAGCGCGTTGGCCGCGTGCTCGGTGATACCGACCGTGGCCACGCCGTCCTCGACGGCCGACAGCCACTCGTGCTCCTTGCTGTACCGCAGCTGCTGGGGGTTGCTCATGACCTGAATTCTCCTGTACGCGGGGGAGTGCTGATGAACGGTGGTCTTACGGTGTGAGACACGAATGCGTCACGTGCGCGGCGCGATGCGTCACGTGTGCGGCGCGATGCGTCACTTACGGCGCTTGTAGAAGGGCAGCGCCACGACCTCGTACGGCTCGTGCGTGCCCCGGATGTCGACCCCGACACCCTCGGTGCCGGGCGCGGCGTGCGCCGCGTCCACATAGGCCATGGCGATCGGCTTGCCCAGGGTGGGGGACGGCGCACCGGAGGTGACCTCGCCCACGGCCTCCCCGCCGACGACGACGGGGTAACCGGCGCGCGGCACCCGGCGGCCTTCGGCGACCAGGCCGACGAGCTTGCGCGGCGGGGCGGTCTCCGCGCGCCCGGCCGCGGCGAGAAGCGCCTCGCGGCCGACGAAGTCACCCTCCTTCTGGAACTTCACGACCCGGCCCAGGCCCGCGTCGAAGGGCGTCAGCGCGGTGGTCAGCTCGTGCCCGTACAGCGGCATGCCCGCCTCCAGCCGGAGCGTGTCGCGGCAGGAGAGCCCGCAGGGGATCAGGCCGTACGGCGCGCCGGCCTCGGTCAGCGCCTTCCACAGCTGCTCGGCGTGGCCCGGCGCGACGAAGAGTTCGAAGCCGTCCTCACCGGTGTAGCCCGTACGGGCGATGAGCGCGGGGACGCCGGCGACCGTCCCGGGGAGTCCGGCGTAGTACTTCAGTCCGTCCAGGTCGGCGTCCGTGACCGACTTCAGTACGGCGGGGGAGTCCGGGCCCTGGACGGCGAGCAGCGCGTAGGCGTCGCGGTCGTCCCGCACCTCGGCGTCGAAGCCGCCGGCGCGCCCGGTGAGGGTGTCCAGGACGAGCTGGGCGTTGCCCGCGTTGGCGACGACCATGTACTCCGTGTCCGCCAGGCGGTAGACGATCAGGTCGTCCAGGATCCCGCCGTCCTCCGCGACGATCATCGTGTAGCGGGCCCGGCCCACGCCGACCGTGGCGATGTCGCCGACCAGCGCGTAGCTCAGGAAGGCGGCCGCCTGCGGTCCGGTGACGGTGACCTCGCCCATGTGCGACAGGTCGAACAGGCCGGCCCGGGTGCGTACGGCGTTGTGCTCGTCGCGCTCGCTGGCGTACCGCAGCGGCATGTCCCAGCCCGCGAAATCGGTCATGGTCGCACCCAGCGAACGATGCAGGGCGTCGAGGGCGGTGCGACGGGGGGCGGCGCTCGGGGCAGTGCTCATGGACATGGCTCCAGGGCATGACGACAGGGGGCGGTTCCCTCCCCATCTGTCATCGGAACCTGAGAGGTTCGCCGAGAGCCCCTGAAAGGGTCCTGACGGGTCGGCCCTGTCAGGCTCGGCTTGCACCTTGGGTGGAGCCGCACGGCGGCCCGCTTTTCAGATCTGCCTCATCCACGCGGTACGGGGCCTGAGAGATTCAAGGGAGGAACTTGCTCCTTCGGCGCCCGGCGCACAGGGCGACCGGGACTCTCCCGCGCGGATTCAAACGGCCGGTATGCAGTTGGCGGGGTCATCATCGCACGCATTGGAGGAGAGTGGTGATTCCCGGCCGGGGCCGGCGCCGGTCCCGACACGTACGAGTGGAAACAGTTGTGCCGCATTACCTTTTCTTTACACTTCTTGAGCAGGTCGGTGGGTGACTCGGCAGGGGGAAGACGATGACGTTGCAGCGCTACGCGACTACCGCGGGGGTGGCAAGCGGTGCGATGCCCCAGCGGTCCGGCGCGCCCGCCCGGGAGCCGACGGGCGGGGGCGCTCCGGTGGTGCGTGATCTGCGGGGGAAGGGCGCCCGGGGACCGGACGGCCTGGACTTCACGGCGGGCGATGTGGTGGTGGTCTCGGGGCTGCCCGGCAGCGGGAAGTCGACGCTGATCCGGCGGGCGGTCCAGGAGCACGCCATCGACTCCCAGGACACCAGGGACCGCTGGACGGCCGCCCTGCCAGGATCACTCCCGTACGCCCTCTACCGCCCGCTGGTGCGCGCGGCGCATTACGCCGGACTGTGGAGGACTCTGCGCTCGGGCGTCTCCGTCGTCGTCCACGACTGCGGCACGCAGGCCTGGGTGCGGCGCTGGCTGGCACGTGAGACCCGGCGCCGGGGCAGCGCCCTGCATCTCGTCCTGCTCGACGTCACCCCCCAGGTGGCCAGGCAGGGGCAGCGGGAGCGGGGGCGCGGGGTGTCCGGATACGCGTTCGCCCGGCACCGGCGCGCGGTCGGCCGGCTGCTGCGCGACGCCGGGAGCGGTCTGCTGCCGCCGGGGTGCGCCTCGGCGGTGCTGCTCGACCGGGAGGCGGCGTCGGCGATCGGCCGGATCTCGTTCCCGGAGGCGCGGCTGCCGCAGGAGTAGCCCCCTGGGGGCCGTCGCCGGCACGAGGCGTTCCGCCGCGGTCCAGGGGGCGGCGCGGGGACCGTCCGGGCTGTCACTGTTCGCATACGCACAGTTCGCAGGCCCCCTGGAGGCTGTCCGGGATCCGGACGGCGCGGCGGACCCGGGTGCCGCTCCCGTCTGCGGCACTGCCTTCCCGGCGCGAGCCGGTCTAAGGTTTCAGCCGCACAGCATGGCGAGAAAGGGACAGAGACACCGTGGACATTCCGGCCCAGGCCCAGGCCCCGTCGTATCCGCCGCAGGGGTGGCCGGCCAACGAGCTCGAAGAAATGCTCAGTGCCTCGCTCGGCGTGCCCGGGGCGGGCGGGCGGCTGGTCGAGGTGCTCGGCCGCAGCCAGGTCTGGGTACCCCTGCCGAACGGCGGCGGGCCCGACAGCGCCGACCTCGACCTGCCGACGGTCGAGCTCGACGGCGGCGCGTACGTCCCGGTGTTCAGCTCCGAGGCGCAGTTCCTCCAGTGCGCCGGCTCCCATCTCTCCTTCGCCGTCGCGCCCGCACGCGAGTTCGCCCGCGGGCTGCCCCCGCAGCTCGGCATCGCCGTCAACCCGGGCGGCGCGGTCGGGGTCCCCCTGCCGCCGTCCGCCGTCGCCGAGCTCTGCCGGGCCGGACGCACCCCGCTGGACGGCCCCGCGAGCGGCGGCCGGGTGCGGCTGTACGAACCGGACTGGAAGGAGGACCCCGTGGACTTCCTCTCCGCGGTGTCCGCGGAATTCCAGGAGACCGGCGTGGTGAGCACCGCGCGCCGGGCACTGGCCAGCATCGAGGGCGACAGCCCCGCCCTCTTCGTCGGCGTCGAGTTCGCCGTCCGGGGCGCCGCGGAGCAGAGCGTGCCGCTGGACGCCCTGGGCCGCGCGCTGGGCCGGGTCCAGGTCCCCTGGCCGGTCAATCTCGTCCTGCTCGACGTGGCACAGGACCCGGTCGGCGACTGGATGCTGGAGAAGGTGCGCCCGTTCTACCGGCGCGACGGTTCCTGAGAAGCGCGGGCCCTGCTGCCACGTGGCGTCGAGCCGGTGTCAGGGGCGGCGCATAAGCTGGTTGGATGACGAGGCCGCCCCGTGTGCCCGGGGGTGGCACCACGGTCCCGCGCGGCATGCGGGAAGAGCGGATCGAAGAGGGGCGGGACCCAGGTGAGTGCGTCAGGCACGGCGGCGGCCGGGCAAGTCGAGCACATGCTCCGCCAGGTGACCCCCGGGCGCCTCGACACCTACGAGGCGCTGCTGCGTTCCCTGGCGGACGGCCCGGTATGGATGCTGCTCTGGCACGGCACGGCGGGCTCCCCCGACGCCCAGTACGGCAACATGGAGGTGGACGGCCTGGGTTACGCCCCGTGCGTGACCTCCGCCCAGGAGCTCTCGGCGAGCGGCTGGAACAGGTCCCACGAGGTGACCACCGGCCGCGAGATCGCCCGCGCCCTCTTCCCCGACCGGTGGGGGATCTGGCTCAACCCGCACGCCCCCGGCGGCGGGGTCGGCATCCCCTGGCTGGACCTGCGCCGCATCGCCACCGGCCTCGACCGGATGCCCGCGGGGCCCCTGCGGCTCACCGAACCCGCCGTCGAGATCCCGCAGTTCTACGCCCTGCTGTCGCAGAACGCCCACCGCACCCCCGCCGTCCGCGCGCTGCGCCGCGCCTGGGTGCAGCCCGCGCTCGGTGTTCCGTACCTCGCGATCGGGCTGGACCTCTACGACACCGGCCGGCCGTCCGTCGACGCGGTCCGCGCGATGATGCGGCAGTCGATCGGTGTGGTCCCCGACGGGCTGCCCGTCTCCACGGTCTCACTGTCCGACGAGTACGACCCGGTGGCGATGTGGCTGAAGGCCAACACCCGGCCCTTCTACGACCGTGAGGCCCACGCCCCCGCGCCCGCGGCGCCCGGCTACGGCTACCCGCCGGTGACGGGACCGGCTGCTCCGCACGCCTACTGAGAAGGCGTCAGCGAGCGCCCGGCGGGCGGCCGGTCGGTCATGTGATCAGTGCTGTTGGGCGTCATGTCCGTTATCGCGGATTAGTGACCGAGAGGTCCGCTCAGCAAGCTCGGCTGTCCGGATAACGGAAGCCTCTTGGCAGCATCACGTTTGAGCAAACATTCCCCGTCAGGTCTGGCGGATGATCGCAAAGTGGTTGAAGACTCCACACAGCAGATGCTCCATGCCCGCCAAACCCCCCTTTTAAACAGGCGAGTTCGATCAGGCATGATCACATCTGTCATGTTTTGTTAGAGCCGCTACAGCGGCGGTCACAGGCCGGCCACCGTCGGCCGAGAGGGGTCTCCAGCGCAATGACGGCACCGATCGAGACCACCGGGGCGGATGCGCGGCCCGAAACGGTGCTGGAAGGCGCCGGGCGCAAGGAGATCGAGGGCCGTTCGCTCGGCCGCATCGCCTGGACGCGCTTCAAGCGGGACAAGGCCGCGATGGCCGGTGGCATCGTTGTCGTGCTGCTGATCCTCGTCGCGGTGCTGTCCAAGCCCCTCCAGTCGCTCCTGGGGCTCGACCCCAACGCGTTCAACCAGAGCCTGGTCGACCCGGTCATGCTGGCGCCCAAGGGCGCCCTGGGCGGCATCAGCTGGGACCACCCCCTCGGAGTCGAGCCGCAGACCGGACGCGACATCCTGGCGCGCATCCTCGAAGGCTCCTGGGTCTCGCTCGTGGTCGCCGTCGGCTCCACGCTGCTCTCCGTGGTCATCGGTGTCGTCATGGGCGTCGTGGCCGGGTTCTACGGCGGCTGGGTGGACAGCTTCATCAGCCGGCTGATGGACACCTTCCTCGCCTTCCCGCTGCTCCTCTTCGCGATCTCCATCTCCGCCTCCCTGCAGGGGAACGCCTTCGGGATGGAAGGGCTCACGCTGCGGATCGCGGTCCTGATCTTCGTGATCGGCTTCTTCAGCTGGCCCTACATCGGCCGCATCGTCCGCGCGCAGACCCTGTCGCTGCGCGAACGCGAATTCGTCGAGGCCGCCAGGTCCCTGGGCGCACGCGGACCGTTCATCCTCTTCCGCGAACTGCTGCCCAACCTGATCGCGCCGATCCTCGTGTACGCGACGCTGCTGATCCCCACGAACATCCTCTTCGAGGCATCCCTGTCCTTCCTCGGCGTGGGTATCGCGCCGCCGCAGGCGTCCTGGGGCGGCATGCTCACGCAGGCGGTCGACCTCTACGAGGTGGACCCGATGTTCATGGTCATCCCCGGTATGGCGATCTTCATCACCGTGCTGGCCTTCAATCTGCTGGGGGACGGGCTGCGTGACGCACTCGACCCTCGTGGCAAGTAATCGCGGCAGTGCCGCACCGGACTAGCGAGGGGGCTTTCCTCAGCATGCAGAACAGAAAGACAGCGGCGGCCATAGCCATGGCCGTAGCGGTGTCGCTCGGCGCATCGGCGTGCAGCAGCAGCGACTCGGGCGGTGACGGCAGCGGCGGTGGGGGCAACGCCAAGGCCGACGCCGGTCTGACCAGTGTCGTCAACGCGACCGACAAGAAGGGGGGGACGGTCACGTACGAGCACTCCAGTGGTCCGGACTCCCTGGACCCGGGCAACACGTACTACGGCTGGGTGCAGAACTTCTCCCGCCTGTACGCCCGCGCGCTGGTGACCTTCAAGCCGGCCGCCGGCAAGGAGAGCCTGAAGGTCGTCCCCGACCTGGCGACCAGCCTCGGCAAGGCCAGCCCGGACGCCAAGACCTGGACGTACACGCTCCGCAAGGG
>NZ_DATMVN010000809.1:0-13421 GCF_035563135.1 Streptomyces sp.
GTCCGCCCTTCGACGCAGACGCCACCTGAGACCGTCAATCCCGACTCGTCCGGGCGGTATGGCTATTCTCCATCTGTCCGGTGCGAGGTTGCCCATGCCCATGGGGGGAGGGCCGCTCCGGATCAGTGAAAGATCGAGGAGGCGGCCGGGCAGATGGAGACGACGAGTCGGGTAGGGGCGGATGGTGCGCCCAGCACAGTCACCGCAGAGGGGGTGCCGGCGACCCGGCGTACTGTCGACGGCTATCTCAAGGCGCCGTTCCCCTGGTACGGGCTGGACGAGGCCTTCACGGGTCCGCGCTGGCTGATGCACGTCACCGCCGCGGCGGACGACACGGTGCAGCACGGTTCCACCGGGCACGGCGAGGAGCCTGTCGCACGGGCCGACGCGGGGGCGGAGAAGGCGCGTTTCGCGGTGGTCGTGACCGTGGGCAGCAGCCCTGTACGGCACAGCGACGACGGTACGGGGATGCTGGACGCCACCACGGTCTCGTCGGCGGCCTGGCTGGCGGGCTCCGGCCTGCTGGACTGCACCTGGCCCCCGCAGATGGACCACACCCTGCGGGGTGAATGGCTGAAGCAGCAGACCGAAACCGCGTTCGAGCTCGCGGACGACCTGGGCGGGGAGCCCTGGTCGACGCTGTCCCTGCCGGTGGACGGCGTACCGGTGGACTTCCACTACCGGGAGTCCGAGTTCGGCTGGGTGCTCGCGGGCTCGGCTCCCGAGGGGGTGCACATCGGTGCGTACGGGCGCGGGATGAGCGCCTACGGCCTGGGGTTCGCGGTGATCGGCGACATCGCCTCGTACGAGGACTGAGCGACGCGCCGCACGGGAGGCGAGCGATACGCGTACGGGCGGGGGCGGTCTCTCCGGGAGGCCGCTCCCGCCCGTACGACGCTCAGAACTTGTTGCGCGGGGTGAGCCCCAGCGACATGCCGGACAGGCCGCGCTGACGGCCGCTCAGCTTCTGTGCGATGGAGCGCAGCGCGGAGCCCGCGGGGGAGTCCGGGTCGGACAGGACGACGGGCTTGCCCTCGTCGCCGCCCTCGCGCAGCCGCACGTCGATCGGGATGGACCCGAGCACCGGCACCTCGGCGCCGACCGTCTTCGTCAGCCCGTCGGCGACCCGCCGGCCGCCGCCCGAACCGAACACGTCGACCATCTCGTCGCAGTGCGGGCACGGCATGCCCGACATGTTCTCCACGACCCCGACGATCTTCTGATGGGTCTGCACGGCGATGGAGCCGGCCCGCTCGGCCACCTCGGCGGCGGCCTGCTGCGGGGTCGTGACGACCAGGATCTCGGCGTTCGGGACGAGCTGCGCCACGGAGATCGCGATGTCACCGGTGCCCGGGGGGAGGTCGAGCAGCAGCACGTCCAGGTCGCCCCAGAACACGTCGGCGAGGAACTGCTGCAGCGCGCGGTGCAGCATCGGGCCGCGCCACACCACCGGGGTGTTGCCCGGGGTGAACATGCCGATGGAGATCACCTTCACACCGTGCGAGGACGGCGGCATGATCATGTTCTCGACCTGGGTGGGCTTGCCGTCCGCGCCGAGCATCCGGGGCACGCTGTGCCCGTAGATGTCCGCGTCGACCACACCGACCTTGAGCCCGTCGGCCGCCATCGCCGCCGCGAGGTTCACGGTCACCGAGGACTTGCCGACGCCGCCCTTGCCCGACGCGACCGCGTAGACGCGGGTCAGCGAGCCGGGCTTGGCGAACGGCACCTCACGCTCCGCCGTGCCGCCGCGCAGCGACGAGGCGAGCTCCTTGCGCTGTTCGTCACTCATCACGTCGAGCGTGACCTCGACCCGCGACACGCCCTCGACACGGGCCACCGCGTCGGTCACGTTCTTGGTGATGGTCTCGCGCATCGGGCAGCCGGAAACCGTGAGATACACGGTGACAGCGACTACACCGTCAGGATCGATCGCGACCGACTTCACCATGCCCAGCTCGGTGATCGGTCGGTGGATCTCCGGGTCGTTCACTGTCGCCAGTGCTTCGCGCACCGCGTCTTCCGTAGCCATACCCCGATAGTACGGGTGCGCGCAGCGCTCCCTGAAAGGGTGGTGGGCGGCGGGAGGGCGGCACGGCGCCAGGGGCTGCGCGCGGGGAGCGCCTCAGCGGTCGCCTTCGTCGCTCTCGGCGTGAGGGAGGAGCCGGCGCTCCTCCATGTCCTTCACCATGGCCTCCAGCTCCGAGCGGATCCAGTCCCGGGTGGCGACCTCGCCGAGACCCATCCGGAGCGCGGCGATCTCCCGGCTGAGGTATTCGGTGTCCGCGATCGAGCGCTCGTTCTGCTTGCGGTCCTGCTCGTGGGTGACCCGGTCGCGGTCGTCCTGCCGGTTCTGCGCGAGCAGGATCAGGGGCGCCGCGTAGGAGGCCTGGAGCGACAGCATCAGGGTCAGGAAGATGAACGGGTACTCGTCGAAACGCAGGTGCTGCGGCGCGAAGATGTTCCACACCACCCACAGGATGATGATCAGCGTCATCCAGACGATGAACCGCCCGGTGCCCAGGAAACGGGCGATGCGCTCGGAGAACCGGCCGAACGCCTCGGGGTCGTACTCGGGCAGCAGCCGGCGCCGCGGCGCCCTGGGCTGGTCCAGCCGCGGCCGCGGCGGACGCACGATGCCCGAAGCGCCGGCCGGCACGGTCTTCGAACGGTCCTCAGCTGCCACCGGCGATCTCCTCCTCGCCCTGGAAGTCCGTCTCGCGCCAGTCCTCGGGCAGCAGGTGGTCCAGCACGTCGTCGACGGTCACCGCACCCAGCAGCGACCCGCTCTCGTCCACCACGGGCACCGAGACCATGTTGTACGCGGCCAGATAGCTGGTCACGGCGGGCAGCGGCGTGTCCGGCGTCAGCGGGACGAGATCGCTGTCGACGATCGAGCTGACCAGGGTGAACGGCGGATCCCGCAGCAGCCGCTGGAAGTGCACGGTGCCCAGGTACCTGCCGGTGGGGGTCTCGTCCGGCGACCGGCAGACGTACACCTGGGCGGCCAGCGCGGGCGACAGATCCTGCTGGCGGACCCTGGCCAGCGCGTCCGCGACCGTGGCGTCGGGCCGCAGGATGATCGGCTCGGTCGTCATGAGGCCGCCCGCGGTCCGCTCCTCGTACGCCAGCAGTCGGCGCACGTCGGCCGCGTCGTCCGGCCGCATCAGGGCCAGCAGCCGTTCCTTGTCCGCCTCCGGCAGCTCCGAGAGCAGGTCGGCCGCGTCGTCCGGGTCCATCGCCTCCAGGACGTCGGCGGCGCGGTCCTCCTTCAGCTTGCCGAGGATCTCCACCTGGTCGTCACCGGGGAGCTCCTCCAGGACGTCCGCGAGCCGGTCGTCGTCCAGGGCCGCGGCGACCTCCGCCCGGCGCTTGGGCGTCAGGTGGTGCAGCGCGTTGGCCACGTCGGTCGGGCGCAGCCGCTCGAAGGTCGCCACCAGGCTCTCGGCGCCCTGCCCGTGCTCCTCCAGCGAGAAGCCGCTGATCGCCGACCACTCCACGGTCAGCGTCTCGCCCTTGCGGCGCAGGGCTCCGCCGCGCCCCTTGCGTACGAAGAACTTGTCGATCTCCCAGTCGCGGCGGGCCGGAAGCTGCTGGATGGCGACGTCGAGGACGGTCACCTCCTCGTCCGTCTCCACCAGACGCACCCGGCGGTCAAGGAACTCACCGAGGACGAGTCGCTCGGTCGGGCGCTGTTCGAAGCGCCGCATGTTGACCACGCCCGTGGTGATGACCTGTCCCGACTCCACCCCCGTGACCCGGGTCATCGGCAGGAAGATGCGCCTGCGGCTCACGACCTCGACGACCATGCCCAGCAGCCGCGGCGGCTTGCCGCCCACCCGGAGCATCGCCACGAAATCACGGACCCGGCCGACCTGGTCGCCGTTCGGGTCGAACACCGGCACGCCGGAGAGGTGGGAGACGAAGACCCTGGGGGTGACTGCCGCCATCCTGTGCGCCTCCCTCTGCCCCTCGCGTCCTCGTTCGCCGTGATCAGGCTAGCCCGTGCCGCTCGGTGACGCCCGGGCGGACCGTCCGTACGGCGCTCTGTCGAACGGCGTACGCGGCACAGGTACGCTGCCGTCTGCGAACCCCCGACACACAGACGAGAGGCAGTGCGCCTGTGACCTCTTCCGCCCCGGCCGTCCGGGCCCGTCGCCGGACCGCTTCCGCTGTGGTGCTCTGCGCGGGGCTGGCCGTCGCGCTGACGGCCTGTGCCGGGGAGGACCCGGACAAGGGGACCAACGGCGTCGGCAAGCTGACGGCCGCGCAGATCGACAGGAAGGCGCGGGCCGCCGCCGATGCCGCCGACGCGGTGCGGCTCACGGGCAAACTGGTCGGCAAGGGCGGTACGTACACCCTGGACATGCAGCTCAGCGGCAACGGCGGCACGGGGTCGGTCACCTCGCAGCAGAACACCTTCGCGCTGCTGCGCATCGGTGACGAGCTCTTCCTCAAGGCCGACGCGGCCTTCTGGAAGGGCGAGAGCGGCGGTGACGAGAGCGACCAGGCGGCGGACAAGCTCGGCGGCAAGTACGTGAAGGTCCCCGAGGACGACCCCACCTACCAGCAGATGCGCGGCTTCACGGAGAAGAAGACGCTCCTCGACGGGGTGCTCGCCCTGCACGGAAAGATCAACAAGGGTGACCGGGCCACGATCGGCGGGGTGCGCACCGTGCAGATCATGGGCGGAAAGGGTGAGGGGGGCGCACTGGACGTCTCCCTCAAGGGCACTCCGTATCCCCTGCGCGTGGCCCGCGGCGGTGGCGGTGGCACCGTCACCCTCGCCGACTGGGGCAAGGCCTTCCCGCTGGAGGCGCCGGCCGAGGACGAGACCGTCGACTACGGCGGCGAACTCCCCAGATCCTCCGGCTGACGGAGCCGGCCGCCCGGGTCCTTAGCCGACGGAGAAGCGCCGGACAGGTGCCCTGACCCTCCGCCGGCGAAGCCGGTCAGCGCTTCGCGCGGCGCTTCAGCAGCAGCCGGGGGAGCGCGGCGGGCGCCGTGCGCCGCGTGGTCGCCCCGGTGGGCAGCGGCCGCGCGGCCAGTGAGGAGTCCGGCAGATCGGTGCGGGAGGCGCCGGGAACCAGCCGTACGACGCGGCACTCGCGTGCCCAGCGCTCCGTCAGCTGTTCGGCGTCCGGGGCGTTCAGCCGCTTGCCCCTGAGCTCTCCGACCGCCGCGTCCCACTCCTCGGAGCGCGGCTCCAGCACCGTGACCGCGGCGGTCCAGGCCACGAGCCTGCCCCCCTTGTCCTTGCTGCGTACGGTCACCTCGGCAGCCGCACCGGTCTCCAGCCCCGCCGGGAGCGGCTGCTCCCCGGGGCCGTCCCCGACGAGCACGGCCGCCCCCTCGTGCCACACGTGCCACAGCGCCCGGGACGGACCGGTCCCCCGCACCCAGATCAGGCCGGACTTCTTGGTGGCCTCCTCGACGAGAGCCCGGGCAAGCAACACGTCAGCAGCAGTCATGCCCGAACTCTATTAGAGCCAGCCGTTGCGCTTGAGGGTGCGGTGGATGGAGAAGCAGACGACGCCGATGAGCGCGAGCACCATCGGATAGCCGTACGTCCACTGCAGTTCCGGCATGTGGTCGAAGTTCATGCCGTAGACCCCGCAGATCATCGTCGGCACGGCGATGATGGCCGCCCAGGAGGTGATCTTGCGCATGTCCTCGTTCTGGGTGACGGTCGCCTGCGCCAGATTGGCCTGGAGGATCGAATTGAGCAGCTCGTCGAAGCCGATGACCTCTTCGTGCACCCGGGCCAGGTGGTCGGCCACGTCGCGGAAGTACTTCTGGATGTCGGGGTCGACCAGCCGCATCGGGCGTTCGCTCAGCAGCTGCATGGGCCGCAGCAGCGGCGACACGGCGCGCTTGAACTCCAGCACCTCACGCTTCAGCTGGTAGATCCGGCCCGCGTCCGATCCGCGCGGGCTTCCCTTGGCGGGGGTGGAGAACACGTCGATCTCCACCTCGTCGATGTCGTCCTGCACCGAGGCCGCCACCGCGATGTAACCGTCGACGACATGGTCGGCGATCGAGTGGAGGACGGCGGAAGGGCCCTTGGAGAGCAGCTCCGGGTCCTCCTGGAGGCGGTGGCGCAGGGCGCGCAGCGAACCCTGTCCGCCGTGCCGGACGGTGATCACGAAGTCCCGCCCGGTGAAGCACATCACCTCACCGGTCTCGACGACCTCGCTGGTCGCGGTCAGTTCGGTGTGCTCGACGTAGTGGATCGTCTTGAAGACGGTGAACAGCGTGTCGTCGTACCGTTCGAGCTTGGGCCGCTGGTGGGCGTGGACCGCGTCCTCGACGGCGAGCGGATGGAGTCCGAACTCCCGGGCGATACCGGAGAATTCCTCTTCGGTCGGCTCGTGCAGACCGATCCAGGCGAAGCCGCCCTCCTCCCGTACGCGCAGCATCGCCTCGCGCGGAGTCAGACAGGAGGCCCCGGTGACCCGGCGTCCGTCCCGGTAGACCGCGCAGTCGACGACGGCGCTGGAGGCGGACGGGTCACGGGTGGCGTCGTAGCTGTTGTACGGGGTGTTGCTCTTGCGCAGGGACGGGCGCACGGCGGCGCGCAGGTCACGGATCATCGACAAGGCTGGCTCCTCTTCACGGAGGGCCGTCGGCGGGCACATGGAACAGCCCGGAATGGGGACGTGCGCTCACGTCCGCAAAGCGGGCGGCACCGCGCGGGCACGATGACGGCGTTCGCTACAGACAGGCAAAAACGCGGGGCTCTTCCGGTGCGCGAACTGCCGTGGTGACGGCCTGGGAGGGCGTCAGATCACAGAAGAAAAGCGTCGTACGGAAGGGCGGTTGGTACTGCACGGTCGACTTGGATCCACCGCAGCCCCACCTCCTCCGGCCGGTCCCCCGTGGGGGATCACGTGTTGTCAGGACTGAGAGCGCGCTCCGCGTGCTGTCCCGACCGACGCCTCAGGCTATCAGCCAGGTGAGGAGCCAATCCCTTTCTGTTCCCGTTCCTTACGCGTTCTATGCTCGCGGCATGGGAGAAATTCTTGATCTGGTCGAGTCCCGGCTCCGTACGGCGCTGGGGGAGCCGGACGCACGCGCCGAGGTGACGTTCCTCGGTACGGACCGCATCGAGGTGCTCCGTTTCATCGACGGTGACGTGGTGCGCTACGCCACACTCGGCATGTCGGCCCAGCCGATGGCCGATCCGACCTCGCCGCTCGCCGACCCCGTCAAGGGCCCGCGCGCCGAACTGGTCCTGTCCGTACGGTTGGGTCGCGCCGACACCGACCAGGTGCTGCGGCCCCTCGCGGTCCTTGCGGCCTCCCCGCAGGTCGAGGGGCTGATCGTGGCCCCCGGGGCGTCGCTGGACCTCGGCCGGCCGCTGTGGGCCGGAGCCCCCTTCAGCTCCGTCCTGGTCGCCGAGCCGGGCGGCCTCGTCGAGGACCTGGAGCTGGACGCCCCGATGGACCCGGTGCGCTTCCTGCCGCTGCTGCCGATGACGCACAACGAGGCGGCCTGGAAGCGGGTCAGGGGTGCGCAGGAACTCCAGGAGCGCTGGCTCTCGCAGGGGACGGACCTGCGGGATCCGCTGCGCGCGTCCGTACCTCTGGACTGACGCCCGGAACCGGGGGAGCCCCGCCGCGCGGCCAGGAGGGGGAGCCGCGGGCGGGGCCGGAACGGCGGGCCGGCGGGTCAGCCGGCGAAGACGGAGACGCCGTCCTCCGTGGCGTGACGCGGCTCCAGCTCCTTTGCCTCGTGGGTCAGCGCGGCGCGCCTGACCCCGATGACCACCGCGCCGACGAGGGCCGCGACGGCGGCGACCACGAACGGGGTGTGGACGTCGCTCCACTCCTCGATCTTCGGGGCGAGGTAGGGCGCCGCGGCCGCGGCGAACCAGCGGACGAAGTTGTAACCGGCGCTCGCCACCGGGCGGGGCGCGTCCGAGACGCCGAGTGCCAGCTCGGTGTAGACGGTGTTGTTCATGCCGATGAAGGCACCCGAGACGATGGTGCAGACGATGGCCGTCGTGTGGTTGCCGTAGCCGAGGACCACCAGGTCCGCGGCGAGCAGCACCAGGGAGCCGCCGACCACCTTCAGTGAACCGAACCGCCGCTGCAGGCGGGGTGCGACGAGCACCGAGAACACGGCGAGCAGCAGGCCCCAGGCGAAGAAGACCGCCCCCGACCTGTAGGGCGACATGTTCAGCACGAACGGTGTGAAGGCCAGGACCGTGAAGAACGCGTAGTTGTAGAAGAACGCCGACGTGGCGACCGAGGCGAGCCCGCCGTGGCCGAGCGCCTTGAGGGGGTCGAGCAGCGAGGTCTTCCGGGCCGGCCTGGGCTGTTCCCCGAGGAACGCGGTGATGCAGAGGAACCCGATCGCCATCAGGGCGGCGGTGCCGAAGAACGGGTAGCGCCAGCTGGCGTCACCGAGCAGGGCGCCGACCAGGGGCCCGCACGCCATGCCGAGGCCGAGCGCCGACTCGTACAGCAGGATCGCCGCCGCGCTGCCGCCGGCCGCGGCGCCGACGATCACCGCGAGGGCGGTGGACACGAACAGGGCGTTGCCCAGGCCCCAGCCCGCCCGGAAGCCGACCAGCTCGGCGACGGACGAGGAGGTGCCGGAGAGCGCGGCGAAGACCACGACCAGCGCCAGCCCGGCCAGCAAGGTCCTGCGTCCGCCGATGCGGCTGGAGATGAAGCCCGTCACCAGCATCGCCACCGCGGTGATCAGGAAGTACGAGGTGAACAGCAGGGACACCTGGCTGGGCGTGGCCTGGAGCCCCTGGGCGATGGACGGCAGGATCGGGTCCACCAGGCCGATCCCCATGAAGGCCACGACCGAGGCGCCGGCCGTGGCCCAGACGGCCCTCGGCTGACGCAGGACGCTGGTCGCCCCGGTGTCGAAAGGATCCTCTCCCCGCATGGTTCTCTCGCTCTCCATCAGATCGTTGTGTTATGCACAGAATAAGTTAGACGCTCTAATAAGTGCAAGTTACATTTATCTTTGCCGACGGGAGCCGCGCTGCGGACGGGTGATCGTCCTTGACGCGACGACGGACGGGGAGGACCGTGGGGCTTTATGAGGGGCGAACCCAGTTGCCCGAAATGCGGTGGCCGGGTCAGGGCGCCCGGACTTTTCGCCGACGCCTGGCAGTGCTCCGCGCACGGGCAGGTGCACCCGATGCAGCCGGTGGTCCCGCCCAGCGTCGAGGCGCTGGGCGTGGTGGTGCACCGGGCCCAGGTGCCGGTGTGGATGCCCTGGCCGCTCCCGGTGGGCTGGCTGTTCACGGGCGCGGCGTACGCGGGCGACGACCGCAGCGGCGGCCGGGCCACCGTTGTCGCGTGCTCGGGCCCCGGGCCGCTCGGGGGGATGGGCGAGATGCTGCTCGTCGCCGAGGAGCTCGGCGTCGGGCTCGGCGCCCGTTACGCCGGCATCGACGGCCCCGACCCCGGCTCCTGCCTGCGCCTCGACGCGGCCCCGGACGCCAAGGTGCTCGCGGCGGGACGCCCCACCGCGCTCTGGCACGTCCGGGACGCCCCCGCCGACCGGGCGGTCTTCGCGGGTGAGGCGCGTGGCCTGTGGCTGTGGGCGGTCATCTGGCCGGAGCGGTCCGGACTCCTCATGTACGACGAGCTGGTGCTGACCGACCTGCGCGACGCCGGCGGGGAAGTGGATCTGCTGCCGTGCGGAGCGCTCAGCCCTCGGCTGCTCACGCCGCCGTGATCAGGTCGCGGTGCTGCGGCCGGGGGCCGTACGGGTGACGCCCGGCGGTTATCCTTGACCGTCCCTGTCCGCCCGCCAGCACTGGAGTACGCGTCGTGCGCATCGATCTGCACACCCACTCCACCGCTTCGGACGGCACGGACACCCCGGCCGAGCTGGTGGCCAACGCCGCCGCCGCGGGCCTGGACGTCGTCGCCCTGACCGACCACGACACGGTCGGCGGCCACGCGCAGGCGGCAGCCGCCCTCCCCGAGGGCCTCACCCTCGTCACCGGCGCCGAGCTCTCCTGCCGCATCGACGGCATCGGCCTTCACATGCTGGCCTACCTCTTCGATCCGGCCGAACCCGAACTGGCCCGTGAGCGTGAGCTCGTCCGGGACGACCGGGTGCCTCGGGCGCAGGCCATGGTGCGCAAGCTCCAGGAGCTCGGCGTCCCGGTCACCTGGGAACAGGTCGCGCGGATCGCCGGCGACGGCTCGGTCGGCCGCCCGCACGTCGCCACCGCGCTCGTGGAGCTCGGTGTCGTCGACTCGGTCTCCGACGCCTTCACCTCGGCCTGGCTCGGGAACGGCGGACGCGCGTACGCCGACAAGCACGAGCTCGACCCGTTCGACGCGGTCCGGCTGGTCAAGGCTGCGGGCGGCGTGACCGTCTTCGCCCACCCGCTCGCCGTCAAGCGCGGCGAGGTCGTCCCCGAAGCCGTGATCGCGCGGCTGGCCGCGGCCGGGCTCGACGGCATCGAGGTCGACCACATGGACCACGACGCACCCACCAGGGCCCGTCTGCGAGGGCTCGCCGCCGAGCTGGGACTGCTTCCCACCGGGTCCAGCGACTACCACGGCTCACGCAAGACCGTCCGGCTCGGGGAGTACACCACCGACCCCGAGATCTACGGCGAGATCACCCGGCGCGCCACGGGAGCCTTCCCCGTGCCGGGCGCCGGCGGACCGCTCCCCGCGTAACCGGGGCACCTCCTCCTCTTCCCTGTCACACCCCCGTGCGTCCCCGCGTCCTCATGACGCGTGGCCGCACGGATCCTCCTGTTCGGCCCGCTCTTCTCTCGCAAGGCTCACCGTGTTCGACATCGCTGTCTTCGGATCCCTTTTTCTCACCCTTTTTGTGATTATGGATCCACCCGGAATCACCCCGATCTTCCTGGCCCTGACCGCGGGCCGCCCCGCCAAGGTGCAGCGCGGGATGGCTCTGCAGGCCGTCGCGGTCGCCTTCGGCGTGATCGCCGTCTTCGGCCTGCTCGGCCAGCAGATCCTCGACTACCTGCACGTCTCCGTCCCCGCACTGATGATCGCGGGCGGGCTCCTCCTGCTGCTCATCGCGCTGGACCTGCTCACCGGCAAGACGGACGAGCCGACGCAGACCAAGGACGTCAATGTGGCCCTCGTGCCGCTCGGCATGCCCCTGCTCGCCGGGCCCGGCGCGATCGTCTCGGTGATCCTCGCGGTGCAGGACGCCGAGGGGGCCACCGGGCAGATCTCGGTCTGGGCGGCGATCGTCGCGATGCATGTCGTGCTCTGGCTGGCCATGCGGTACTCGCTGCTGATCATCCGCGTGATCAAGGACGGCGGTGTGGTCCTGGTGACCAGGCTCGCCGGAATGATGCTCTCGGCCATCGCCGTACAGCAGATCATCAACGGCGTCACCCAGGTCATCCAGGGCACCTGAGGGCCGGCGGCCCGGACGCCACAGCGCCCCCGCACGGACCATCCGTGCGGGGGCGCGTCGTCTTCAGCTCGTCATCCGCCCGACATCAGCGGCTCGAAGCAGAGCAAGGTGTCATGAAGCCGACGTGTCGGCCGGCCGGATGTAGATGCGCTGGCCCATTGCCGCGGCCTGCTGCACGATCCGGTTGACGGAGGCGGCGTCCACGACGGTGCTGTCCACGGCGGTACCGTCGACATCGTCGAGTCGCATGATCTCGAAGCGCATATGGCTTCCCTTCGTCTGATCCTCCTGTTGGAGAACTGCTGGGAGGACGGCTTGCCGTCCGCAAGGATGGGCAGCGCGGGACGGTCTGCGTCTCGCGCTCCACAGAGGGTTCAACGGCTTGCCTATCGCAAACATTCCCTACGCTAAGGAAATTTTTTGGATGTCTAAGTACCCGTCGGTAATCGACCGTACGCAGACGATGAGGCCCGTATGAGTCACGGGGAGACGCGGGCGGACGAGGAGCCGGGCATCCTTGAACAGCTGGACCGCACCAACGAGCTGCTCCAGCGCGTGCTCGCCGAGGTGTCGAAGACCCCCTCCACCCACGCGATCTTCGTGGACGCGGGTTACGTCTACGCGGCGGCCGGACTGCTCGTCACCGGCACCGAGGACCGCCGGTCCTTCGACCTGGACGCGGAAGGGCTGATCGACGCCTTCATCGACAAGGCCCGCACGATCTTCGCGGACAGCAGGCTGCTGCGCGTGTACTGGTACGACGGGGCGAGGCGGCGGATCCACACCGTCGAGCAGCAGTCCATCGCCGAACTCCCCGACGTCAAGGTCAGGCTCGGCAACCTCAACGCCAACAACCAGCAGAAGGGCGTCGACTCACTGATCCGCACCGACCTGGAGTCGCTCGCCCGGCACCGCGCCATCAGCGACGCGGCGCTCGTCGGCGGCGACGAGGACCTGGTCTCGGCCGTCGAGGCGGCCCAGGGCTACGGCGCCCGCGTCCACCTCTGGGGCATCGAGGCGGGCGAAGGCCGCAACCAGGCCGAGCCGCTGCTCTGGGAGGTCGACAGCCAGCGCACCTTCGACCTCGACTTCTGCCGTCCGTATGTGACCCGCCGCTCCGTCACGATGTACGAGGACGACAGCCCGGCACCCGCACGCGAGGACGTCCGCTTCGTCGGCGCGCAGATCGCCGCCGGCTGGCTCTCCTCCCGCGGCCGTGACGCACTCGCCGACCTGCTGCCCGGCCATCCCTATCTGCCTGGCTCCGTCGACCAGGACCTGCTCGTCGAGGCCGAACGGCTCCTCCAGCACTCGCTGCGCGGCCACGCCCATCTGCGCCGGGCGCTGCGTGACGGCTTCTGGCAGCACCTGCAGGCGCAGTACTGAGACGCCCGGACGGTGGACATGCCGAGCGCGTGCGATGACGGGCCGGCTGGTCTCGCGCACGCATGTGCGAGGGGGAGGGCCTGGGCGAGGAAAGGATCGCAGAACCATCACCGCGGCACCGGTGCCCACGCCGGCCCTGGGGATGGCCGGCCTGGGCACCACGGCCGCAACGGTGCCGGTACCCGCGGCCGCCGCCGCACAGTCCGGGCCAGAGGGGAACGGCACCGGCGGCGTCCGGTCCGGAGTCAGGATCGGCACCGGCTGGACGCCCTTCACCCAGGTGAACTGACCGCAGGCCTGTCCCGGTGCGGAACACCCGCCCCGGGACAGGCCTTTTCCGGTGCCCTCCGGTTCAGAGGCCGGCCCAGAACGACACGAGCGCCGCGGCCGTCTCCAGCGGCCGGGCCGTGTTGGGGGAGTGCTCGGCGCCCTCGATCACGGTGCGGCGGGCGCCCAGCCGCTGCGCCATGCCGTCCAGCAGCGGCACCGGCCAGACGTCGTCGCGCTCACCCGAGACCACGTGCACGGGGAGGGGCAGCGCGGCGAGCTCGTCGACCCGGTCCGGCTCGGCCGACAACTGCGCACCGGTGGCGATCAGCTGCGCCGGGTCATGCCGCATCCAGCGACGGCGCAGGTCCTCGCCGTCGCCC
>NZ_DATMVN010000810.1:0-2971 GCF_035563135.1 Streptomyces sp.
CCCCGTTGCCGCCCTGACCGCCGTTGCCGCCCTGACCGTGCTCACCGCCGTTGCCGCCCCGGCCCTCGTTGCCGCCCTGGCCGCCGTCACCACCGTTGCCGCCGCCGAAGTTGTTGTTGCTGTCGTTGCACTTCACGGACAGGCTGTACCGGCCGGGCGTCGCGTTGTCCCGGATACGCGCCGTGGCGTAGCCGACCCGGCCCGGCGAGAGGTTCACCGTCGGAAACGCGTTCGACCACACCTTGCCGCCGGAACGGCCGCAGCCCTCTGCGCTGATCTGCATCGTGGCGCCCTGGTGCACCGAGGACGGGTTGACGGTGACGTTGGTCGGAAAGTTGTTCGGGTTGCTGCCCGGCCCGCCGCCGGCGGCGGCCAGCGGGGCAGCGAGCCCGACTGTCGCGAATGCGGTCGCGGTCACCGCGAGAACGCGTGAAGCACGCATTTTCGAACCTCCAGCGGGAAGCGCCCCGGAGTCTTGTCCTCCAGGATCAGTCGACACATACGCATCCCATGACGAACCCTCACCAGATACCGCATGTGCTGCACTTCGGCACTACTCCACCCCGGTGAGCCGACACGCCGTGGGCAAAGCCCTGAATCTGACGGAGCCCCAGGTCACGGTCCGTCAGAATTTTTATCCGCTGATTACTCCGAAAAGAAGACGTCGCCGCCGGGGCCCGGCCGGCCGCCACCCGTTCGCTCTTCCCTGATCGCCTCGGCACGGACCCGCGCCTAGCGTGGCGGTGTCGCGACGAAGGGAGAGCCATGGGCCGGGACCGGTGGAGCGCCGAGCGGAGCAGACG
Source organism: Streptomyces sp. (assembly GCF_035563135.1). GTDB lineage: Bacteria > Actinomycetota > Actinomycetes > Streptomycetales > Streptomycetaceae > Streptomyces. The sequence goes on from NZ_DATMVN010000810.1 coordinate 804, forward strand.
CACGCCATGGGGCGCGATCGCCCTGGTGATGCTGAGCGGTCTCGCTCTGATGCGCAACGGCGTGGAGACGGCCCCCGGGCCGCCACAGCCCGCTGCCGCGGCCTCGGTGGCCGGCCCCCGGGACACCGCGGTGTCCGCGCCGGTCGAAGGCGAGCCCGTGCAGCCGCTCGCGTACGCCCCCGCCGAGCGCATCCGGATCCCGTCGATCCAGGTCGACGCACCCGTCGTCGATGTGAACCTGGACCCGGCCGGCTGGATCGAGGCACCGCCCGCCCAGGACCCGAATCTCGCCGGCTGGTACCAGAACGGCATCGCCCCCGGTCAGCGCGGGACCGCCGTGATGGTCGGCCATGTCGACAACCTCGCCGGTCCTGCGGTCTTCTACGGCCTGGGCTCTCTCGACAAGGGCCGGCGGGTCGAGGTGTCCCGTTACGACGGCCGGGTCGCGGTGTTCGAGATCTACGGCGTCGAGGTCTTCTCCAAGAACGACTTCCCCGGAGCACGGGTGTACGGCGACACCGGGCACGCCGAACTCCGGGTCATCACCTGCGGCGGGGCCTATTCGAAGGCCGACGGTTACGACGGGAACGTGGTGGTCTTCGCCCGGCTGATCGAGACGCGATAGCCGGGGCGGAAGGGCGTGCCGTCCTCGTCAGCTGCGGTGCGGGACGGTCGGGCGGTAGCCCCTCCCGATGAGCGCGGGCAGGTACCGGCGCAGGGCCGCCACGCTCTGGGACCGGTTTCCGCCCGCGTCGTGCGACAGCACCACGACGCCGGGCGCCGCGCCCTTGTGGACCCGGCGGACGATGGTGTCGGTGCCCGGCGTGGTCCAGTCCAGCGTGTCGACGGTCCAGGCCATCGGTTCCATGCCCATCGCGGCGCCGATCTCGAAGGAGTTGCGGTTCCAGGCGCCGTACGGGGCGCGGTACCAGAGGGGCGGGGCACCCAGGGTCTTCTCGACCACCTCGCTGGTGCTGCCGAGCTCGTCCCGGATCGCCCCTCGGGAGAGCTTCGGGATCAGGGGGTGCGACCAGGAGTGGTTGCCGACCACATGCCCGTCGTCGGCCATCTCCCGGAGCAGGTCGCGATTCTCCACCGCCATCTCCCCGCAGACGAAGAACATCGCACGGACGTCATATCTTCGCAGCGTGGACAGGATGTCCGGGGTGTACCGCGGGTCGGGGCCGTCGTCGAAGGTGAGCACCAGGGCGTCGCTCCCCAGCTCGGGCAGCTTCTCGAACGGCCGGGTGCGGACGGGTGGTGCTGCGGGCAGGAAGCGGGGCGGCGCGGCCGAGGTCATGGGGCGCAGCCGGTAGGCGCCGGGGCCCGCTTGGGCCCGGACCGGAGACCCGGCGGCCGGGGGCGGCGGCGCACCGCCGGGGCGTGCGGGTGTCCTGGTCGGATCGGCTGAGATCACGTGCACCGCGGTGGCGGCCCCCAGTGCGAGGGCGAGGCGCAGCACGGTGCGACGTTCCGCTGGAAACTGATCATGCTTCATGACCAACTGCTCGCACGGAGTTACGCCCGTTCCTGCCGCCGACACCGGGTATGCGGTGTTTTGCACCCGATGGATGGAGTGCCTCCGCGGTATCCGGCGGGAGAGGTTCCGGGCCTCCGGAGGGACCCGGTGGGCGGTCGGCGGGAGCGGCTAACCTCAGGGCCGTGACCGATCAGCAACACCACCGCTTCGAACGCGGCACGGACGGCCCCAAGGTGATCGTCGCGGGCATCGACGGCTCCGGGTCCTCGATGCGGGCTGCCGCGTACGCCGCGGGCCTCGCCCGTCGGCAGAACGCGTTGCTCGCCCTCGTCTACGTCCAGCCGGTGATGTCGGCCGGCACCGCACTGGGGGCCCCGGCCGCCGACACGACCGGGGAGGTCGCCGAGGGGCTGGTGAACGAGATCAGGACCGCGGCCGAGCAGCTGAAGGGCATATGGAAGGTCCGCTGGGAATTCCACACCTTCCCCGGCGACCCGTACAACGGGCTCGTGGCGGCGGCCGACGAGCTGAAGGCGGACGCCGTGGTCGTGGGCGCTTCGGAGTCCGCCGGGCATCGCTTCATCGGCTCGGTGGCGGTCCGGCTCGTGAAGGCCGGGCGCTGGCCGGTCACCGTCGTACCGTGACGCCCCGCGAGCAGCCCTCGCGCCGCGGCGCCCACGCGCGGGGC
>NZ_DATMVN010000811.1:0-5361 GCF_035563135.1 Streptomyces sp.
TGACCGGGTGGAGGCCGTCGGCATCCTTGGCGGGGTCCATCGCCTCGAGGATCCGGCTCTCCTCGATCCCCTTCGGCAGGGGCAGCTGGACGATGTAGCCCGTGCAGTCGGGGTCGGCGTTGAGCTCGCGCACGACCTCCTCGATCTCCTCCTGGGTGGCGGTGCCGGGGAGTTCACGCTGGATGGAGCCCATGCCGACCTGGGCGCAGTCACGGTGCTTGCCGTTCACGTACCAGCGGCTGCCCGGGTCGTCGCCGACGAGCAGGGTCCCCAGGCCGGGGGTGATGCCCTGCGCCTTGAGGGCCGCCACGCGGACGGTCAGGTCGGACTTGATCGCAGCTGCGGTGGCCTTGCCATCGAGAATCTGGGCAGTCATGACACCCATCCTCGCGGATGACCCCGCCCGCGTACCAATCCTGGTCTGCCTCGTGGACAAGAGATTGCACTTGCACAACACATTCGGCAACCAGCTGGACAAAATGCGGATGTCACGACGACGATAAGGCCCGCATCACCGCGGACAGTGTCGGGGGGACCACCGTTCAGATTGCACACGATTCCTCCGCTCGGGCCGCGTCGTCCCCAGCACTTCGCAACGGAGGAACCCCGCCATGAGCTTCGGCGACCCCAACAACCCCTACGGCCAGCAGCAGGGCGCGCAGCCGGGCGGGCAGCCGGGCTACGGCTACCCCCAGCAGGCCCCGCAGGGTGCGCCCCAGCAGGGTTACGGCTACCCGCAGGCACCGCCGGTCCAGGGCGGTTACGGCTACCCCGGCGGGCCCACCGAGATGCCGGGCGGTGTGAAGGCCGCCCGCGTCATGCTCTTCGTGATCGCCGGTCTCCAGGTCATCGGTGCGATCTTCGTCGCCCTCGCCGCCGCGGCCGTGAACGCCGCCAAGGAGGACCCGACGCTGAAGGAGGACGTCCAGTTCCAGCAGCTCGCCGACTACTCGGGCAACGCGCTGTGGGGCATCGTCGTCTTCGCGATCCTGTGGGGCGTCCTCGCCGTCTTCCTCGCCGCCAAGTTCGGCAAGGGCGGCAACGGAATACGCATCACCGCCATCGTCTTCGGCGTGATCACGGCGATCCTCGGCATCTACCCCTTCATCCTGATCGGCCTCATCCACACGGTCCTGGCCATCCTGGTCGTCGTCTTCGTGGCGAAGTCCGACGGCGGCGCCTGGTTCACCCGCCAGCAGCAGCACTGACGTCCCGGCGCACCCGCGCATGAAGGCCGCAGCACCCGCTCGTCCGCGGGTGTGCGGCCTTCAGCCGTTCCGGGGCGCCGGCGTGGTCCGCTCCATGACGACGAAGGAACCCGCCTGCCGGGAGATCCGGTAGCGCGCCTCCGGGTGGAGCTGCTGGGCGTACTTCACCGGATCCTCGATCGGCCGCGACCAGCCGAAGTCCAGGTTGATCGCGACGACGTCGGGCGCGGTGCCGGGCGCCCCGCCGATCCAGTGGACCGTGCGGTCCGAGGTCAGGTGCGCCATGAGCGTGATGTCGGTCTCCACCCGCGCGCCCACGGGGATGGCGTCCAGCGCCGCTTCGGCCGCGTGGGTGCGCGCGTCGGCGCGGTAGGTCTCCGGGCGCAGCAGGTCGCGGAGCGGGAGGTGCTGGGTGAGGGCGACGGCGATCGCCGCGGCCACCGGGACGGCGACGTTCGCATACGAGACGAGCCAGGGCCGCTTCGACCCCTGGCTGCGGCGGATGCCGTCGGCCATGGCCAGGAAGACCACCGGCATCAGGATCGCGCTGTAGTGCCAGACCATGCCCCAGTGGTTGGAGTCCTGGGAGAGCAGACGCCAGCCGAGGGTGGGCAGGACGAGCAGGATCAGGGGGGAGCGCAGCGCCATGAAAGCGGTGATGCCGACCAGGAAGACCAGCATCTCCAGCTTGACGGACGAGTTGAACACGCCGAGCACGGAGTCGAGCGGGGAGACCTGCTGCCCGCCGTTCTCCTCGATCTTCTTCCAGTAGTCGTACGTCCCCGCGCTGCTGGCCGCCGGTATGAGCACCAGCACGGTCAGCGCGAACGCGCACACGCCGAAGGCCGCGAGCAGGAATCCCTGGAGCCGCCGCCCGTACAGGGCCAGGAGTCCGCCGACGACAGCGACGGTGACTCCGAGGTCCTCCTTGACCAGGACCAGCGGCAGCGACCACAGGACGACGGCCCGCCACCGCTCCATGAGCAGGGCCCGGCAGACCAGGGCCAGCAGCGGGACGGCGAGGGCTATCTCGTGGAAGTCGGCCTTCACCGCTTCCTGAAGCCCCCAGGACAGCCCGTACGCGACGGTGACGCAGAGCCCGGAGCGGCCGCCCAGCACCTGCTGGACGGTGCGTCCGACGATCACCGCGGAGGCGGCGAACAGGGCGGCCTGGGCGAACAGCAGGGCGAGGGCGGACGGCCAGATCCAGTAGAGCGGGACGAGGAGCGCCACCAAGGGGCTGAAGTGGTCACCGAGGATCAGGTAACCCGGTCCCTTGATGTCGACGACGGGGGCGTCGAACCCGGCGTACGCGCGCACCTCCTGCTCGAAGATGCCCAGGTCCCAGGAGGGCGACTGGAAGTGGCTGAAGCGCAGGTATCCGTAGAGGAAGTAGAGCGCGCACAGCACCGCGGCGGCGATGAGGTACGGGCGCAGCGGCGCCGGGTGCGGCGCACTCCCGGCCGGCCCCGGGGTCTGCGCCCCGGGCACGTCGGTCCCGCTCTGGTTCAGGTCAAGCACGATGCCCCCGCCACGGATTCCACACCGGTCACCGCCGGTCGCACCGGTCCCGCCCGCTACGGTCCGGCAAGGCCATTCATTAGAACAGAGGGACGACTGGTCTCCGTACGGCGGGACGCACCGCAGGCCGCACCCGGCGGGTGCGGCCTGCGGTCGTGTCGGTGCGGTGCCGTCAGTGGAAGAAGTGGCGCGTACCGGTGAAGTACATGGTCACGCCCGCCTTCTTCGCGGCCTCGACGACCAGCTCGTCGCGGACCGAGCCACCGGGCTGGGCGACGGCCTTGATGCCGGCGGCGGTGAGGATCTCCAGGCCGTCGGGGAAGGGGAAGAAGGCGTCGGACGCGGCGTACGCGCCCCGGGCCCGCTCCTCGCCCGCCCGCTCGACCGCGAGCTTCGCGGAGTCGACGCGGTTGACCTGTCCCATGCCGACGCCGACGGAGGCACCGTCCTTGGCGAGCAGGATCGCGTTGGACTTGACCGCGCGGCAGGCCTTCCAGGCGAAGGCGAGCTCCCTGAGCTCGTCGGCGGAGAGCGCCTCACCCGTGGCCAGCGTCCAGCCGGCCGGGTCGTCGCCCTCGGCCTGGAGCCGGTCGGTGACCTGGAGCAGGGCGCCACCGTCGATCGGCTTGACCTCGACCTCGGCGGACGGGGCGTCGGGGCAGCGCAGCACCCGGATGTTCTTCTTGCGGGCCAGCACCTCGACGGCACCGTCCTCGTACGCCGGGGCGACGATGACCTCGGTGAAGATCTCCGCGACCTGCTCGGCCATCTCGACGGTCACCGGCCGGTTGACGGCGATGACGCCGCCGAACGCGGACAGCGGGTCACAGGCGTGCGCGTTGCGGTGCGCCGTGGCGACGTCGTCGGCGATCGCGATGCCGCACGGGTTGGCGTGCTTGATGATCGCGACGCACGGCTCGGCGTGGTCGTAGGCCGCGCGGCGGGCGGCGTCGGTGTCCGTGTAGTTGTTGTAGGACATCTCCTTGCCGTGCAGCTGCTCGGCCTCGGCGAGTCCGCCCTCGCCCGAGGTGTAGAGCGCGGCGGGCTGGTGCGGGTTCTCGCCGTAGCGCAGGACGTTCTTGCGCGCGAAGGTCGCACCGGAGAAGTCGGGGAAGCCGGAGTCGTCGGCGGCCGCGTAACCCTCGGCGAACCAGGCGGCGACGGCCACGTCGTAGGCGGCGGTGTGCTGGAAGGCCTCGGCGGCGAGCCGCTTGCGGGCGGTCAGGTCGAAGCCGCCCGCCTTGACCGCGGCGAGGACGTCGGCGTAGCGCTCCGGACTGGTCACCACCGCCACGGACGGGTGGTTCTTGGCGGCGGCGCGGACCATCGACGGGCCGCCGATGTCGATCTGCTCCACGCACTCGTCGTCGGACGCGCCGGAGGCGACGGTCGCCTTGAACGGGTACAGGTTGACGACCACGAGGTCGAACGGCTCCACACCGAGCTCGGCGAGCTGCTCGCGGTGGGCGTCCAGGCGCAGGTCGGCGAGGATGCCGGCGTGCACCCGGGGGTGCAGCGTCTTGACGCGGCCGTCGAGGCACTCGGGGAAGCCGGTGAGCTCCTCGACCTTGGTGACGGGCACACCGGCGGCTGCGATCTTCCCGGCGGTGGAGCCGGTGGACACCAGCTCGACACCCGCCTCGTGCAGACCGCGGGCGAGGTCTTCGAGCCCCGTCTTGTCGTAGACGCTGACCAGGGCGCGACGGATGGGCTTATTCACCGACATGACCGAGATGAACCTTTCGTCCCTCAATGCGATAGCCGTCACGGGCGAGCCGCCCCACGGCCTCGACGAGCAGCTTGCGCTCGACTTCCTTGATGCGTTCGTGGAGGGCGGCTTCACCCTCCACCGTTTCCTCTTCGGTCACCTCGACCACGCCCTGCGCGATGATCGGACCGGTGTCGACGCCGTCGTCGACGAAGTGGACGGTGCACCCGGTGACCTTCACGCCGTACGCGAGCGCGTCGCGGACACCGTGGGCACCGGGAAAGCTGGGGAGCAGGGCGGGGTGGGTGTTGACGACGCGGCCGCCGAACTCGGCCAGGAAGCCCTTGCCCACGATCTTCATGAATCCCGCGGACACGACGAGGTCCGGGCGGTGTTCCGCCACGGCCGCGGTCAGAGCGGCGTCCCACCCGTCACGGTTCGCGTACTCGCCGAGCTTGCACACGAAGGTGGGGAGCCCGGCGCGCTCGGCACGCTCGATGCCGGCCGTGCCGTGGCGGTCCGCGCCGACGGCGACGATCCGGGCCCCGTAACCCTCGGGGTCGTCATCGATCGCGTCGAGGAGAGCCTGGAGGTTCGTGCCTGAGCCGGAGACGAGCACGACCACACGGGCCGGAGCGGCGAAGGGGGGCGGGGAGGCCACGGCGGGGCCCTTTCTCGCGTGGTGCAGCAGGTACGCGATGTACAGGAGGTGCATTTGTATGGTCGTACGAAAGAAGCTCCTCCTGGGATACGGGGAACTCTACGAACGGTCCGACCGTCAGCAACGATACCGGCACACCCGGCGGCCCCCACGGGACGGGGGCGTGACCGGGAGGTAGCGTCAGGGGACAGGGAACCGCCCCCGGGCGGAAATGACGAGATGGGGAAGACGTTCACCACATGCCGGACCGCCTCCGCACCGCC
>NZ_DATMVN010000812.1:0-13054 GCF_035563135.1 Streptomyces sp.
GTCAACTCGCAGTCCGGCAAGGGCGGAATCGCCTACGTCCTGAAGAACGACCACAAGCTGGACCTGCCGCGCCGGATGCAGATCGAATTCTCCCGGATCATTCAGGCCAAGACCGATGCCGAGGGCGGCGAGGTCACGCCGGCCCAGATCTGGTCGGCCTTCCGGGACGAGTACCTGCCGAGCCCCGAGAACGCCTGGGGGCGCGTACAGATCCGCTCCGGCCAGACGACCACCGGCACCGACGGCCAGGACACCATCACCGTCGAGGCCACCGTCGACGGCACGGACACGGTGCTGACCGGCACGGGCAACGGCCCGATCTCGGCGTTCTTCGAAGCGCTGCAGGCCATCGGCATCGACGCCCGCCTGCTGGACTACACCGAGCACACGATGAGCGAGGGTGCGAGCGCCCAGGCCGCCTCCTACATCGAGTGCGCGATCGACGGCAAGGTGCTGTGGGGCATCGGTATCGACGCCAACACCACGCGCGCCTCGCTGAAGGCGGTCGTCTCCGCGGTCAACCGCGCGTCCCGCTGACGCCGTAGCCCGGCATTCCGGACGAACGTCCGATACGCCGCCGGATCCCGTGGTCCAGGAGCCCCGTTCACCCGTCGAGGGTGGACGGGGTTCGGCCATATCCGGGGTTCGGGCGCCCAGGATACTGACGTCACCTCACAGATGTGGCTAACATCACGTCCGACGCGGCAGTGTTGCCGTGGTGTTACGGAGGTGTGCGACGTGCGGACAGCCAAAGGACAACGCGCCATGCGCATGCGCATCTACGGCATCCGCACCGCCTGGGACACCGTCGGCGACGGAGAGTTCTTCTGCCCGCGCTGCGGGGGTGACCGCAACTACCGGCGGCTCACGGGCCGCCACCGCCTCACCGTCCTCGGCCTGCCGCTGCTGAACCGGGGCAGCGCCGGGCCCGTCGTCGAATGTGCCGCCTGCGGGACGCACTGCGCGCCCGATGCCCTCGACCACCCCACCACCACCCGCTTCTCGGCGATGCTGCGGGAGGCCGTGCACACCGTCACGCTCGCCGTGCTCGCCGCGGGCGGCACCACCTCCCGTACGGTCCTGGAGACCGCCGCGGCCACCGTCCGCGACGCCGGGCTCGACGACTGCTCCCAGGAACAGCTCTTCACCGTCGTCGAGGTGCTCGCCGCCGACACCGGGCCCGGTGACGGGACCGACCTCGCGGCCGAGGCCTGCGGCGTCGCCCTCGCCATCGAGCTCCACGAGGTCCTGAAGCCGCTCGCGCCGCACCTGGCCGTGCCCGGCCGGGAGACGCTCCTGCTGCGGGGCGCCAGGATCGCGCTCGCCGACGGCCCGTACACCCAGGCGGAGCGCCACGTGCTGACGACGGTGGGCAGCGCGCTCCAGCTCTGCCCCGCGGACACCGCGAAGCTGCTGGAGGCGGCGCGCACGCCCTCGTAGACCCTTGCCGGGCCTCCCGGTGCCCCGGTGGGCGACAATGGGCGCATGAGCTTGTTCCGGGACGACGGCGTCGTGCTGCGTACGCAGAAGCTGGGCGAGGCCGACCGGATCATCACGATCCTGACCCGCGGCCACGGGCGGGTGCGTGCCGTGGCGCGCGGCGTGCGCCGCACCAAGTCGAAGTTCGGGGCACGGCTGGAGCCCTTCTCCCATGTGGACGTGCAGTTCTTCGCCCGTGGCAGCGAGCTCATCGGCCGCGGGCTCCCCCTGTGCACCCAGAGCGAGACGATCGCCCCGTACGGCGGCGGCATCGTCTCCGACTACGCCCGCTACACAGCGGGCACCGCGATGCTGGAGACCGCCGAGCGGTTCACCGACCACGAGGGCGAGCCCGCGGTCCAGCAGTACCTGCTGCTCGTCGGCGGGCTCCGCACCCTCGCACGCGCCGAACACGCGCCGAATCTCATCCTGGACGCGTTCCTGCTGCGTTCCCTCGCCGTCAACGGCTACGCCCCCAGCTTCGACGACTGCGCCAAGTGCGGAATGCCCGGACCGAACCGGTTCTTCTCCGTCGCGGCGGGCGGCGTCATATGCGGCGACTGCCGGGTGCCCGGCAGCGTCGTACCCTCGGCGGAGGCCGTCGACCTGCTGAGCGCGCTGCTCACCGGTGACTGGGAGACGGCGGACGCGTCCGAGGCGCGTCATGTCAGGGAGGGGAGCGGGCTCGTGTCCGCCTATCTGCACTGGCATCTGGAGCGCGGCCTGCGCTCGCTGCGGTACGTGGAGAAATGACACAGGGAGACGAGAGAAGCCCATGGCAGTACGCGGGATGCTCGGCGGCCGTAACCGGCGTGAGTACAAGACCCCCGAGCCGCACCCCTCCGGTGCCACCCCGCCGGAGATCCCCGGCGAACTCGTGCCCAAGCACGTCGCCGTCGTGATGGACGGTAACGGCCGCTGGGCCAAGGAGCGGGGTCTTCCGCGCACCGAGGGCCACAAGGTCGGTGAGGGGGTCGTCATGGACGTCCTCAAGGGCTGCATCGAGATGGGCGTCAAGAACCTCTCGCTGTACGCGTTCTCCACGGAGAACTGGAAGCGCTCCCCGGACGAGGTGAAGTTCCTCATGAACTTCAACAGGGACGTCATCCGCCGCCGCCGCGACGAGATGGACGAGCTCGGCATCCGTATCCGCTGGGTCGGCCGCATGCCGAAGCTGTGGAAGTCCGTCGTCCAGGAGCTCCAGGTCGCGCAGGAGCAGACCAAGGACAACGACAGGATGACGCTGTACTTCTGCGTGAACTACGGCGGCAGGGCCGAGATCGCCGACGCGGCGCAGCGCATCGCGGAGGATGTCGCGGCCGGGAAGCTCGACCCCTCGAAGGTCAACGAGAAGACGTTCGCGAAGTACATCTACTACCCGGACATGCCGGACGTGGACCTCTTCGTGCGCCCCAGCGGGGAGCAGCGCACGTCCAACTACCTGATCTGGCAGAGCGCTTACGCCGAGATGGTCTTCCAGGACGTCCTGTGGCCGGACTTCGACCGCCGCGACCTGTGGAACGCCTGCCTGGAGTTCGCCCGGCGCGACCGGCGCTTCGGCGGCGCCGAGGACATCACCAAGGGCTGACACCGTGCGGAGGGGCCGCCCCGCCGCCGGGGCCCCTCCGGGGCGGCCGTCCTGTGTCCGGCGGGGTCAGTCCTTCGCGCCCGCGCCCGCGCACTCGGCGCAGGTGCCGAAGATCTCCACCGTATGGGCCACGTTCACATAGCCGTGCTGTGCGGCGACGGTCTCGGCCCACTGCTCCACGGCGGGACCCTCGACCTCGACGGCCTTGCCGCAGACACGGCAGACCAGGTGGTGATGGTGGTCACCGGTCGAGCAGCGCCGGTAGACGGCCTCGCCGTCGGTCGTGCGCAGGACGTCGACCTCGCCGGCGTCGGCCAGCGACTGGAGCGTGCGGTAGACCGTGGTCAGCCCGACCGAGTCGCCGCGGTGCTTGAGCACATCGTGCAGATCCTGGGCGCTGCGGAACTCGTCGACCTCGTCGAGCGCCGCGGCGACCGCCGCCCGCTGCCGGGTGGACCGGCCGCGCACCGGAGCCACGTTCGTGTCACTGATCGGCGCCGTCGCCACCGCTGCCTCCTCGTGTCGCCCGTACGTGTGTCGGGCCATTGTGCCAGCCCGTCCCGGCGTCACGGTCCCACCCGCACGTCGTCCGACGCCGGACGGGCCGTCGGCACGTCGAGGGTGCACCGGTCCGCCTCGCTCCCACGGGCCCGGGCGCGCCTGCGGGCCAACGGCGTGGCGAGCGCCGTCAGCAGGACGAAGGCGGCGATGGCCAGCAGCACGATCGTCGCGCCGGGCGGCACGTCCTGGTAGTACGAGGTCACGGTGCCGGCCAGGGTGACGGCCGTACCGATGACGACGGCCAGGACGAACGTCACCTTGAAGGACTTCGAGATCTGCTGCGCGGCGGCGACCGGCACCACCATCAGCGCGCTGACCAGCAGCAGGCCGACGACCCGCATCGCCACCGTGACGGTGACCGCCGCCGTCACGGCGACCAGCAGGTTGAGCGCGCGCACCGGCAGCCCGGTGACCCGGGCGAACTCCTCGTCCTGGCTGACCGCGAACAGCTGCCGCCGCAGCCCCACGGTGACCAGCACCACGAAGGCGGCCAGCACGACGATCGCGGTGATGTCCTCCTCGGAGACCGTCGACAGGGAGCCGAAGAGGAACGAGGTCAGGTTGGCGTTGGAGCCGGTGTCCGAGAGGTTGATCAGCATCACTCCACCCGCCATACCGCCGTAGAACAGCATGGCCAGGGCGATGTCGCCCCGGGTGCGCCCGTACCAGCGGATCAGTTCCATGACGACCGAACCGGCCACGGCGACGAGCGTCGCCATCCAGACGGGGTTGGTGGAGAGCAGGAAGCCGAGGCCGACGCCGGTCATCGCCACGTGCCCGATGCCGTCGCCCATCAGGGCCTGACGGCGCTGGACCAGGTAGATGCCGATGGCGGGGGCGGTGATCCCGACCAGGACGGCCGCGATCAGTGCCCGCTGCATGAAGGGGGGGTTCAGGAATTCCAGCATGATCAGCTCAGCAGTCCCGTCCGGACGGGCTCGGAGGCCGCGTGGGGGTGTACGTGGTCGTGGCCGGGCAGGGCGTGCTGGCCCACGGCCTCGGGGGGCGGCCCGTCGTGCATGACGCAGCCGTCGCGCAGGACGATCGCCCGGTCGATCAGGGGTTCCAGGGCGCCGAGCTCGTGCAGGACGAGCAGCACCGTCGCCCCGCCGGCGACCTGCTCGCGCAGCGTCGTGGCGAGGATCTCCTGGCTGGCCAGGTCGACGCCGGCCATCGGCTCGTCCATGATCAGCACCTCGGGCTCGGAGGCGAGCGCACGGGCGATCAGGACCCGCTGGTGCTGGCCGCCGGAGAGGGCGTTCACGGAGTCCCCGGCGCGGTCGGTGAGGCCGACGAGCTCGATGGCCCGGTCCACGGCCGCCCGGTCCGCCCGGCCCGGCAGCCTGAGCTTCGTACGCGACAGGCGCCCGGAGGCGACGACCTCGCGGATCGTGGCGGGGACGCCGCCGGCGGCCGTGGTGCGCTGCGGTACGTATCCCACGCGGGCCCACCGGCGGAAGCGCCGCAGCGGCGTGCCGAACAGCTCGACGGTCCCGTCGGTGAGCGGCACCTGGCCGATGACGGAGCGTACGGCGGTGGACTTGCCGGATCCGTTGGCGCCGAGCAGCGCCACGACCTCGCCGCGGTGGACGGTGAGGTCCACGCCGCGCAGCACGGGGCGCGCGCCGAGGATCGCCGTGGCTCCGCGCAAGCTGATCACGGGTTCTGGCGTACTGGGCTCGGGCATGATCGCCTCCGGTGCTGCTGCGGGTGGTTCGGGTGCTGCGGGGCTCACTTCGCGCCGAGGGCCTTCTGCAGCGCGGTGAGGTTGGACTCCATGACCTCGATGTAGTCAGCGCCCGCGGACTTGTCCGTGATTCCCTCCAGCGGGTCCAGGACGTCGGTCTTCAGGTCGAGGTCCTTCGCCAGGGTCTTCGCGGTCCTGTCGCTGGCGAGCGTCTCGAAGAACACCGTGGTGGCCTTGCTCTTCCCGGCGACGGAGTGGATCTCGTCGATCCGGGCCGGGCTGGGCTCGGCCTCGGGGTCGATGCCGGCGATGCCCTGCTGGGTGAGGCCGTAGCGCTCGGCGAGGTACCCGAAGGCGGAGTGGGTGGTGATGAACGTCTTCGTCGCGGTGTTCTTCAGTCCGGCCTCGTAGGCCTTGTCCAGGCCGTTCAGCTTCTCGACCAGCGTATCGGTGTTCTTGCGGTAGTCCGCGGCGTGGTCGGGGTCGGCCTTCTCCAGGGACTTGCCGACGCCCTCGGCGACCTCGGCGTACTTCACCGGGTCGAGCCAGATGTGCGGGTCGGCACCCTCGTGGGTGTGCTCCTCGCCCTCGTGGGTGTGCTCGTCGGCGTGCTCCTCGCCCTCCTCGTGCGCGTGGCCGTCGACCTCCGCGCCGTGGTTCTCGAGTGTGGTGAGCTCCGCCGCGTCCACCGTGTTCTTCACCCCGGCCTGCGCCACGGCGTCGTCGACGGCCGGCTGTATGCCCTTGAGGTAGAGGAGGTAGTCGGCTTCGCCCAGCTCACCGATCTGCTGGGGGCTGAGCTCCAGGTCGTGCGGCTCCACGCCCGGCTTCGTCAGCGAGGTGACGGAGACGTGCGAGCCGCCTATCTCCTCGGCCAGGAACTGCATCGGGTAGAAGGACGCCACCACGTCCACCTTGCCGCCGCTCCCGCTCCCGCTCCCGCCCTCGGCCGCGTCGGAGGAGGAGCAGGCGGAGAGCGCGGTGAGACCGAGGACGACTGCTCCGGACACGGCGGCTGTGGGTATGAGGCGACGTATGTTCATGACAGTCATTTTCAACAAAAGTGGAAACGATTGTCAACAAGGCTGATGAGATGCCCGGATTCGCGCACAGTGACCGCGGTGCGGCCCACCGATTTGATCCAGGGGGTGCGCCCGCCGGTAATCTGAGGCATTCGCCCGCCCGGCGCTTCGCGCCGCCCCTGTCCAATTTCGCCGTCGTAATGAAGAGAGCACCGTGGCCGCCGACAAGATCGACACCATCGTCAGCCTGAGCAAGCGCCGTGGCTTCGTCTATCCCTGCAGTGAGATCTACGGCGGCCAGAAGGCCGCCTGGGACTACGGGCCGCTGGGCGTCGAGCTGAAGGAGAACCTCAAGCGCCAGTGGTGGCGCTACATGGTCACCTCCCGCGAGGACGTGGTCGGTCTCGACTCGTCGGTCATCCTGGCCCCCGATGTCTGGGTCGCCTCCGGCCACGTCGCCACGTTCTCCGACCCGCTCACCGAGTGCACCTCCTGTCACAAGCGCTACCGCGCCGACCATCTGGAGGAGGCGTACGAGGAGAAGCACGGCAAGGCGCCCGTGAACGGCCTGGCCGACCTCAACTGCCCCAACTGCGGCAACAAGGGCACCTTCACGGAGCCCAAGGCGTTCTCGGGGCTCCTCTCCACCCACCTCGGCCCCACCCAGGACACCGGCTCGGTCGCCTACCTGCGCCCCGAGACCGCGCAGGGCATCTTCACCAACTTCGGCCAGGTGCAGCAGACCTCGCGCAAGAAGCCGCCGTTCGGCATCGCGCAGATGGGCAAGTCCTTCCGGAACGAGATCACTCCGGGCAACTTCATCTTCCGCACGCGCGAGTTCGAGCAGATGGAGATGGAGTTCTTCGTCAAGCCGGGCGAGGACGAGCAGTGGCAGGAGTACTGGATGGAGCAGCGCTGGAACTGGTACACCGGCCTGGGCCTGCGCGAGGAGAACATGCGGTGGTTCGAGCACCCGCAGGAGAAGCTCTCCCACTACTCCAAGCGCACCGCTGACATCGAGTACCGCTTCCGCTTCGGCGGCAGCGAGTGGGGCGAGCTGGAGGGTGTCGCCAACCGCACCGACTACGACCTCAACGCGCACTCCAAGGCTTCCGGTGCGGACCTCTCCTACTTCGACCAGGAGAAGGGCGAGCGCTACACGCCGTACGTCATCGAGCCCGCGGCCGGTGTCGGCCGCTCGATGCTGGCCTTCCTCCTCGACGCCTACAACGAGGACGAGGCGCCCAACGCCAAGGGCGTCATGGAGAAGCGCGCCGTGATGCGCCTCGACCCGCGCCTGGCGCCGGTCAAGGTCGCGGTCCTGCCGCTGTCCCGCAACCCGCAGCTGTCGCCGAAGGCCAAGGGCCTCGCCGCCGACCTGCGACAGAACTGGAACATCGAGTTCGACGACGCGGGCGCCATCGGCCGCCGCTACCGCCGCCAGGACGAGATCGGTACGCCGTTCTGCGTCACCGTCGACTTCGACACCCTCGACGACAACGCGGTGACCGTGCGCGAGCGCGACACGATGAAGCAGGAGCGCGTCTCCCTGGACCAGATCCAGAGCTACCTCGGCTCCCGCCTGCTGGGCTGCTGACCGCTCCCCGCGCATCGCCCCGAAGCCCCCGGTTCCGCTCCACGGAGCCGGGGGCTTCGGGCACACTGGGCGCACCCGTCCACAGGGAGGCCAGGATGCCGTCCACGACCACGAGCAAGGTCAGCAGATGGGACCAGCACGGCCGTGAACACGTCGTCCACGTGACGAAGCCGGGGGCACGGCGTCAGCTGATCTGCGACACCTGCGGCTGGCGCAGAGCGGTGCAGTTCCTGCCCTGGCTGAAGGCCGAGGAGCACCTGACCGAGGCCCACCAGGCCACGGTCGACCCGACCGCCTGAGACCACCGCCTGGGGCCGCTGCCTGAACCGTCGCCGGGTGTGGCCGGGGCGTCGCCGGGGCGTGGCCGAAAAAAAGCGGATGAGGCACCCCTCCGGCCGGGGTACCTTTTCGGCATGTCTTCGTTCTTCCAGATCTACGAGTGAGCGCGCGACGGGCCCGGGAGCCCGTCGCCCATCGGATCGATACACGACACGTCATCCTCACTTCCGCAACTCAAGAATGGGAGAACCCCGTGGCCAAGAGCCGCAACAACCTCCTCGGTGTGGGCGGACAGCGCAAGAAGCTGTCCCGCGCCGAACAGCAGGGCGCGAACCCCGCGCGCAACGACGACCGCAAGGCCGCCGAGGACAAGAAGCAGGAGCTGGTGCGCAAGATGCGTGAGCGCGCCGCCGCCGCCGGGGCCGCACCGGCGCAGGACGCACCGGCCGAGAGCTGATCTCCTCGCACCACCCGTACGGGCATGGGCCCGGACCACCTCGGTGGTCCGGGCCCGTGCCCGTCCCCGCCCGTCCCCCTCACCGGTCTCCGCGCTGCCCCCCGCGTACGGGACAATGGGGCCATGACCACGCTCGCCCCCGCCCTCCCGCTGCTCCGCATCGGCCCGCACACCGTGCAGCCGCCGGTCGTGCTCGCCCCCATGGCAGGCATCACCAACGCACCCTTCCGCACCCTGTGCCGTGAGTTCTCGGGCGGCAAGGGGCTCTTCGTCAGCGAGATGATCACCACGCGGGCGCTGGTCGAGCGCAACGAGAAGACGATGCAGCTGATCCACTTCGACGCGTCGGAGACGCCGCGCTCGATCCAGCTGTACGGCGTCGACCCCGCGACCGTCGGCAAGGCCGTCCGCATGATCGCGGAGGAGGGCCTCGCCGACCACATCGACCTGAACTTCGGCTGTCCCGTCCCCAAGGTCACCCGCAAGGGCGGTGGCTCCGCCCTCCCGTACAAGCGGCCCCTCCTCCGCGCGATCCTCCGCCAGGCCGTGGCCGAGGCCGGTGACCTCCCGGTCACCATCAAGATGCGCAAGGGCATCGACGACGACCACACCACCTACCTCGACGCCGGCCGTATCGCCGTCGAGGAGGGCGTCACGGCTGTCGCCCTGCACGGCAGGACCACCGCCCAGCACTACGGAGGCACGGCCGACTGGGACGCCATCGCCCGCCTCAAGGAGCACGTCCCCGAGATCCCCGTCCTCGGCAACGGCGACATCTGGAGCGCCGACGACGCCCTGCGGATGATGCGCGAGACGGGCTGCGACGGGGTCGTCGTCGGCCGTGGCTGCCTGGGCCGCCCCTGGCTGTTCGGCGACCTGGTCGCCGCCTTCGAAGGCACGGGGACGAGGCAGGCGCCGGCCCTGCGCCAGGTCGCCGACGTCATGCTGCGCCACGCGACGCTGCTGGGGGAGTGGATCGGCGACGAGAGCCGTGGAGTGATCGACTTCCGCAAGCACGTGGCCTGGTACCTCAAGGGCTTCGCGGTCGGTTCGGACATGCGAAGGAAGCTCGCGGTCACCTCGTCGCTGGAGGAGCTGGGCGGCCAGCTGCAGGAGCTCGATCTGGACCAGTCCTGGCCGGAGGGTGCGGACGGTCCCCGTGGGCGCACCTCCGGGAACAACCGGGTGGCGCTGCCCGACGGATGGCTCAAGGACCCGTACGACTGCGCGGGGGTGAGCGCCGACGCGGAGCTGGACACCTCCGGCGGCTGAAGGGCCCCGGCCGGGGCACCGGGTGCCCGATGAAAGACACGCTCATCTGAGCGGGTTTTTTTGAATTTATGCCGTACCCCCCTCGCCGACGAGCGGCAGAGGTGTGGGCGCGATCTCATTTCGCGGCCCGCTCTTCACGATGCGTCAGGAATGTGTTGCTCTGAGGTGACACGGAGTGGTCCGGCCGACGTCCGGATGGTGACATCTGAGCGCACCTCGGGGCGTGATTCTCGCCACCCTTGAGGGGGGCCCGGCTCAGATGAGCGCTTCACGGGAGCCTGTACTTCTCAAATGGCGGCACTGGGTGCCAGGTGGGTTTACTTTGATCGATCAAAGCATCCGTCACTGTGAGCGCACGAAACGGCTTCACCCGCACACCCTTCGTGATGATGCCTTCAAGGAGTGAACGATCTTTCTTGCCGAGGGCCGCAGGCGCGTTACTTTCGATCTGCTGGCGGACGGGTGGTTGCGGCCTCATGACGCGCTTGTGGCCGTACCCAGACACCTTCGATCTGGGTATGTTCCTCGCCGTCAGGGCAGCCACCGCGTCCTCGAGGAGTCGAGACCCGTGTCGGAAAACAAAGATCCCCAGAAGTTCGTCTACGACTTCACCGAGGGCAACAAGGATCTGAAAGATCTTCTGGGCGGCAAGGGTGCCAACCTCGCCGAGATGACCAATCTCGGTCTGCCCGTTCCTCCGGGTTTCACGATCACCACCGAGGCCTGCAAGGTCTACCTCGACAGCGGTGACGAGCCGGCCGAGCTGCGCGACGAGGTCAGCGCCCACCTCGCCGCGCTGGAGGAGCGGATGGGCAAGGACCTCGGTCAGGCCGACGACCCGCTGCTGGTCTCCGTGCGGTCCGGTGCGAAGTTCTCGATGCCCGGCATGATGGACACGGTCCTCAACATCGGTCTGTCCGACGCCTCGGTCGTCGGCCTCGCCGCCCAGGCCGGGGACGAGCGCTTCGCCTGGGACTCGTACCGCCGGCTCATCCAGATGTTCGGCAAGACCGTCCTCGGGGTCGACGGCGACCTCTTCGAGGAGGCGCTGGAGGCCGCGAAGGAGGCCAAGGGCGTCACGGTCGACGTGGACCTCGACGCGGCCGACCTGAAGAAGCTGGTCGGGCAGTTCAAGGAGATCGTCACCCGGGACGCCGGGCGGGACTTCCCGCAGGACCCGCGCGAGCAGATGGACCTGGCCATAAAGGCGGTCTTCGACTCGTGGAACACCGACCGGGCCAAGCTCTACCGCCGCCAGGAGCGCATCCCCGGCGACCTCGGCACGGCCGTCAACATCTGTTCGATGGTCTTCGGCAACCTCGGCCCCGACTCCGGCACGGGCGTCGCCTTCACCCGTGACCCGGCCAGCGGCCACCAAGGCGTCTACGGCGACTACCTCCAGAACGCACAGGGCGAGGACGTCGTCGCGGGCATCCGCAACACGGTGCCGCTCGCCGAGCTGGAATCGATCGACAAGACGTCGTACGACCAGCTGATGAAGATCATGGAGACGCTGGAGACCCACTACAAGGATCTCTGCGACATCGAGTTCACCATCGAGCGCGGTCAGCTCTGGATGCTCCAGACCCGGGTCGGCAAGCGCACCGCCGGCGCCGCCTTCCGGATCGCCACCCAGCTCGTCGACCAGGGCCTCATCGACGAGGCCGAGGCGCTCCAGCGCGTCAACGGCGCCCAGCTCGCCCAGCTGATGTTCCCGCGCTTCGACGACAAGGCCACCACCGTGCTCCTGGGCCGCGGCATCGCCGCGTCCCCCGGTGCGGCCGTGGGCAAGGCCGTCTTCGACTCGTACACCGCCGTCAAGTGGTCGCGGTCGGGCGAGAAGGTCATCCTCATCCGCCGCGAGACCAACCCCGACGACCTCGACGGCATGATCGCCGCCGAGGGCATCCTGACCTCGCGCGGCGGCAAGACCTCGCACGCCGCCGTCGTCGCCCGGGGCATGGGCAAGACCTGTGTCTGCGGCGCCGAGGAGATCGAGGTCGACACCAAGCGCCGCCGGCTCATGGTCGGGGACACCGTCGTGGAGGAGGGCGACCTCGTCTCCGTCGACGGCTCCACCGGCAAGGTGTACCTCGGCGAGGTGCCCGTCGTGCCGTCCCCGGTCGTCGAGTACTTCGAGGGCCGCATGCACGCGGGCGCCGACGACGCCGACGAGCTCGTCGCCGCCGTGCACCGGATCATGGCGTACGCCGACCGGGTGCGCAGGCTGCGGGTGCGGGCGAACGCGGACAACGCCGAGGACGCCGCGCGGGCCCGCCGCTTCGGGGCCCAGGGCATCGGTCTGTGCCGCACCGAGCACATGTTCCTCGGTGAGCGCCGCGAGATGGTCGAGAAGCTGATCCTCGCCGACACCGACGCCGAGCGTGAGGCGGCGCTGGACGCCCTGCTGCCGCTCCAGAAGGCCGACTTCATCGAGCTCTTCGAGTCAATGGACGGGCTGCCCGTGACCGTCCGGCTGCTCGACCCGCCGCTGCACGAGTTCCTGCCCGACATCACGGAGCTCTCCGTACGGGTCGCGCTCGCCGAGTCCCGCAAGGACGCCAACGAGAACGACCTGCGCCTGCTGCAGGCCGTGCACAAGCTCCACGAGCAGAACCCGATGCTGGGGCTGCGCGGGGTCCGCCTGGGCCTGGTGATCCCCGGTCTGTTCGCGATGCAGGTCCGTGCGATCGCGGAAGCCGCCGCTCAGCGCAAGAACGCGAAGGGCGACCCGCGCGCCGAGATCATGATTCCGCTCGTCGGCACGGTCCAGGAGCTGGAGATCGTCCGCGAGGAGGCCGATCGCGTCATCGCGGAGGTCGAGGCGGCCACCGGCACCGAGCTGAGGCTGAGCATCGGGACGATGATCGAGCTGCCGCGTGCCGCGCTGACCGCCGGCCAGATCGCCGAGGCCGCGCAGTTCTTCTCCTTCGGCACCAACGACCTGACCCAGATGGGCTGGGGCTTCTCCCGCGACGACGTGGAGGGCGCGTTCTTCTGGCGCTACCTCGAGCTGGGCATCTTCGGCATCTCCCCGTTCGAGTCGATCGACCGGGACGGCGTGGGCCGGCTGGTGCGCATCGCGTCGGACGAGGGCCGGCAGACCCGCCCC
>NZ_DATMVN010000813.1:0-4925 GCF_035563135.1 Streptomyces sp.
CGCGGCCCGCGAGGGCGTGACGGCCACGGATGGATGCCGACGCGACCGAACTGGCCGCCCTGATGAAGCGCGTGGAGATCTTCGCGCCCGACTGGACGGACATCGCCACTCGCCCGGACAGCTACGTGGACGCCTGGAAGCCGGCCACGGGCAGCCGACCGCCGCGGGGCGATGCGCCGCGTGCCCCGGGCCACCATGACCGGGCGGCCTCCGGACCCGGCCTGGCGGCAGTCCCTGTCCACGGCCCGTCCGGAGGTCGCGCACGGGTTCGACCGCCGTGTTCGCACTCGCTTTCCTGGCGCCGTCGGCGCCAGGAGCGGGCCCGGCCGGCTCCTCCGGGTGGCTGGTCGGACGGGGGCGCATACCCGGCGCATGGGAGCTTGATGTGATCTCCGTGCGCCACGCGAGTACGCGGGCGTACGCGGGCGGTTATCCGAAAAGGCATGGCCCAAATCAAGTTCTACCCGCACTATTAGGACATCCAGTGGCTGGATATTTCTCTCCAAGGGCTCCTGGCATATACCTCCGGCATATGCTTCTCAGGCCCGCCGGTTCAGTACTTGTGAGTAACCAGGCGAATACGCGTCGTTCGTTGTCTCGGGTCCTCTAATGTGATTGGCGTGCGGGCGAACTCGGGTTATCCCTGGATCGGTCACAGGTGTCTTTGTGGTATGCGGAGGCGTAACGCTTCTCCGCGTACCGCTTGCCCGGGATCGCGTTGCGGGGGGTGGGGGCTCGACGGCATGCCGCGGGGAAAAAACCGGCACGGCATGCCCGCGCATAACTGATGCACATGTCGCGGGAAGAAAGAGAACAGGTGGGGGGACGGCTGTGACCAATCCTTTCGATGACGAATCGGGACGGTTCGTGGCGCTGGTGAACGACGAGGGCCAGTACTCGCTGTGGCCCGCGCATATCGAGATTCCGGGCGGCTGGCGCGCCGACGGGCCGGAAGGGTCGCGTCAGGAATGTCTGGACGCGATCGAAGGCGCCTGGACCGACATGCGGCCCGCCGCTCTGGTGCGGGCGACGAGGGCCGACGCGCGGTAGGCCGACGGCCGGACCGCCGAGGTGTGCCCCAGGGTGAGCGGCATCTCCGCGTTTCGGCCTGATCGATTTCGCTCTCTTCTGAGCGAAATCGATCAGGTGTGAACGAATGACCGTCGCCTCTCGTGCGTACATGCTCGTATCGCCTCTCTATGGCGTTCATGGGCTCATAAAACATCGATGAGCCACATCGAGACCGCCCTCGGTGTGGGAGGACGACACCATCTCCTGCCGGGCTGTCGCGCCCGGTACGCGATCCCGGCCGTGCCCGATGCCAAGAGCGCGGTGAGTTCCTCCTCGCTTACGCCTGCCCCGGCGTCGACGATCGGTGCGCTGCGTGGCCGGTTTCACCCGGCCCTTCTTCACCGTCCCCGAAATCTCTCCCCAAAGGTGTGGACCGGTATGCAGGAAAACCGCTCTCTTCCGATAACCGCAGCTCCCGAAGACCTCCTCGAACTGACCACGGCCCAGCAGGGCGTCCGGTACGGACAGCTCATCGATCCGGACAGCCCGAAATACAACATCGGGGAATGCTTCGAGATCCACGGTGATCTCGACGAGGAATTGTTCGCCGCGGCGTTCGGCAGGGCCGTCGCCCTGTGCGACAGCCTCAACCTCGAGATCGTCACCCAGGGCGAGACGGTGCGTCAGCGCGTCGCCCCCCGCCCCGCGGCCGACCCGGACCGGCTCCGCCGGGTCGATCTGACCGGCGCCGAAGATCCTGCCGCCGCTGCCGAGCGCTACATGGCCGAGGACATGTCCACCGTCGACCGGCTCGACGCGCCGCACCACCACTTCGCGCTGCTGCGCCTCGGCGCCCGGCTGCACTACTGGTACGTCCGGTACCACCACATCGCCGTCGACGGCCTCGGCGGTGCCGTCTTCAGCCGCACCGTCGCCGACCTCTACGGGCGTGCCGCGCGCGGAGAGGACCTCGCCACGGCCGAGCTGCCCGTCGCACCCCTGCGCGAACTCGTGGCCGACGAGGCGGCATACCGCGACTCGGACCGCTTCGAGGCGGACCGTGCCTACTGGACCGGCAAGTTCGCCGACCTGGCGGGCCACGGTGCTGCGGGGGCGGCCGGCGACGGGGCCGATGCGCATGCGCGCGGAGGCAGGGCGCTCGTCCGCCGGCGCACCGACGCCCCGCCGCCGCAGGGGCCCGCCGGAGCGGACGTCCGGATGCACACCGGTGAGACCCTGCCCGTCGCCGTCCTCGACGACCTGCGCTCACTGGCCGCCGGCCACCGCACCAGGTGGTCCGTCGTCCTCGTGAGCGCGGTGGCCGCCTACGTCGCCCGGGCGACCGGGGCGCAGGACGTCACGGTGGGCCTCGCCTCCAACGGACGGCACAGCGGGCTGCGGCACATCGTCGGTATGACCTCCAACATCCTGCCGCTCCGTCTGGCCGTCACCGCCGACATGACGGTCGGTGCCCTCGTGCGCACCGTCGCGGCCGAAATGGGCGGCGCCCTGCGCCACCGGCGCTTCTCCCGCGAACAGCTCGCCCGTGAGCTCAACATGAGGGACGGCGGGGCGCGCCTGACCGACGTCGTCGTCAACATCATGGGCTACGACTACAACCTCGACTTCGCCGGCAGCCCCGCCCCCTCCCGCCTCCTGTCCCTCGGCCCGGTCGACGACGTGTCCCTCTTCGTGTCCGAACGGGCGGAGGGCAAGGGGCCGTTGATCGGCTTCGACGCCAACGCGGAGCTGTACCACCCCGAGGACGTACAGCTCCTCCAGCAGGCCCTCGTGCCCTTCCTGTCGGCCCTGGCCCGCGCACACGCCGGCACACCCCTGCGGGACCTGCCGTTCCTCGACGACACCGCGGCCGAGGCGCTGCTCGCCCAGGGGCGCGGCACCGGCCTGCCCACGACGACCGCGTCGAGCCTGCCGGAGGCGTTCGGCGCGCAGGCCCGCCTGACCCCCGGCGCCCCCGCGGTGGTGGACGGGGCCGTCACGCTCTCGTACCGGGAGCTGGCGCGGGCGGCACAAGCCCTCTCCGGAGCTCTGGCCGGCTGGGGCATCGGAGCCGAGGACGGCGTCGGTGTCCTCGTGGGCCGGTCGGCAGCCGTGGTGACCGCCACGCTCGGCACGGTCGGCGCGGGGGCCGCGTACGTACCGATGGACGCGGCGTGGCCGGCCGAGCGGCTCGGCCGCGTCGCCGACGTGGCCGGTGTCCGCGCCCTGGTGGTGGACGGGACCACCGCCGCCCGGCCCTGGGTCGAGGAGGCGGCCGCCACCCTGCCGGTGATCGTCGTCGACGGTCTCGGCGAGGTCGTACGCGGCGCCCCGCCACGGCCGGGACCCCTGCCCGGGGTGGACCGGGCCGAGCGGCTCGCCTATGTGATGTTCACCTCCGGTTCCACCGGGCTGCCCAAGGGCGTCGGCGTCACACACGCCGACGTCCTCGCGCTGGCCGCCGACACCGCCTGGACGGACGGCGCCTGCGACGCGGTGCTGCTGCACTCGGCCTACGTGTTCGACGCCTCCACGTTCGAGATCTGGGTGCCGCTCCTCAACGGCGGCCGTGTGGTCGTCGCACCCGAAGGCGTCCTGGAGGTGCCGGTCCTCGAGGACCTGGTGGACCGGCACGAAGTGACCGCGCTGTTCCTGACCACGGCCCTGTTCAACGTGGTGGCCGAGAACAGCCCTTCGGCGTTCGCCGGGCTGCGCCTCGTCGCCGCGGGCGGCGAGGCCGCCACCCCGGACCTGATGCAGAAGGTGGCCGCCGCCGCGCCCGCCACACGGGTCCTGCACGTGTACGGGCCCACGGAGACCACGACCTTCGCCACCCGCCACCAGGTCGCCGCAGGCACACCGGGTGTGCCGCCCATCGGCCGGGCCCTCGACGGGATGCGCCTGTACGTGCTCGACGGCGCCCTCGCCATGGTGCCGCCCGGCACCGTGGGGGAGCTGTACGTGGGGGGCCGCGGTGTCGCCCGCGGCTACCAGGGCCGCGCGGCGCTGACCGCCACCCGGTTCGTCGCCGACCCGTACGAGGCCGGCGGCGGCCGGATGTACCGCACCGGCGACCTCGTGCGCTGGACCGCCCGCAGCGACATCGAGTACGTCGGGCGCGCGGACGGTCAGGTCAAGCTCCGCGGGTTCCGCATCGAGCCCGCCGAGATCGAGAACACCCTGCTCACCGACCCGGACGTGCGCGCCGCCTGCGTCCTGGTCCGCGAGGACGCCCCCGGCGACCGGCGGCTCGTCGCCTACGTCGTGGGGGCACCCGGCGCCCGGCCGGACGACGCCGCCCTGGCCCGGCGCGTGGGGCGCGCCCTGCCCGCGTACATGGTGCCGTCCGTCTTCGTCCTCCTGGACGCGCTGCCCCTCACCCCCAACGGCAAGATCGACCGCAAGACCCTCACCACCCTCGCCGGACAGCTCACCGACACCGAGACCGAGCAGGCCGCCCCCAGCACCCCCACGGAACAGCGGCTCGCGACCGCCTGGGCCACCGTCCTCGGCGTCCCGCAGGAGCAGATCAGCCGCACCGACTCCTTCTTCGACCGCGGCGGCACGTCGCTGAGCGCGGTCAAGCTGGCGATCGCGCTGGACCGCGCGGTGTCGCTACCCGACCTGATGGCCCACCCCGTCCTCGCCGACCTCGCCGAGCTCGTCGACAGCCGGTCCCACGGAGAGCCCGGCCCGACCCAGCCGCGGCCGGGTCCGTACGTGACGCGGGCCGGCGCTCCGACTGGCCGACCCGCACCGGCCGCAGCCCGGTGACCGTCGGCCTGCGCAGTACCGCCCCTCCGCCCCCGTTCGACCGAGAGGACCCCGACGTGTCGTCGTACGACTCCGCAGCACTGCTCGACGTGGACCCGGGCACGGCTCCTGCCGTGCCGACCTTCGCCGTCATCACCGGG
>NZ_DATMVN010000814.1:0-5137 GCF_035563135.1 Streptomyces sp.
CCTGGGGCGGGTGCCGACCGACCTGCACGCGATACTCGAGCTCATCGACGACCTTCACCAGGTGGTGTCGGGCCTGCCCGGCGCCGGACGCGCCCGCGACCGCGGCGACGACCCGCACCCGCAGGTCGAGGACCCGCGGCCGCCCGACGACGACGCGCCCAACCGAGAGGCGGAGTCGCCCCAGACACCGACGGAGGGCTACAGCTAGTAGGACGGCTCGGTCACGCCAGCGCGACCATCACCCTCACCGTGCACCAGCACGTACACCCCGGTATGGGCCGGGAAGCCGCCGCCCGCTGTGCCGCGCTGCTCGACGGCTGAGCAGGCACGAATCCGACGCGACGTATCGCGGCGGTATCACGAGGCCCCTTCGGCCCTTGAACGAGAACACCGCGGGCTGCTGACACGCAGGAACACCGGGGTGAGACTGTGTCCGAGGGGCGACACGCTACATACGCACACGGCTCCGACCGGGCCCTGACCCAGCGATCGCAGTGGGGACGAGCCCTAGAGGTCGAGGATGGTGAGGTCGAGCGCCTGCAGCCGGGCGGGGTCGGCCAGCACGTCAATCGCCGCGATGCGTCCGGCGGTGACGGTGAACGCCATGACCGACAACGGCCGGCCGTGCGCGGCGACGACGACCCCTGCTGCCCCGTTGACCAACGCGGGACGGGCGAAGGGGTAGAGCCGGCCGAAGGTGATCGCCTGGCCGGCCACGGCCCGGGCGCCGGTGATCACGGTGGTGAGGCGGGCAGGACCACGTCCGCCGTCGGACCGGAGCACGACGTCGGGGTGGAGGACGGCGACGAGGGCGTCGAAGTCGCCGTCGCGGGCGGCGGCGAAGAAGGCGTCGACGACACGGCGCTGGCGGGGGAGGTCCGGATCGGGTGCCGGCGCCTGCCCCTGGACCCGGCGGCGTCCGCGGCTCGCCAGTTGCCGGGCCGCCTCCGGCGACCGCTCGATCATCGGGGCGATGTCGTCGAAGGGCACCGCGAACATGTCGTGCAGCACGAAGGCGAGCCGTTCGGCGGGCGTCAGGGTCTCGAGGACCACCTGCAGCGCCAGCCCGACCGAGTCGGCCAGCACCACCTCGTGCTGGGGGTCGAGGCCGGACTCCGGGCTCACGATCGGATCGGGCACGTGGGAGTCGAGCGGATCCTCGCGTCGCTGTCCGCGGGAGCGGAGCTTGTTGAGGCACACCCGCGCCACCACCGTCGTCAGCCACGCCTCGAGGTTCTCCACGCTGCTGGTGTCGGCGCGGTCGAGGCGCAGCCAGCTGTCCTGCAGCGCGTCCTCGGCCTCGCTCAGCGAACCGAGCATCCGATAGGCGACGGCTCGCAGCCGCGGGCGGGACGCCTGGAAGCGCTCGGTCAGCCACTCGCGTTCGTCCATGGCTGTCACGTTCCTCTCTCGTCGGGTGTCACAGAAGTGACCCGCGAGGACGCGGAGTCGTGACCGGGAGACCGACTCCCGGACTGAACCGACACGGAGGACAACATGAGCGCATCCATCCTGGTCACCGGCGGCACCGGAACGCTGGGCGGCCACGTCCTCCCGTTGCTCCAGGCGGCCGGTCAGGACCTGCGGGTCCTGAGCCGGCGTGGCCGTGAGCCGCGGGAGGGCGTCGAGTACGTGACAGGTGATCTGCTGACCGGCGAGGGGATCGACCGGGCCGTGGCGGGAGTGAGCACCGTGCTGCATCTCGCCGGCGGGCCCAAGGGCGACGACGAGGCCACCCGCACGCTGGTGCAGGCCGCGTCCCGCGCCGGGGTGGGGCACCTGGTGTACATCTCGGTCATCGGCGCGGACACGGTCCCGCTCGGGTACTTCCGCGCCAAGCTGGGCGCAGAGCGGGCAGTGGCCGGCTCGGGGTCGCCGTGGACCGTCCTGCGCGCCGCCCAGTTCCACGACCTAGTGCTGACCGTGGCGGAGAAGATGGCGAAGCTGCCCGTCGTCCCCGTTCCGGGTGGGCTGCGGTTTCAGCCCGTCGACTCCCGCGACGTCGCGGCCCGCTTGGTGCACCTCACCCTCGGCCGCCCGGCCGGGCGGGTGCCCGACCTCGCCGGGCCGCAGGTCTACGGGCTCGGCGAACTGGTCGGCGGCTACCTGCAGGCCCGGGGCAGGCGGCGAACGATGATGCCGGTGCGGATGCCCGGAAAGGCCGGCCGCGCCTACCGGGCCGGCCTGAACCTGTCGCTGGAGGGTGTCGACGTCGGGAGCCGCAGCTGGGAGGAGTATCTCGCCGAGCGGCTGGCCCCGGACCGGGACATCCGGACCGCCGATCGTCCGGCGCCGTCCAGCTCCTGACAGCGGTCGGCATGAACGGTTCTGCGAAGCTCTCCCGGGCGACGTCCACCCGGGGGAGCCGCTCGCACTGGCACCGGAAGTCCTCCTGCCGCCTGGATGGTCGCGGGGAGTCGGCAGTCAGAGAGGCTCGACGACCTGTTTCTCACCCGGGATGCCCCGTGCGACGACGATCGCCTCTCCGCCTGCTCGTGGCCGCACCCGGTAGTCGCGGAAGACGAGGGGCAGGCCCCGCGCGGTGACGGGGTCGGGCGAATCCATGACCTGGACGTGGACGTGCGGCTGGCTGGAGTTGCCCGAGTTTCCGCACCGGCCCACCTCCTGGCCCACCGCGAGCCGCTCTCCGACCGCCACCCGGATCGACCCTGCTCGCAGATGGGCGAGCGCCACGTACCCGCCGTCGTCCCGTTCGAGGATGACGTGGTTGCCCGCCAGGACGCCGGCCCCACCGCGCGCTCGCTGCGCCTGCGTCAGCGCGTAGGACGCGAGGGCGAGCTGGGATCGCCGAGCCTCGTGGTCGGGCTCGCCGTCGTGCACCTCGACCACCCGGCCGGTGGACGGCGCGAGGATGGGTCGGCCGAACGCGTAGAAGCGCTCCGGCGGCTCTGTCGACAGCAGGGTGCGCCAGTCCCGGGTGGCCGCCGACCGCCCGCCCTCCACCGCGAGGAAGTCGATGGCGTAGGTGGCGGCGAACTGGTGGGTGCCATGGCTGGGCACCCGTCGAGCGGGGCTCATCTCCGCCCGCCATGTCCCCCGGAACGGCAACGTGAGGACGGCTGGGTCGATCCGGGTCATGGGTCGCCTTCTTTCCCGCCCCGCTCGAAGGGGGAGGGCAAGGGGACGTCGACGGACCGGAGCATCCGCCTGACCAGATCCCGCACCGCGTCAAGCGACTGCGGTGCCGGGGCAGTGTCCGCGGCGGTGAGCCGGCTGAACAGCAGTCCCTCGAGGAGGACGAGCAGTTCCCGCGCGCGATCTTCGGGATCGCGGACACGGAGGGCGGCGAGCTGTTCGGTCAGGCGGTCGTGGATGGGCACCGCGTTCGCCAGCAGCGCCTCGCGCAGCTCCGGGCGGCGGGTGGACTCGAGGGTCAGCTCGTACCGCGCCAGCTGCCGCTCACGCCCGTCGGTCACGAGGCCGTGGACCGCGGCGGTGAACGCTTCCGCGAATTCCTCGCCGTCGGCGTGCGCCAGGGCGGGCACGCTCGCCGTGTCGAGGTCGGACATCCGACGGACGATGGCGCGCAGGAGGTCCAGCCGGGTGCGGAAGTAGTAGGACGTCGAGCCTTCTGGCACGCCGGCGGTGCGGTCGACGGCCCGGTGCGTCAGCCCTCGGCTCCCCTCGCGGGCGAGCGTGGTGATCGCCGCGTCCGCGAGCCGGATCCTGCGCGAGTCCTCGACCACGGATACCTCCTTGACCCTGCCCTCTACAGCTGTAGCGTAGGCCATGCCACTACAGATGTAGAGGAGAGGTCATGTCAGCTGGATCCTTCGTCCCCGCAGTGCTGTTCGCGGGAACCGTGCTGCTGGCCCTGGAACCGATCCGCCGTCCCCGGGCGCTGGCGGTGACGAGTTACCTGGCCGGCTTGGGGGCCAGCGAGTTGCCCCAGCTGTTCCTCGTCCTCGTTCTCACCGCGACCGTGCCGACGATCGCCGAGAACGGCTTGCCGGACGGGCCGGCGGGGTGGGCGTTCCTCGGCCTGGCGGCGCTCACCTGTGCCGGGCTCGGCGCCGTTGCGCGGCGTTCCTGGCGCGCGCGTGACGTCGTCGGCCGGGCGCTGGCCGAGGGGCTCGGAGACAGGACGGGGTACCGCAGACCGTCCCTGTCGCGCGTCCTCCACGTGCTGCTGGCCCCGTTCCCCGTGCACCCGCGGCGGGTCGAGCGGATTCCGGACGTCAGCTACGGGGACGCCGGACGGCGCAACCGGCTGGATGTCTACCGGCTGCGGTCCCGGCCGGCCGGCGCCCCCGTGCTGGTCTACCTGCACGGGGGCGGCTACTTCAGTGGGACCAAGCGCCGGGAGGCGCGTGCCCTGCTGCACCGGATGGCCGCGGACGGCTGGGTGTGCGTGAGCGCCAACTACCGGCTGCGTCCGGCAGCGGGCTTCGTGGACCATCTCGTCGACGTCAAGAAGGTGCTCGCCTGGGTACGGGAGCACGGGCCCGCGTACGGCGCCGACCCTGGCACCGTCGTGGTCTCCGGCAGCTCGGCCGGGGGCCACCTCGCCGCCCTGGCGGCCCTGACGCCGGGCGAGCCGGTCTACCAGCCGGGGTTCGAGCACGTGGACACCTCGGTGAGCGCGGCCGTGTGCCTGTACGGCTACTACGGCGCCTACTACGGGCACCCGGAGGACGAGCGGCCGTCGTCGTCCCCACTCGTCCTCGACGCCTCGCACGCGCCCCCGTTCTTCCTGGCCCACGGCGACCGGGACACCTACCTGCCGGTGGAGGGCGCCCGCGCGTTCGCCGCGCGGCTGCGGCGTTCCTCGCCCAGTCCGGTCGTCTACGCCGAGCTCCCCGGTGGGCAGCACGGCTTCGACCGGTTCCGCTCCTTGCGCTTCGAAGCGGTGGTGGACGGCGTCGCTGCCTTTCTCGCCCGCGTGGGTGACCGCGCTGCCCGAGTGCCGGGCCGCCCGTGATGCAACTGTTCCGTGGCCGGAGCGTCGAGCGTCGACGGGGTCACGCGCGCCTTCCTCGTCGACGGCGCGGCGCAGGAGGAGCGCCGGCTCTGGGCGGCGGGCGTGCCGATCGCCGAACCGCTCGGGGAGATGCACTGGGCGGGCAACGGCGCTTCCATCTGACAGCCCCGGAAGGGACGCGTCGAGATCGTGCAG
>NZ_DATMVN010000815.1:0-8548 GCF_035563135.1 Streptomyces sp.
CGGGCGGACGGCGGTGGCGGCCATCAGCGTCACGGGCCCGGTGGGCCGCTTCCGTCCGGAGTCCCATGCCAACGCGGTGCGCGCGGCGGCGACGGCGCTGGGGTCGACGCTGGCACGCCGGGGTCACTGACCGGCGGCGACCGTCCGCGGCGCTGTGCGCGGACGGACCCGGGCGGTGCGGGGGCCGCCCCCTTCCTCCTGCGGATCGGCTCAGGCGGTGCCGAAGGAAGGTCCGGCGAGGCCGCCCTGCAGCCGTCGATGACGGTCCGGGCCGGTGCCGTGGGAGAAGGGGGCATGGGTGGGCACGGGCACCGGCCCCCACAGAGATCCGCTCATGGCGATTCATGGCGATGCCCCCGCGACGACCGTGAGCCTTCCCGGTGTGTCAGCAGGCCGGTCCGCCGGCGCGTCCGTGGTGGGCGGCGGTCATGGAGCGTGTGACCCGTTTCGTTGTTCGGCCTCGGACGGTCCGGCGAGAACCGTCGTCTCAGTTCTCTGCGAGCTCCGGGTCGTACGGCACCCCGGCGCGAAGAGCCGCCTGTCGCACCAGGTGCCAGATCGAGTCGAGCAGCATTCCGGTCAGTGCGGTCGCGTCCCAGTCCTCCCCGGCGCTCACCGACACGTAGAGCCCGTCGGCACCGGCCATGGTGAACTGCGCCAACCGGGCGGGGAAAGCGGGGTCGTCGGACGTCACCTCGGGCGGGAGGATCTGTTGCCACCAGTCGGAGATCAGATCCAGGCGGCCCTGCCGGATGTCGAGGAACATCTGGCGCGCCGCCGATTCGCTCAGCCGGCGTTCCAGGGCGAGCAGGAGCCCCAGCCGCCAGAAACTGGTGGGCTCCATGGCTTCGAAGGTGCGACCGGAGATCATCTTCTCCAGCTGGCGTGACGGTGACTCCTCCGGGCGGAAGAGCCAGTCCTGCCGGCCCTCCCATTCGTCCAGGCTGTGCTGGAGCAGCGCGGCGAACAGCTTGTCCTTGTTCTCGAAGTGCCAGTACACGGAGCCGACCGGCAGTCCGGAGCGCTTGGCGACCTGGGCGATCGCGGTGCCCTCGTAGCCCTGCTCCGCGGCCAGCTCCAGAGTGGCTTCCAGGATGCGCCTGCGTGATTCCTCGGTGCGCTGGGCCCGGCCCGCGGTTGCTGTCTTCTTCTGCACGCTTCTTGTTATCACGGTGCTCGGCTCCTGCGTGACACCCGCACTCCGGAGGGCTGATCCCAGGATGGGACCGTGCCGCGCGAAGGGGGATCGGGTCCTTCGGCGTACGTCGGGGATGAAGACCCGCGCCGGGGCCGTCATCGGGGCTCCGAAGTCCACGCGGCCGAGCGGTCGACCGCCGGTGAGGTCCGCGTGCCGTCCGAGGCCGCCGGCGATCTCGCGTGGCGCGCCTATCATGGCTCGCGCGACGTGCGACAAGATGATCACACACCGAACGGATGCGGCGGGCAGTGGGTAAGGAACAGCGGTCCGGGGCACCGGGCGCGCGGGAGCGCATTCTCGACGCCACCTTCGCGCTGCTGGCCGAGGAGGGCCGCCACGCCGTTGACATGAAGCGGATCACCGAGGCGGCGGGGGTGAAGGCCAGCTCGGTGTACTGGTTCTTCCGGGACAAGGACGATGTCGTCCTGGAAGCGGTCGGGCACGGCACGCTGGAGTGGATACGGCGCAAGTTTCCCCTGGCCCCGCCGGTGGGGGACCCGGGCGAGGCCGCCTTCGCGCTGTTGCGGCATCTGACCGACGACTTCTCCGAGCGGGCCGACTTCTGGCGCATCGGCCTGCAGATGTCCCTGCCCAGGCAGGGCGGCACCATGGCCCGGCGAGTGGCCGAGATGCGGGAACGGACCGGTGAGGAGGTTGCTTCCTGGTGGAGCGTCGTCGAGCCGGAACTCGACGGTGACACAGCGGTGGCCCTGGCCAGGCTGACCATGTCCGCGGTGGGTGCCCTGCTGATCGCCCGCCGGGCCGACGCCGGTTTCCCGACTCGCGTCGCGGCCGGGGAATGTGGGCACGCCCTGGCAGGGCTGGCCGGCAGACTGGCCGCGGACCCCGAGGCGTTTGCGGCCGCCGGGCCGACGCCTGTCGCCCGGTCCGCGCCGCGCCCGGCGGAGGACGTGACGGGCAGCCGTGAGCGGATCCTCGCGGCGACCCTGGCGGTGCTGGCCGAGGAGGGATATCGCGGAGCCACCATCGCCCGGATCACCCGCCGCGCCGAGGTCAGCACGAGCTCGGTGTACTGGGTGTGCGACAACAAGGAGGACCTGGTGCGGCAAGCCATCGGCCGGGCCGCCGACGGCTGGTACTCCACCGTGCCCGCCTGTCTGCCGCTGGCCGACCCGGCGTCCTGGCCCGCGTACCTGGACGAGGGCTTCGAGCGCTATCTCCTGGCGAACCTCGCCGCCCCGGACTTCGTGCTCGCCGGTCTGCAGCTCACCCTGGACGAGGAACCCGGCCGGCCACCCGCCGGGTACACGCTGTACCGCGCGATCCGTGAGAGCGTCCGTGAACGGACGGCCCGGTGGCTGCAGGTGATGGCGTGCGCCGGGGGGCCCGACGCGGAACTACGGACCGAGGACTTCGCGTTGTGGATCCACGCGCTGATGGATGAGACGTTCACGCAGTTGGTGATCGCCCGCACCGACGCGGTTCCGCATCGGCATGTGCGGCTGACCGTCGCCCTTCTGGAGGCCCTGGCCGCCCGGCGGTGACGTCGGGCCGGGCCTCCTGCGCCCGGCCCGCCCGCTCGTGATCACTGCGCCACGATCTCCAGCGGGGGCCGCCGGTCGGAGACCCCGGCATGCTTCGCGGCCTCGGCCGAGATCTCACCGTTGGCGAAGAACTGGTGGATCACCTGGTTCACGATCCCGGGCTGGTCGGTCTGCGCCTGATGGCCGGCACCCGGGACGTAGAAGAACTGCGTGCGGGGCAGCGCGTCCTCCTGCAGGTGCCCCACCGCGACCGACTCGTTGGGGTCGTCCCTGCCGAACAGGTAGATCCCCGGGACATCCAGCTTGTCGAGGCGGCCCTTGGTGGACAGGCGGGCAGCGCTGTTGGCGTCGTGGTCCCGGCCGCTGAGCGAACCGAAGATCCATGGGGAGACCCGGTCGTACGTCTCCTTCTGCAGGTTGGCGGAGTAGGTGCGCATCCTGACGACATCGGGGTCGATCTTGTCCTCGTCGAGGACGATCCTGCTGAGCATCTTGCGCATGGATTCTTCGGTGCCGTCGAACGGCGGTGGCCCCTGGTACGCCTTGGCCGGCCGCGGGTCGGCAGCCTGCATCTGCCCGTTGGTGACCAGGTCGCCGATCCGACCGGCGATCATGAAGTAGCTCGTCACCCGCTCGGGGTGGGACACCAGGAAGTACGCCGTGTTCACGCAGCCCATGGAGTTCCCGCCGAGGTGGAAGGTGTCCAGGCACAGGGCGTCCGCGAAGTCCCGGAGGAAGTCGACGAAGCCGCCCCAGCCGTAGGTGTAGCGGTCGTACGGGTCGCGGGTGAGACCGAAGCCGGGGAAGTCGGGGCAGAACACGCGGAATCCGCGCTCGCCCAGGTACGGAGCGAGGAGCCGCCACCCACCGGCCCCGGACCCGCCCATGATCCCGCCGTGCAGCAGGATGACGCTGGGGCCGTGGTCGCCCGCGGTGGAGTAATGGACCCGGGCGCCGGTCGGTAGTTGGACCCAGCGGCTGGCCAGACCCGGTTCGGCTACGAGGTGCTCGTCGGTGAGCGCCATAGGACATTCCCTTTCAGCTCGTGCGGATGAGGGTGGGCCGGCAGCATGCTCAGAACATGCCGACGGGTTGCGCGTCCGGGTTGAGGGCCAGCTCGGTGAAAGGCTCGTAGACAGTGGTGGGGTCCGAGCCGAAGTGGCTGCCGCCGACCTGCATGTCGCGGTAGTAGCGCTCCATCGGGAGATGGGTCCAGCGGGAGGCGGAGCCGGCGTGCCGCCAGATCAGTTCGAGCGCGCCCATCACCCGGGCGCAGCCGACCTTCTGATGGGCAGCCAGGGTGACCCGGTCCTTCACGGTGATCTCCTCTCCGGCAACCGCCTTGTCCCACATCTCACCCCACAGCTTGTCCAGATGGGCGATGGTGGCCTCGAGTTCCGACTCGGCGTGGACCAGCGCGCGCTGCTGGTGCGGGTCGTTCTTCGCCGTGCTGCCGAAGGTGGCGCGACGGTCCTTGAGGTAGTCGGTGAACTGGTCGAGGAAGCCGCGGAAGATGCCGCACAGGGCGTGTGCGATCGATGGGCCGAAGACGGCGACGAACGGGATGCGATACAGCGGCTCGTCCGGCTGGGCGTCCCAGTAGCCTCCGGCCATCAGACGGCCCTGCTCCAGGGTGCGGTGGGCGGGGACGAACACGCCGGGCACCCGCACCCGCTTGCTGCCGGTGCCCTTGAGGCCCATCACGTTCCATGAGTCCGGCACGATCTCGACCTCCTCACGCGGAAGGACGACGTGCACCGGGCGCGGAGGAGTCGCCGGGGCACCGTCCTGGCCGACCACCATGCCGGCCAGGACGAACCACTCGGAGACGTCGCAGCCGGTGGAGTAGACGACCTCGGTCGAGAAGAGGAACCCGCCGTCCGACGGGACCAGCTTGCCGACCGGTGCGTAGGGCGAGGCGGTGACCGTGTCCGGGCCGTCCCCGTAGACCTCCTGGCGCACCTTCGGGTCGGCGACCGAGATCTCCCACGGGTGGACGCCGCAGACCCCCGCGACCCAGCCGGCCGACGGGTTGTAGCGGGCGACCGTACGCACCCAT
Source organism: Streptomyces sp. (assembly GCF_035563135.1). Classification (GTDB taxonomy): domain Bacteria; phylum Actinomycetota; class Actinomycetes; order Streptomycetales; family Streptomycetaceae; genus Streptomyces. The sequence continues at coordinate 4,763 of NZ_DATMVN010000815.1, forward strand.
TCCGCGAACACCCGAGGGTCCTCGGCGTAGCCGCCGGCGTCCTTGGACAGCAGCAGCCGGAAACCGCCGGAGAGCTTGAGGATCCCGACAGTCCGGTCGGTCAGGTGACCCAGCTCGTCACACTTGGCGTGCTCCTCGCGGAGTACGTCCGCGTGCTCATGGATGACGCGTATCGCCTTGTGCATGTCTCGCCCTTCACCCGGTCTCCGCAGCGCCGACCGTCCACGGACGATGTAGCGAGGACTGTAAGAACCGTTCCAGGAAGATGTCAATACATCACGCGTGGACGATCCAGCCACGGGCAGTTACGCCGATCGACCGCTTCACCTCTGGAATAAACATTTCAATGTTCTGTGCAGCCCGGTCTGAGTGGGGCGTCCGCGATTCTTCCCGCGCGCCTCTTGCCGTCGCAGCGATTCCCGTCTAGGTTGCATTAAACCTAGAACGATGGTTCTAGAATCATCGTTCATGTCGGTGCTCCTCAGGAGGCAGCATGATCAGGTCATTGGCGTACCTCGGTGTCACCACTCCGGCGATCGAGGAGTGGAGGTCGTTCGGCCCGGAGGTTCTGGGGCTGGACATGGCAGCCGGCCCGGGCGGCGGGCTGCGGTTCAAGATGGATGAGGCGCAGTGGCGTCTCGCCCTGCACCCCGGTGAGCGTGACGGCGTCGACTACGTGGGCTGGAGCGTGGTGGGCGAGGCGGAGGCGCGAGAGATCGCGAAGAAGGTCGCGGCCACGGGCATCGTGGTCCACGACGGTGACGCCGAGCTGTGTGCGGAGCGGGCGACAGCGGGCCTGCTGTGGTTCGAGGACCCCTTCGGGATCCGGCAGGAGCTGAGCTGGGGTCGGCTGATCGTCCAGTCCTCGTTCCGCCCGGGCCGGGCGATGTCGGGCTTCAAGACCGGTGAACAGGGCATGGGCCATGTGGTGTTCATGGTCCCGGACATCAAGCAGGCGGACGAGTTCTACAGCGAGGTCATGGGCTTCAAGCTCTCCGACCGCATCATTCAGGGGCCGCTGAACGCGCGCTTCTACCACATCAACGGCCGTCACCACTCCCTCGCGGTGGCCGAGGCCCCTGGTGTGGTCGGTTTCCAGCACCTGATGCTGGAGGTCGACTCGCTGGACGACGTCGGTCTCGCACTGGACGAGTGCGAGCGGCGCGGGGTGCCGATCACGATGACGCTGGGCCGACATGTCAACGACCTGATGACGTCGTTCTACCTGGAGTCGCCGTCGGCGTTCCACATCGAGTACGGATACGGCGGTCTGCAGGTGGACGACCTGTGGGAGCCGAAGACGTTCGACCGGATGAGCATCTGGGGTCACCACCGCGACCAGGCGCCCGACGCCGGGCCGGGCCTCATCCTCAGTGCCGAACCCCCCGCCGGCGCCTGATCCCGGGGCCGAGCGAGCCCACCGCGGTCGGCACGCCACCCGCACGTCCCGACCTCCTGCGAACGTACAAGGAGTCACCGCACCATGAGTTCCCTCTCCCACGAGGCCACGAGCCGCGAGATCCGCACCCAGGACGGAAGGATCCACTTCCACGATGCGGGCGAGGGCCACCCGATCGTGCTGCTGCACGGCTCCGGCCCCGGCGCCACCGCCTGGGGCAACTTCGCACCCAACATCGACCACCTCGCGGAGCGTTTCCGTGTGCTGGCCGTGGACCTGCCCGGCTGGGGTGGCTCCGAGGCCGTGCCGATGTCCGAGCGAGACCACCCCGGAACCGTCATCCGCCTGCTGGACGAGCTCGGCATCGAGAAGGCCGCGCTGGTCGGAAACTCGATGGGCGGGGTGGTCTCCCTGGCCACCGCGGCCCTCCACAAGGACCGCGTCTCTCACCTGATCACCATGGGTCCCGCCTCCAAGCCGCGTCCCGGCCTGTTCACCGCGGGCGGCGGCCCTTCGGAAGGGATGAAGATTCTCTTCAAGGGCTACGCCGACCCGTCGGTGGAGACCATGGCGAAGCTGGTCGACGTGATGACCTACGGTTCCGACTTCGCCTCCGAGGAACTGATCAAGCAGCGCGCCGACGGCGCGCAGGCCAACCCGCAGCACCTCAAGCACTTCATGGAGGGCGTGGCCGAGGGCCGTACCCCCATCACGCGGTGGGCCACCCCCGAGGAGCTGATGGGCATCGCCGCGCCCACCCTCCTCATCCACGGCCGCGACGACCGCGTCGTCCACTTCGAGTCCAGCCTCGAACTGGTCTCGCTGATCCCCGACTCCCGGCTGGTTCTGCTCAACCGCTGCGGCCACTGGGCCCAGTTGGAGCACGCCGCCGAGTTCAACCGCCTGGTCGCCGACTTCGTCGCCCACAGCTGACCACCCATTCGACAAGGAAGTCGATCATGAGCAAAGTCATCGAACGCATCGCCGACAATGCGGCCTACTTCCGGGACCACGCGCAGGAGGCCGAGGACCTCGGCAAGCTGCCCGACCACACCGTGGTGAAGATCCGTGAGACCGGCCTGGACCGTATGCTGCAGCCCAAGCAGTACGGCGGGCTGGAGACGGACCCCGTGGAGTTCTTCGAAGCGGTCATGGAGCTCGCGCAGAACTCCGCCTCCGCCGGCTGGGTCGGCGGCCTGATGAGCATCCACGCCTTCGAGCTGGGCGGCGCCGACCCCAAGGCGCAGGAGGAGATCTGGGGGGAGAACCCCGAGGCGTGGATCTCCTCGCCGTACGCGCCGTTCGGCCGGGCCAAGCCCGTAGAGGGCGGGTACCTCTTCTCCGGCCGCTGGCCCTTCTCCTCCGGCACGGACCACTGCGAGTGGGCGTTCCTGGGCGGCATGGTCACCGACGCGAACGGTGAGATCAGCGGTCCACCGGACATCCGGCACTTCCTCGTCAAGCGCGACCAGTACGAGATCGTCGAGGGCACCTGGGACACGGTCGGCCTGCGTGGTACCGGCAGCAAGGACGTCACCGTCAAGGACGCGTTCATCCCCGCACACCGGGTGATCGAACAGAGCCTCGTCATGACCGGCGACCTCGCCCGGACCAACCGCCCGGACAACGCCATGTACTCGCTGCCGTTCGGCACCATGTTCGGCGGCGTCATCGCGGCCGCCACCCTCGGCATCACCCAGGGAGCCCTCAGGGCGTCCGTGGAGTACACCCGCAAGCGCATCTCCTTCTCCGGCGCCCGCATCTCCGGCGACCCGCACCAGCTCAACCTGCTCGGTGAGGCGTGGGCGGACATCGAGGCGAGCCGGGTGCACTTCCTGGCCGACATCGCCAAGTACCACGAGCAGGTGCTGGCGGGCCGGCCGATGGACGTCTCCCAGCGGATCACCGCCCGCCGCAACCAGGTGCGGGCCTCCCGGCGTTCGGTGGACGCCGTCGACCGCCTGTTCATGCACGCCGGCGGCGGCTCTCTGCACCGCAGCCAACCGCAGCAGATGTTCTGGCGCGACGCCCACGCCGCCATGAACCACATCTGCAACGTGGCCCCGCCCGTCCATACCGGCTTCGGCGCGGACCTGTTCGGCGAGCCGGTGGCACCGGGCGTCTTCCACTGACGTCCACGGCTCGATGCGGGCTTCCCACTCCGGACGCCCGCCACTCGCGCCGCCCGCCCTGCCCCGTGGGTGGCGCGAGCTCTCTTCCCGCACGGGACGCCCTGAGCACCTGAAGGCTCCGCAGCGCCGTCGACCGGCCACGGGGTGAGTGTGTGAGCCGCCCGGTGGTCGCTGACCGTCACCGTGCTGGTCGGCGGTCGCCACCCCTGTCAGGGGCCGACCTGCTGTCCGGTGCGGTCCTGCTCGAACGGAGTG
>NZ_DATMVN010000816.1:0-5106 GCF_035563135.1 Streptomyces sp.
ACCGGTACGCCGGGATCATCGACGCCGCCCGTGCCGCGGGCGCCCGGGTGCACCTGGCGGACGCCGACGTGCTCGCCGACGTCTCGCAGACCGTCACCCCCCAGGGCCTGATCGGTGTCTGCCGGTTCCTGGACTCGCCCTTCGAGGACATCCTCGCGGCGAAGCCCACCCTGGTCGCCGTCCTCGCCCACGTACGCGACCCCGGGAACGCGGGTACGGTGCTGCGCTGCGCGGACGCCGCCGGAGCGGACGCGGTCGTGCTCACCGACGCCTCCGTGGACCTCTACAACCCCAAATCGGTCCGTGCCTCCGTCGGCTCCCTCTTCCATCTGCCGGTGGCCGTCGGCGTACCCGTGGAGCAGGCCGTACGGGGACTCAGGGACGCCGGTGTGCGCATCCTGGCGGCCGACGGCGCGGGCGAGGACGACCTCGACGACGAACTCGACGCGGGCACCATGGGCGGGCCCACCGCCTGGGTGTTCGGCAACGAGGCGTGGGGCCTCCCGGAGGAGACGCGCGCCCTGGCCGACGCCGTCGTCCGGGTCCCGATCCACGGAAAGGCCGAGAGCCTCAACCTCGCCACCGCCGCCGCCGTGTGCCTCTACGCCTCCGCACGGGCCCAGCGCCCGCGGCGGGCCCGCTGATCTCCGCCGGCGCGCCACCGATCGATACGGGCCACACCCCGTCGGCGCCCGTCCGGAGGGTGTGCCGGGCCGCTGACGCCTAGTAGGGTGACGAACTCGGGGGCCCACTGCACCGGTTCGAGAGGTGGGGTACGGGAAGATGGCTGTCGGCATGAGCAGGCCGCGAGCGACACACACGGCCGCCGTGCGCGCCCTCCCCGACGGGGCCGGCGCGAGCCAGGCCGGCGGGAGACCCGTGGTGGGCATCGACCCGGACGACCTGCCCGACGGTCTCGTCGTCGCCGACGAGAACGGCAAGGTCATCTGCTTCAACGCGGCCGCGGCCCGGATCACCGCCACGCCCGGGGCCGCCGCGCTCGGCCGCTCCCTGGACCAGGCGCTGCCCCTCGAGGACCTCAAGGGGCGACGCTGGTGGGACCTCACCGACCCGTACGGCGGGCTCGCCATCAGGGTCGGCCAGCCCGAGCAGAACCTGCTGCTCCCCGGAGGCCGTGAGGTCCTGGTCTCCGCCCGGTACGTACGCGAGACCCCGGCCGGCCCGGTCCGCCGGCTCGTCGTGTCGCTGCGCGGCACCGAGGCGCGCCGCCGCACGGAGCTCAGCCACGCCGAACTGATCGCGACCGTCGCCCACGAGCTGCGTTCCCCGCTGACCTCGGTCAAGGGCTTCACCGCCACGCTCCTGGCCAAGTGGGAGCGGTTCACGGACGACCAGAAGCGGCTGATGCTGGAGACCGTCGACGCGGACGCCAACCGCGTCACCCGGCTCATCGCCGAGCTGCTCGACATCTCCCGCATCGACTCCGGCCGGCTGGAGCTGCGCCGCCAGCCCGTGGACATCTCCGCAGCCGTCGAGCGCCACATCCAGGCGCTCACCGCGAACGGCCAGGCGCCCGGCCGCTTCCTCGTGCACACCCGCCGGCCGCTGCCCGCGCTCTGGGCCGACCCGGACAAGGTCGACCAGGTCCTCGGCAACCTTCTCGAAAACGCGGTGCGCCACGGCGAGGGAACCGTCACCATCGAGATCGCCCCCGCACCCGCACCGGCGAAGAGCGACGAGAACGGAACGGCAGTCACCGTGAGCGACGAAGGCCCCGGCATTCCCGAGGAGTCGATGGGCCGCGTCTTCACCCGCTTCTGGCGGGGCAGCAAGCGCGGCGGGACCGGCCTGGGCCTGTACATCGTCAAGGGCATCGTCGAGGCGCACGGCGGCACCATCACGGTCGACCGCGCCCCCGGCGGCGGGGCCGAATTCCGATTTATCCTGCCCGTGGCAGCTCCGGCGTACCTCGCCTGAGCAGCCCACGGGCTTCTTCGCCTCCCGGCGGCCCGTAGACTCGACTTTTGGCACCTTTGCGTCCTCAGTCGTCGAGCCAGGGTCGCCACCAGCCAATCGGAAGCACGGGAAGAGATGTCGGCACCGAACAAGTCGTACGACCCAGTCGAGGTCGAGGCACTGAAACCGGAAGAGATCGAGCGCATGCGGGACGAGGCGTTCGCCGCCTTCGCCGCCGCGGGCGACCTCGACGCGCTCGCCCAGGCGAAGACCGCGCACACCGGTGGTACCTCGCCCCTGTCGCTCGCCAACCGGGAGATCGGCGCCCTGCCTCCGCAGGCCAAGGCCGAGGCGGGCAAGCGCGTGGGCCAGGCCCGCGGCGCCGTCTCCAAGGCGCTGGCCGCCCGCCAGGCCGAGCTGGAGGCCGAGCGGGATGCCCGGGTGCTGGTCGAGGAGGCGGTGGACGTCACCCTGCCCTACGACCGGACCCCGGCCGGTGCGCGCCACCCGCTGACGACGATCATGGAGCGCGTCGCCGATGTCTTCGTCGCCATGGGCTACGAGATCGCCGAGGGCCCCGAGGCCGAGGCGGAGTGGTTCAACTTCGACGCCCTGAACTTCGTGCCCGACCACCCGGCACGGCAGATGCAGGACACCTTCTTCGTGCAGGGCGCCGACGGGGCGAAGAGCGACGGGTCCGGTGTCGTGCTGCGCACGCACACCTCGCCCGTCCAGGCCCGTTCCCTGCTCAGCCGCAAGCCCCCCGTCTACGTGGTCTGCCCCGGGCGGGTCTACCGCACCGACGAGCTCGACGCCACGCACACCCCGGTCTTCCACCAGATCGAGCTGCTGGCGGTCGACGAGGGCCTCACGATGGCCGACCTCAAGGGCACCCTCGACCACATGGTCCAGGCGCTCTTCGGACCGGACATGAAGACCCGGCTGCGGCCGAACTTCTTCCCGTTCACCGAGCCGTCCGCCGAGATGGACATGGTCTGCTACGTCTGCCGGGGCGAGTCCGTCGGCAACCCGGACCGCCCCTGCCGCACCTGCGGCAGCGAGGGCTGGATCGAGCTCGGCGGCTGCGGCATGGTCAACCCGAAGGTGCTCGTCGCCTGCGGGGTGGACCCCGAGAAGTACAGCGGATTCGCCTTCGGATTCGGTATCGAGCGGATGCTGATGTTCCGCCACAACGTCGAGGACATGCGAGACATGGTCGAGGGCGACGTCCGGTTCACCCGGCCGTTCGGGATGGAGATCTGATGCGCGTCCCGCTTTCCTGGCTGCGGGAATACGTCGACCTGCCGGCGACGGAGACCGGCCGTGACGTACAGGCCAAGCTCGTCTCCGTCGGCCTCGAGGTCGAGACCGTCGAGCAGACCGGTGCCGGCCTCAAGGGCCCGCTGGTCGTCGGACAGGTCCTGACCATCGAGGAGCTGGAGGGCTTCAAGAAGCCCATCCGCTTCTGCACGGTCGACGTCGGCACCGCCAACGGCACCGGCGAACCGCAGGAGATCGTCTGCGGCGCCCGTAACTTCTCCGTCGGCGACAAGGTCGTCGTGGTCCTCCCGGGCGCCGTGCTGCCCGGCGACTTCGCGATCGCCGCGCGCAAGACGTACGGCAGGACCTCGCACGGCATGATCTGCTCGGCCGACGAACTCGGCATGGGCGACGACGGCACACACGGCATCATCGTCCTGCCGCCGGAGTTCGAGCCCGGCACCGACGCGATCGAGCTCCTGGAACTCGTCGACGAGGTCCTCGACATCGCCGTCACGCCCGACCGCGGCTACTGCCTCTCGATGCGCGGGGTCGCCCGCGAGACCGCCATCGCGTACGGGCTGCCGCTGCGCGACCCGGCGCTCCTGGACGTGCCCCCGCCCAACGCGCACGGCTACCCGGTGAAGGTCTCCGACCCGTTCGGCTGCAGCAACTTCACCGCACGTACGGTCACCGGCCTGCGGCCCGAGGCGCGCTCCCCGATCTGGATGCAGCGCCGGCTGCAGAAGGCCGGGATGCGCACCGTCTCGCTGGCCGTCGACATCACGAACTACGTGATGCTGGAGCTCGGACAGCCGCTGCACGCCTACGACCGCACCCGTGTCGCGGGGACGATCGGGGTGCGCCGCGCCCAGCAGGGCGAGAAGCTCACCACGCTCGACGGCGCCGTACGGGTCCTGGACGCCCAGGACCTGGTCATCACCGACGACCGCGGGCCGATCGGCCTCGCGGGCGTCATGGGCGGTGCCGACACGGAGATCGCCGACGCGGCCGAGGAGGCCGGGACCACCGAGGTCGTCATCGAGGCCGCGCACTTCGACGCGATCGCGATCGCCCGGACCGCGCGCCGCCACAAGCTCAGCTCCGAGGCGTCCAGGCGCTTCGAGCGCGGTGTCGACCCGCAGGCCGCCGCCGCTGCCGCGCAGCGCACGGTCGACCTGCTGGTCCTCCTCGCGGGCGGCACGGCCGAGGCCGGTGTCACGGAGATCACCGCCCCGTCCGCCCCCCGCACCATCGCGATGCCGGCGGACCACCCCGACCGGGTGGCCGGTGTCGCCTACGGCCGCGAGACCGTCGTACGCCGCCTCCAGGAGGTCGGCTGCGACGTCTACGGGCAGGACGAGCTGATCGTCACGGTGCCGTCCTGGCGCCCCGACCTCGCCGAGCCCAACGACCTGGCCGAGGAGGTCATCCGGCTGGAGGGGTACGAGAACCTCCCCTCCACCCTGCCGACCCCGCCCTCCGGACGCGGGCTCACCGACCGCCAGCGGCTGCACCGCCGCATCGGCCGCGCCCTGGCCGGCGCCGGTTACGTCGAGGCGCTGAGCTACCCGTTCATCGGCGACGCCGTCCTCGACCAGCTCGGCCTGGAGAAGGACGACGCCCGGCGCCGTACGGTCACCCTCGTCAACCCGCTCTCCGACGAGGAGCCCTCGCTGCGCACCACGCTGCTGCCGGGCCTGCTCGGCGCACTGCGGCGCAACGACGGCCGCGGCAGCCACGACCTGGCGCTCTTCGAGACGGGGCTGGTCTTCAGGCCCACCGGCCAGGAGACCAAGGCCGTGCGGCTGCCCGTCGACCGCCGTCCCACCGACGAGGAGATCGCCGGTCTGGACGCGGCGCTGCCGCGTCAGCCGCGCCGCGCCGCCGTCGTCCTGGCGGGCGCCCGCGAGCAGGCCGGCTGGTGGG
>NZ_DATMVN010000817.1:0-5625 GCF_035563135.1 Streptomyces sp.
GGGCGCGCGGGTGAGGCGGCGGGCGACCTGCGGGGCGCTGAGCGAGACGAAGACGATGGGGCCCGCGGCGGCGGTGGCGACGGCGACGAGCAGCACGGCGCAGCTGAGCAGGACGAGCCGGGTGCGTTCCACCCGTACGCCCAGGGCGTGGGCGGCGTCGTCGCCCATCTCGATCATGCGCAGGGCCCGCCCGTGTCCGAGGACCAGGGGGATGAGGACGCAGCAGACCGCGAGGAGCGGCCAGACCTGGGCCCAGTCCCGGCCGTCCAGCGAGCCGGTCATCCATACGACGGCGCGGGTGGCGTCGACGAGGTTGGCCTTGGTGATCAGGTAGTGGGTCGCGGCGGTGAGCATCGCGGCGGCGCCGATGCCGACGAGGACGAGCCGGTAGCCGTGCACCCCCCGCTTCCAGGCCAGCAGGTGGACGGCGGCGCCCGTCAGCAGGCCGCCGGCGACGGCGCCCGCCGCGACCTCGGTGGGCCCGCCGTGGAAGAGCACGATCACGATGAGGGCGCCGACCGCGGAGCCCTGGCCGAAGCCGAGGACGTCGGGACTGCCGAGCGGGTTGCGGGAGACGCTCTGGAAGACGGCGCCGCCGATCCCGAGCGCGGCGCCCACGAGCAGCCCGACGAGGACCCTCGGCAGCCGCAGTTCGGTGACGATGAACTCCTGCTGGAAGGTGCCGTTGCCGAACAGCGTGGTGACGACCTGGCCGGGTGACATGGAGTAGTCACCGCTGCCGATCAGCACCACGGCGGCGAAGGCCGCCGCGGCGACGAGCAGCACGATGACGGCGAACGCCCGCGTGTCCACCCGGAACGAGAGTCCGCCGGCCGTCCGCACCGCGCGGACCGTCCTCGTGGTGTCCTGTGCGGCCTTCACAGCTGGGCCATCCTCTTGCGCCGTACGAGATGAATGAAGACGGGCCCGCCCAGCAGGGCGGTGACGATGCCGACCTGTAGCTCGGAGGGGCGGGCGACGACCCTGCCCACCACGTCGGCACCGAGCAGCAGCACGGGCGCGAGCACGGCCGCGTAGGGCAGGATCCACCGCATGTCCGGGCCCGTGATGGTGCGGACCAGGTGCGGGATCATCAGCCCGATGAAGACGATCGGCCCGCAGGCGGCGGTCGCCGCCCCGCAGAGCAGGGTGACGGCCACCATCGCGAGGACGCGGGTACGGGTCAGATGCGCGCCGAGCGCCCTGGCCGTGTCGTCGCCCATCTCCAGCGCGTTGAGAGGCCGGGCGATGAGCAGGGCCAGCACCACCCCGGCCGCGATGAACGGCCACACCTTGCCGACGGTCTCCGGGCTCGCGGAGGCCAGCGACCCCACGGTCCAGAAGCGCAGCCGGTCCAGCGCCGCCGAGTCCAGCAGCTGTACGGCGTTGACGTAGCCGAACAGCGCCGCGGTGACCGCCGTACCGGCGAGGGCCAGCCGTACCGGGTTCGCGGACCGGCTGCCGCCGAGCAGGTACACCGCCACGGACACGAGGGCGGCGCCACCGAACGCGAACCAGACGTATCCGGTCAGCGAGGTGACGCCGAGGAAGGTGATGGCCGAGACGACGGCCGCCGCCGCGCCCGCGTTGACGCCCAGCAGACCGGGCTCGGCGAGCGGGTTGCGGGTCAGCGCCTGCATCACCGCGCCGGCCAGCCCCAGGGCGGCACCGACGATCAGACCCAGCACGGTGCGCGGGACCCGCACATCCCGTACGAGGACATCGCCGCTGGTGCCCGAGTAGTGGAACAGGCCGTGCCACACCGCGGACAGCGGGAGGCCCTTGGCGCCGATCGCGATACTCGCGAGGCACACCAGCACCAGCGCGCACACGGCGACCAGCAGGCCCACGGCTCGCACCGCGTGACGCCCGGCACGCGCCGGTGTGTCCGGCGTGGCGGGGGGGCCGGAACTTGACTCGGGGGGACTCTCGACCAACACCTGGTTAGGTTAGCCTATCCTCCAATTCTCCCAACTCTCCGGTGACGCAAAAGACCCGGCCCTTCACAGGCCCGCAGGGCTACAGGTCCAGTCCGGCCACGGCCTTCGCCGAGTCGAGCCGGCACGAGCCCTCCCCGGCATGCGTCCACGCCGCCCCGCACAGGGCGCGCAGCCCGTCGATCGCGTCACCGTCGCCCTCGGCACCACCCTCCAGGACGAGTGCGTCCCCGCGGACCGCGGCCGTCCAGCCGCCGCAGCGGAACCCGCCGTCCTCCTCCGACACCTCGGGCTGACCGGTGAGCAACCCCCGCAGGTCCCGGTCCACGTAGGTCGGGCGGTGCTCGGGTCCGGCCGCGATCAGCTGCGCCGCGTCGGTCACCCCCGTGAGGACCAGCAGTGAGTCCACCCCGCCGTTGAACGCGCCCTCGATGTCCGTGTCCAGGCGGTCCCCGATGACCAGCGGCCGCTCCGCCCCGGTCCGCAGCACGGTCTCGCGGTGCATCGGGGGCAGTGGCTTGCCCGCGACCTGCGGCTCGGCCCCGGTCGCGATCCGTACGACCTCCACCGCCGCGCCGTTCCCCGGGGCGATCCCCCGGGCGCCCGGGATCGTCAGGTCCGTGTTGGACGCGAACCACTGGGCCCCCCGTGAGATGGCGTACGCCGCCTCGGCGAACCGGCCCCACGGGAGGTCGGGCCCGCCGAACCCCTGCGCCACGGCCACTGGGTCGTCATCGGCCGATTCCACCGGCACCAGTCCGCGCTCGCGCAACGCGACCCGCAGCCCCTCGCCGCCGACCACGAGCACTCTGGCCCCGGACGGCAGCTGTTCAGCCATCAGCCGGGCCACCGCCTGCGCCGACGTGATCACGTCAGCGGGTTCGGCCGGCACACCGAGCTCCGTCAGATGCTCGGCCACCGCGTCCGGCGTACGCAGCGCGTTGTTCGTCACGTATGCCAGGTGCATGCCGCCCGCACGTGCCCTGCCCAGCGACTCGACGGCGTGGGCGATGGCGTGCCCGCCCGCGTACACCACCCCGTCGAGGTCGAGCAGGGCGGTGTCGTACGCCTCGCTCAGCGCCGCGCTGCTCCCGAGCGGCCGGGACCTGAACTGCTGACTCATATGCCTGCGCTCCTCTTTCCATGCCTCTCCCCCGATCATCGCGCATCACCGAAGCGCACATACGATGCCCGGATGAACACTTCCGGCCCCGCCGCCGGCCGGGGACTGCGACTGATCCCCTTCCGCGGTCTGCGATACGTCCCCGACCGGGTCGGCAGCCTGGCGGCGGTGACCTCGCCCCCGTACGACGTCGTCGTCCGGCCCGACGGTCTGCATCACCTGGAGTCGGCGGACCCGCACAACATCGTGCGGCTGATCCTTCCGCAGGGCGACACGCCCGCCGCACGCCACCGGCAGGCCGCCGGCACCCTGAAGCGCTGGGTCGCCGAAGGCGTCCTCGCCCTGGACCCGGCGCCCGTGCTCTACGTCTACGAACAGCGGGCCGGTGACGCCCTCCAGCGCGGCGTGATCGGCGCCCTGGCGCTCTCCCCCGCGTCCGAGGGCGTCGTGCTGCCGCACGAGGACGTCATGCCCGATGTCGTGGAGGACCGCGCCGATCTGATGCGCACGGCGGCCGCCCACCTCGAACCCCTCCTCCTCAGCTACGCGGGCGACGGCGCGCCGAGCGGCGCGACGGCCGTCATCGAGCGGGTGGTGAAGCGGGTCCCGCTTCTCACCACGACGACCGAGGACGGTGTCGGCCACCGGCTCTGGGCCGTCACCGATCCCGGGGAGCGGGCGGAGATCGAGTCCGATCTGTCCCGTCGCCAGGCGCTGATCGCCGACGGCCACCACCGCTGGGCCACCTACCTCCGGCTCCAGCAGGAGCAGTCCGCCCCCGGCCCCTGGGACTTCGGACTCGTGCTGCTCGTCGACACCGCCCGCTATCCGCTGCGGGTCCGTGCCATCCACCGCCTGCTGCACCACCTGCCGGTCGCCCGTGCGCTGAGCGCCCTCGACGGCCGCTTCCGCATCCGGCCCGTGGAGGGGCCGCTGCACCGGGCACTCGACGCGCTCACGGAGGCCCCCACGGAAGGCAACGCCTTCCTCCTCGCGGGCGACGGCCGTTTCCATCTGATCGACCGGCCGGACGAACAGCTGCTGGCCCGCACGGTGCGAGCCGACCGGCCGGCGGCCTGGCGCGCACTGGATGCGACCGTGCTGCACTCCACGCTCCTCGACGACGTGTGGCGGATCCCCGACACCCCCGAGCACATCGCCTATATCCATGACACCGCGGCGGCGGTCGAACAGGCGGAGCGGCACGACGCCACGGCGGTGCTGATGCGTCCGGTGCGCGAGGACGTGGTCCGGGACCTGGCCAGAGAAGGCGTCACGATGCCCCGCAAGTCGACGTCGTTCGGCCCCAAACCGGCCACGGGCCTGGTCCTGCGCAGCCTCGGCGCCGGCTGAGGCACACCGTAGGCCCGAAGTGCCCGTGGCGAAGCTCTTCAGCCGGGCTTCGGAGCCGGAAGCGGAAGAGGGCGGCACCCCGCAGTGGGTGCCGCCCTCTTCCTACGTTCCGTACATCAGCGGTGCTCAGGCCTTCGCGGGACCGTCCACGTCGCCGTCCTCGTCCTCCGTGCTGTCCGCGTCCTCTTCGTCCGCGTCCTGACCGTAGGTGCCGACGGCCTGGTCGTCCGTGGTCCGGACCTCGGCGCCGGCCGCTTCACCGGTGTGCTCGTCGTCATCGCCGAGCGCGTCGACGAACTCCACACCATCGAGTTCGGCCAGCCGGTCGGACGCGTCGGTCGCGCCGTCCTTGTCGGCTTCCAGGGCCTTTCCGAACCACTCACGGGCCTCGTCCTCGCGGCCTGCTTCCAGGAGCGCGTCGGCGTAGGCGTACCGCAGGCGCGGGGTCCACGAGTGGACGGCGCTGGAGGCGAGTTCGGGGCTCTGGAGCGTGACGATCGCGGCGTCGATCTGGCCCATGTCCCTGCGGGCTCCGGCGGCGACCAGGCGCATCTCGACCTGTCCTGCCTTGTCCAGCTTCTGCACCTCGGGCTCACCAGCCATGGCCATCGCCCGCTCGGGCCGCCCGAGGCCACGCTCGCAGTCCGCCATGACGGGCCACAGTTCCACGGAACCCGTCATCCGACGCGACGCCCGGAACTCGGCCAGCGCCTCGGAGTACTTCTGGGTGGCGTACGCGGCGAAGCCCGCCGCCTCGCGCACCGCGGCGACCCTCGATGCCAGACGCAGGGCGATACGCGAATAGGCGTAGGCCTGCTCGGGGTCCTCGTCGATCAGGTTGGCCACCATGACGAGGTTCCGCGCGACATCCTCGGCAAGGGTCTTCGGCAGGCTCATCAGCTCCTGCCGGACGTCCTTGTCGATCTCGTCGCCGGTGACGTCGTCGGGGATGGGGAGCCGCTTGATGGGCTCGCGGTCCCGGTCGTCGCGTCCCTGGTAACCGCCGCGGTCGTCGCGCCCACGGTAGCCACCGCGGTCGTTGCCCCGGTCGTCACGGCGCGGCCCACGGTCCCGGCCCTGGCTCCGGTCGTCACGGCGGAAGCCGCCGCCACCGGTGCCGCTGCCACGGTTGTCGTCGCGGCGGAAGCCGCCGGGGCGGTCGTCGTCACGGCGCGGGCCACGCGGCCGGTCATCACGCCGGTCGAACCCACC
>NZ_DATMVN010000818.1:0-12340 GCF_035563135.1 Streptomyces sp.
GGCGTCGCCAAAGGCATGGGTTTCACCGAGGTCGAGCACACGGTGGAACTGACCGGTGTCTGCGACAGGTGCGGTTTCACCCGGGTCGCCCCAGGCCCGGGCTCCGCGGAGCAGCGCGCTTGAACGGCGTCCAGCTCTCGACGGACGCGCAGAAGGAACGCCGGAGGTCTGGTGGCCTCACCGACCGGCGGCGAGGAGCCCACCGGTCCTTCTGAGCGGTCGCGGGTGCGGCTGATGCGGGCAGTACAGAGCGCCCGCCGGCCCAGGGCCGGCGGGCGCTGCTCAGGGAGCGCTGGGAGCGGGTCCGGTCAGTGACCGGCCACCGTTCCGGACAGCTCGTTGGTGCCCTTCGGCAGGGTCACGGACGTCAGCTTCTCGCCCGAGTCCAGGTCGAAGGAGTGCAGTTGGCGCTTGCCCGGTTCGGAGACGTAGGCCGTGTGGTCACGGACGAAGAGGGTGGGCCTGGGCTGCTGCCAGTCCAAGGGCTCGGTCCAGTCGCCGACGGCGTCGATCTTCTTCTCCACCTTCCCGGTCTCCGGGTCGATGACGTGGAGGACACCGTTGGTGCCGAGCACGAGCGCCTCGCCGTGCGGGCCGCGGGCCAGCGAGCGGAAGGAGTAGCTGGTGCCGAGGTCGACCAGCTTCATCTTCGCGGTGCGGGTGTCGATCAGCGATATGCGGGTCGGCCGCTCCAGTTCCGCCTCGGGGTCGGTCTTGTAGTCGCCCAGGAGAATCGGGGAGGCATCGCTGCCGGCCTGGTTGCCGGTGCGGGCGTAGTCGTCGGGGGCGTCGACCTTGGTGAACTTGCCGTCCTTGTAGAGGAGGACGCCGTCCTCGCAGCCCAGTCCGACCACGTCGCCCTGGGCGGCGGCCTCGCCGTGCACGCCGGGGCAGTTCTCGGAGCGTGCGATCTCCTTGTTGTCCTTGTCCAGGACGAGGGCGCCGGTGCGCTTCTCCTCGGTGCCCAGCGTGCTGACGAGTTCGCCGCCCGCCAGTTCGATGGCGACACCGTGGTGGGGTTCCGCGGAGGTGTAGGTGCGGCCCTCCGGCTGCTTCCCGCCGGCCAGAGCGGCGGGGTCGAAGACGTTCACCTCACCCGTGCCGTCGGTGAACAGCACTGTCTTGCCGCCGTGCCGCACCACGTGGCCCGGCTTGGAACCCTTGAACTCGGCGTCGGTGAACTCCTGCCTGGCGGCGTCGAACACGCGGAAGCCGTTGTCGGTGGAGATGACGACGTGGTCCTGGTCGCCCGCCGGGTTGACCCGGTTGAAGCCGGGCAGCTCGATCGTCTTGGCCAGCTTCAGGGTCTCGCCGTCGAGGACGTAGAGGCCCCCGTCGTAGGAGGCGACGATCGGGTTCTTGACGGCAACGGCCTCGCTGCTCTTCGTCTGCTTCTTCGGCTCGGCGTCGGAGGAGGCGTCGTCGTTGCCGCCGCAGGCGGTCAGCGTCATGGCCGCCGCCAGGGCGAGTGCCGTGCCGGTGAGCGTTCTGGCGCGTGTCGACCTGTTCATCGCGTGTCTTTCCTCTCCGGCCCTCAGGGCGCGGGGTTGCGTGGTGGAACGGCTGGCGTAATCGGTTCGCCGGGCCGCGGGGAAGCTCGTTCAGTCGCCGGTGAGGCCGTCGGCCATGGCTGAGGTGTTGGCGCGCATCATCTCCAGGTAGGTGCCGGCGCCCTTGCCCTTCTCGGTCAGCGACTCGGAGTACAGCGAGACGACGTCGACGTCACCGCCCATCTCCTGGCGCAGCACCTCGGCGAGCCGCGTGGGCTGGGAGGAGTCGGCGAAGACAGTGCGCACATGCGCCTTCTCCATGGCCTGGGTCAGGGAGCGCAGGTCGGAGGAGCTGGGTGAGGCGAGGGTGGTGCCGCTGGGGATGACGGCGCCGATCACCTGGAAGCCGAAGCGGTCGGCGAGGTAGCCGAAGACGTGATGGTTGGTCACCAGAGCGCGCCGGTCCTCTGGCACGGTGGCGAAGGACTTCTCCATCCAGGCGGTGAGGTCGGCGAGTTGTCCGTCGTAGCGTGCCGCGTTGGCCCGGACGGCCTTCTCGTCCACGCCGCCCACGTGTTCGGCGACCTGGTCGGCGATCAGGCCGGCGGCCTTGCGCACCCGGTCGGGATCGGTCCAGAAGTGCGGGTCGGGTTCGCCGGCCTCCTCCTCGGGGCCGCCCTCCTGCCCGGCGTGGAAGGTGAGCGGGTCGGCCGCCTCGCCCGCCGCAAAAGTGGCTACCCCGGACGCGCGGGCCGCTTCCACGTGCCGCAGTACGTTCTCCTCCAGCCCGAGCCCGTTGTAGACGACCAGGTCCGCGTTCTCCAGCTCCGCCGCCTGCACGGCCGACAGGCCGAAGGAGTGCGGATCGGCGTTGGGCTTCATCAGGACACTGACGTCCGCCTCGTCCCCGACGATCTCCCGGGTGATGTCGCCGAGGATGTTGGTGGTCACCACGACCCTCGGCCGATCGTCGTCGCCACCGCCCGCGCAGCCGGTCGCCGCACAGGAGAGGACGAAGAAGCTGACCAGGGCCACCAGCAGGGCACGGACCCGTGCCGCACCCACGCGCACGCTCATCGGCCCGTCTCCACCATCAGGGACGGACGGACGTCCAGGTCGAAGGTGCGCGCCACCCGGAGGTTGTCGTTGTAGTCGATCTCGTGCACGCGCCTGCCCTCGGGGTCGTTGAGGTAGGCGCGGCTGCGGTCCACCTCGATCACCGCAGTCGTGGTACCCCCGGACCCGGCTTCGGGTATGTCCTTCAGCAAGGGATCGGTGACCGTGGTCTCCTTGCCGGCGGATATGTCGTAGCCGTGCAGGGCTCCGTCGGTCTCCAGAACCAGCAGCGGTGCGCCTTCGCCGGCCGTGTTGGCGGCGACCACGGGACCGGTCTGCACCCGGGTCCAGGCGCGCTCGGTGACGTCCAGGACCCAGACGGCTTCCTTGCCCGCGGGTGCCGTGAGAGTGCTGCTGCCGGGGCGGTGCCGGAATTCGGTGGCACGCTCCTGCCGCGGCACGTCCTCGCCGTAGGGGATCTTCTCGGCGGTGAAGGCGCCATCGTCCTCGTGGACGAGCAGGGCCCCGTCGGCGCAGCCGAGGACGAGCCCGCGCCGGGTGACCGCGTCGCCCTGCGGGTCCACGCACTCCGCCTCCGGCGCGGCGACCTGCTTGCCGGACCGGTCGAGCACGGCGACCCTCGCGGGGCCGCCGCCTTCGCCGGTGAGGGTGATCAGGTGTTCCGCGTACGGCACGACGGTGCCGGCGTACGCGTCCGGGAGCCGGGAGGGGGTGCCCAGGGTGCCCTGCTCCAGTTCGGCGCGGGGGTACACGCTCGCCTTCCCGTCCGCCGCCGTGACCACGGTGACACCCGCGTCACTGCGGACGCGCGCACCGGTGCCGCCCGGGAGCTCGCCGACCTCCTGGATCTTCGCGCGGTAGTAGTGCACGTGATCGCCGTGGTCGACCATCCATACGCCGCTGTCGAGCACGTGGGTGCCGTCCGCGGTGTGGAAGTAGCCGAAACGGCCGTCCGTGGTGAGTGCGGTGACACCCGGTCTGCGGGCGGTGTCGTGCACCTTGCCGGTGATCAGGTCCAGCACCCGGATGTCGCCACTGCCGGGGTCGCCGAGCAGGAGCCGGGACTGCTGCTCGGCCGCCTCGCTGGCACCTTCGACGTAGCCGTGGGGGGTGGCGGAGGAAGTGGGGTTCTCAGAGCCGGACTCGGCTTCCTTCTGACCTCCGCATCCGGCGGTCAGTAGAAACACGGCCGCCAGCGCGGGCACCAGCGATGTGACGTTTCTTCGGACGGACAAGGAAATCGCCTCAGGTTTCGTTCGGTCGGGACATGCGGGCGCTCGGGGCCGAGGTGACCGCCGGGACCGGGAGGCCGGAACGGCGCGTACGACGGCGGTGCCGGAGTCCGGACGCCAGGTGGGACAGGAAGAAGAGGCCGACCGCGAGGGCCGAGACGGTCGCTCCGGCTGCGGTGCTCAAGTGCCAGGACAGGAGCAGGCCGCCGAAGGTGGCGGATGCGCCGAGGACCGCGGCCAGGACCATGACCCCACTCACGCTGCGCGCCCAGGGCAGTGCGGCCGCAGGCGGGGCGATGAGCAGGCCGAGGACGAGGAGCGTGCCCACGATGTGGAACGAGGCGACGATGGCCAGCGCCAGCAGTCCCAGCAGCACGGCGTGGGCGAGCCGGGGACGCAGCCCGAGCGTGCGGGCCTTGCGCTCGTCGAACGCCAGGGCCAGGAAGGCACGGTGACCGAGCACCGAGACGGCCAGCGCCAGGAGCAGGGCCACCCCGAGGAGCATCAGGTCGTTCTCCCGCACGGCGAGGACGTCACCGAAGAGGAATCCGGTGAGGTCCACCGCGAAGGACTGCGAACGGGACACGATGATGACGCCGAGCGACAGCATGCCGACGAACAGCAGGCCGATGCCGGTGTCCTGAGACAGCCTCGGGGTACGGCCGAGGACTGTGACGCCCGCGGTCATGACGGCCGCGCTCACCACCGCCCCCACCAGCAGGTTGCCGCCGAGCAGCGAGGCGACCGCGACGCCGGGCAGCAGTCCGTGGGACATGGCGTCGCCGAGGAAGGCCATCCCCCGGAGTACCACCCACGTACCCGCGAGGGCGCATATCGCCGACACCAGGATTCCGGCCCACAGGGCCCGCTGCACAAAGGCCACCTCGAAAGGGGCCGTCAACCACTCCATACGAGGAGCCTACAATGATAACCATGTTCAAAAACAACCCCCTGTCACCGCCGGACGACGAACCGAGGAACGAGCGCGTCCGGTTCCACGAGCTGAACGCCGGCTACCCCGGCCGCCCCGTTCTCCGCCAACTCAGCGCGGACATAACGGCTTTGACCATGACCGCACTCGTAGGGCCGAACGGAAGCGGCAAGTCCACGTTGCTGGGCGTCCTGGCCGGCGTGATCACTGCCACATCCGGACAGCTCCGGTACGCGGAGGGCTCGCCACCGGCTTTCGTCCCGCAGCGCGGCGCTGTCGGCGACACGCTCCCCCTCACGGCGCGGCAGACCGTGGAGATGGGCCGCTGGGGCGAGCGTGGATTGTGGCGGCGGCTGACCCGGCAGGACCGGGCCATGGTCGACTCCGCCATGGAACGGCTGGGCGTCGCCGACCTCGGCGCCCGCCAGCTCGGCGAATTGTCGGGCGGCCAGCGCCAGCGCGTCCTGATCGCCCAGGGCCTTGCCCAACAGTCCGACCTGCTGCTCCTGGACGAGCCGACCACCGGCCTCGATCCCGAGGCGCGGGAGCGGATCACGGCCCTGCTGACCGACCTGGTGGCCGACGGCACGACCGTCGTCCAGGCCACGCACGATCTCGAGGCCGCGCGTTCGGCCGACGCCTGTCTGCTCCTCAGCGACGGACGGCTGGTCGCACACGGCCCGCCCGAGCAGGTACTCACCCCTCAGGCGCTGACCCGGATCTGGCAGCCGGCGTGAAGCCCAGGTCCGGACACGGGGCGCTCAGTGTGGCCTTACTGAGCTGGACGGGCCGACACCGCGCGATGGTTGCCGAACGGTGAAGCGAGTGACGTGAGCGATCAGAAGTACGCGGGGGCGGGCTCGCCGACGCCGTACGCCTGACCTTGCGGGCAGGGGTGAACGTCCTGCTCGGCGATTTCGCGCTCCTCACGATCGTCACGGTCGCCGACGCGCTTGGCCCGGCGCTTGCTCTCGATCTTTACACGCCTCCCTTCGCGGCTTGGTGAACGGTGTTCACCTCCGTCGTCGTCCAGGGCGTGCCGTTCCTCCTGCTCGGTGCGCTGGTCTCCTCGGCCGTCGGCACGCGGGTCCCCGACGGGTCTCCCCCGGTGCTGCCGCGCAGCCCCGCTCTCTCGGTACCCGCGGCGGGTGCCGCCGGGGTGGTGCCGCCTGGGCGCGAGTGCGCGTCCGAACCGGTGGCCGGCAGTCTCATGCGGCGCGGAGTGGCCCCGGCGGCCGCCCTCGACTTCCTGTTGCCCGCGCCCGCGGTCAACCCCGTGGAAGGGCCCGACCGATCGAGTCACGGTCGATGTCCATGGGGTCCTTTCCTTGTCACACAACGGGATGGCACGCGGCCACGCCGAACAATGGCCTGTCCGGCGGGCGTTCATGCCTGCCCGGCAAGTCGTGGCATGCGGGTCATGCCTGCCCGGCAAGCCGTGGCATGCGGGAAGTCAGCCCTTGAGTTCGCGCAGGTAGGTGGCGAACTTCTCCAGGCCGTCGATGTTGCGGGGGCCGCTGATGCCCTCGTTGTAGTCGAGGACGAAGAAGTTGTTCTTCTTCACGGCCGGGAGTTCTCTGGTGTGGGGGGACTTCTTCAGGAAGTCGATCTTTTTCACGGCGGGCAGGTCGCCGTAGTCGAGGATGACAATGACTTCGGGCTCGCTCTCAGCCACGGATTCCCAGTTGACCTGGGTCCAGCGCTCGTCGAGGCCGTCGAAGACGTTCTTGCCGCCCGCCTTCTTGATGATGTCGTTGGGGGGCACCTGGTTACCCGCGGTGAACGGCTGGTCGGTGCCGGAGTCGTAGAGGAAGACGGGTACCGGGTCACCCGCCGGGGCCTTGGCCTCGACCTTCTCCACGCGCTTCTTCAACCCGTCGACGACTTCGGTGGCCTTCTCCTCGACCTGGAAGATCTTCCCCAGTCGTTCGAGGTCGGTGTAGAGGGCGTCGAAGGGGCTCATCTTCTCGGGGTGGCCGGGGTAGTTGAAGCAGCTCTCGGTGTGCATGAAGCTCTGGATGCCGAGCTTGTCCAGGATCTCGGGCGTGATGCCCCGCTCGTCCTTGAAGCCGGAGTTCCAGCCGGCCACGACGAAGTCGGACTTGGCCTCGACCACGACCTCCTTGTTCAGGAGGTCGTCGCTGAGCATCTTCACCTTCGCGTACTCGGACGCCCACGGGGATTCACTCACCGGCGGGTTCGCGGGAGGCATCACATAGCCGTGCACGTGCTCGGTCAGTCCGAGGGCGAACAGCTTGTCCGCGCTGCCGCCTTCGTAGGCGACGGCCCGCTCGGGCACCGTGTACTCCACCGGTTCACCGCACCGCTTGACGGTGGCGGTGCCGGAGTCCTTGGCGTCCGATTCGACCTCGGCACCACATCCGCTGAGCACCAGGGCCGCCGCCAGCGCAGAGCCGAGAGCGGCAGACCGCCGGACCATCGTGGGGTATCGGGTTGTACGCATGCGTGGGTGGCCTTTCAGCGGGTGGAGTCGAGCGAATACAGGAGCTGGGGATCGCCCGTCAGCGGGTGGGGGACGATGCTGGCCTTGACGCCGAAAACGTCGGCGACGAGGTCTGTCGTGAGCACGTCCGCGGGCGTGCCGGAGGCGACCAGGCGGCCTTGGGAGAGCACGCCGAGCCGGTCGCAGGCCGCCGCGGCGAGGTTGAGGTCGTGCAGGACGACGAGGACGGTGAGCCCGGCACCGCGCAGGAGTGAGAGGAGGTCGACCTGGTGGCGGACGTCCAGGTGGTTGGTGGGCTCGTCCAGGACGAGGATCGCCGGTTCCTGCACGAGCGCGCGGGCCAGCAGGACCCGCTGGCGCTCACCGCCCGACAGCGTCATGACGCCTCGGTGGGCGAGGTGTCCGATGTCGAGCTGGTCCATCGCCCGCGCGCACAGCTCGCGTTCCCGGCCACTGAGCGCCTGGTTCCCCCGCAGGTGGGGCGCGCGTCCGAGCGCGACGACCTCCTCGACCGTGAAGTCGAAGTCGATGCCACCGTCCTGGGTCATCGCCGCGATGGTTCGTGCACTGTGGCGTATCGGGAGCCGGGTCAGGTCCTGCTCACCTACCCAGACGGTTCCGGAGCTGGGCCGCAGCGCCCGGTACACGCACCGCAGCGCGGTGGACTTGCCGCTTCCGTTGGGCCCCACGAGCCCCACGACCTGCCCGTCCGGCACGTCCAGGGACAACCCGCGTACGAGACTCCTGCCGTCCCTCACCACGGAGAGTCCGTCGAGTTTCAGGTCCATGTCAGCGACCTCCGAAGGTGTAGCCCCTGCGCCGCATCAGCGCGATGAAGACGGGCACCCCCACGAGCGCGGTGATGACTCCGAGCGGCAGCTCGCGCGGGGCGACCAGGGTCCGCGCCGCCAGGTCGACCCACACCATGAAGATCGCTCCGACCAGTGGGGCCACGGCGAGCACGCGGGCGTGCGTGGCGCCGACGACCATCCGCACCACGTGCGGCATGACGAGTCCGACAAAGGCGATGGCGCCGCTGACGGCGACCATGACGCCCGTCACCAGCGAGACGAGGACCAGCAGCACCTTGCGGTGCCGGTCGGGGTCGAAGCCGAGGCTCGCGGCGGTCTCGTCGCCGAGGGAGAGCACGTCCAGCGCCCGCCCGTACCGGTACATGACCGCGAGTCCGGCCAGCACCACGGCGGAGACCACGGGCAGCGCGCCCCAGGTCGCGGCCCCGAAACTGCCCATGGTCCAGTACAGGACCATGCTCGTCGCCTCGCTGTCCGGCGCGAAGTAGATGATCAAGCTCATGACAGCCTGGAAGCCCAGCGACATGGCCACGCCCGTCAGGACGAGACGCAGCGGTGACAGCGCACCCCGATTGGAGGAGGCGGCGTACACCAGAAGCGAGGCGACAAGTGCGCCGATGAAGGCGCCGACGGAGACGGCGTAGATGCCCAGTACCGCGAACCCGCCGGTGACCGTGACACCGACGGCACCTACGGAGGCACCCGAGGAGACCCCGAGGACGAAGGGGTCGGCCAGCGCGTTGCGCACCATGGCCTGGATCGCCACTCCGACCGCGCTCAACCCGGCCCCCACCAGCGCCGCCAGCAGCACGCGCGGCGTACGGATCTGCCAGATGATCTGATACGTCGTCACCTCGTTGGCACCGATGCGCCCTCCAGTGAGAGCCGCCCACAGATGACGGGCGGTCTCCCCCGGGGCGACGACCGCAGGGCCGAGTCCGATGGCGATGACGACGGACACGAGCAGGACGGCGGCCAACACCGCACAGCTCAGCAGCAACACCTTCCGGGACGCGGGTCGAGCTCGCACAGCTCCAGCGGGCCGGGACGCCAACGCCTCGGCCGGGACGACCGGGTCCGCGTCAGCCGAGGGCGGAGGCTTGTGCGGTACCGTCACTTTCCCTCGCAAATGACAATCATGTTCATAAATAGGAACCTAGCACGCTCTCCGACCCGGTAGGCAGCCCGGACCGGCCAGTGACACGGAGCCGCGACACCCATAGCGAGGAGACGGCCGGTAGCACTCTAATGGAAATGATTATCACCGCGATAGTGTGTCACGCGCCGCGCTGCCCGCCGTGTGCCACGTTCCGCCCCGTCGCGCAACCTCACTGCTGGACAGGGACGTTGTAGCCGGTTCGCGTCCGATCCGTCGCCACCAACAGGACAGGAGTACTCCCCGTGCCCACCCCCTCCGCCCTGCCCACCGCCGCCGAGTCCCCTCCCACGAAGCAGCGCACGATTCTGCTCGACCTGGCCTTCCTCCGCCTCTGGACGGGCGCCACCGCATCGGGCCTGGCCACCTGGGCCCTGCCCTTCGTCCTCGGTCTCGCCGTCTTCGACCGGACCCTGACCGCCACGGACCTCGGCCTGCTCCTCGCCGCGCGCACCGTCGGATTCCTCGCCGCGGTGCCCGTGGCCGGGGTGCTGGCCGACCGGCACTCCCGCCGGGGCGTCGTGCTGTGGGCGGGGCTCGCCTCCGGAGCCGCGGCACCGGTGATCGCCGCGGGGCTGGGCCGCTCGGTGCTGCTGATGGCGGCGGCCGCCGCGATCGCGGGAGCCGGCCAGGGCGCCTGCCGACCCGCCTACCAGGCCCTCACCGCCGAAGTGGTCGACGCCGACCACAGGCAGCAGGCCAACGCCGCCATGACCCTGGCGGTACGGGTCACCACGCTCGTGGGCCCCTCCCTGGCCGCGCTGCTCGCCGTCTTCCTGGACATACGGGCGCTGCTGGTGGGCATCGGGCTGCTCTGGGTCGTCGCCGCATGCGTACCAGGTCGCGGCGAGCGGCCGGCGGCCGCCGGCGCCCCGTCGGCACCTGCGGCCGGAGCAGGCGGTGCATCCTTCGTGGCGGAGTTCACCGAGGGTGTACGTGAAGCACGAAGGCACCCGTGGTTCCTCGCCGGTCTGGGCGCGCTGACGGCCGTCATAGCCACCGGTTACTCTGCGACCGGCGTGGCGCTGCCCCTGGTCAGCAGGGAGGAGTACGGCACCGAGGTGGTCCTCGCGGGCGCGATGACCGCCTACACCGCCGGCGCGCTCGCCGGCGCCCTGCTCATCGCCCGCCGGCGCCCTCGCTCCCCCGGCTGGGCCGCACTCACCGGGCTCGCCGCCTACGGCCTCGCACCACTGAGCCTCGTGTTCCCGGTGCACCCGGGCGTCGTGATGGCCGCCTACGCCGTCGCGGGCATCGGCATCGAACTGTTCAACGTGCCGTGGTTCACCGCCGCCCAGCGCGAGGTGGCTCCGGACAAGCTGGCCCGCGTCTCCTCCCTGGACTTCCTCCTCTCGTACGGCCTGGCCCCGCTAGGACTCGCCCTCATCGCCCCGGCCATCGACGCCTTCGGCCCCAGGGCCGTTCTCGTGGGCTGCGCGATCGTGTGCTTCGTGGCCCCGGCCGTCGCCGCCCTCGTCCCCAGCGCCCGGACCTTCTCGCGCCCGCCCGCACGCGACGACACTCCCTGACGACCACGACGTACCGCCCCTGTCGGGGCAGCCTGGAACCATGCACGCATTCGCTCAGACCCACCACCCGCGCCCCGTCTCCAGTCCGGGCATCGCCCCCGGCCGCGTCCCGCACGGGAACGCCGGCACGGCACGCGAACTGCTCGCCCGCGACGGGGCAGTGATCCTCACCGGCCACGAGAACACGCCCGACGCCCTCGTGGTCGCCGCCGCGCAGGTCATCGGCGACCGACTCCGCGAGCTGTACCCGCCACGGGTCCGCACCTCGCACCCGGGCAACCCCGTTCACCTGCACGCCGACAGCTTCGACATCATCGTCGACATCGGCGGAGTCCCCCACCGCAGGCGCCACCCGGACGAGGACCACGTCCTCATCCAGTGCGCCCGGCCGGCGCCCGAGGGAGGCGACTCCTTCGCGCTGGACGCGTACGCGTTCATCGACGGTCTCGCCGCCACCGACCCCATGTTGCACACCTTCCTCACCGATACCGACGTCGACCTGTACGGCGCCTGGGCGGACGTGCGCGGGCTGCCGGCCATCCCCAGGATCGGGCGCCACGTCGAGTTCACCCGTACCGGACGCCGCGTCGTACGCCGCACGGACGGAGCGGTGCCGCTCCACCGCGACCCCGACAGTGACCACGTCCGCGCCCAGCTCGCCCGCCTGAGCGAAGCCGTGCACGACATCGAACCGTCCCTCCCGCGCTTCCGGCTCGGCGAGGGCGACATCCTGGTCCTGGACAACTTCCGCTGCTGGCACGGCCGCGACGGACACACCGGGGAACGAACCGTCCGCGTCCTCACCGCGCGCAGCTCCGACGCGGGCTGAGCGTCCGTGACGAAGACGACGGCGAGTCCGATGAGGAGCAGGTCAGCCTTCTCCGCCAGGACGGCCAGCTGTTCAAGCGCGATGAACTCCCGATGGTTGGCGGCGCGCACGAGGGCACGAGCTCGTCACTTCTCCTGCTCCGAAGGACCAGGACTTCGGTACGACGCGGTGCGGACGTCGACCTCCCCCGGGCGGAGAGCTGGGACAGCGGAGGGTCTGCATGGACCACGCAGCGGCGTGAGGAGTACGCCGACGACCAGGGCGCGGCCACCAGTCTGGTGACGTTCACGGCTCGCTCGAATCGGTCCAAGGCCGACCAGGACCCATCCCAGTAGATGCCGCTGGCCGCCGAGGTGCACTGCCAATACATCGCCGAGTGGGTGGGCACGAAGCTGCGCTGGATCCTCACCGCGGACGAGCCCGAGATGGCAGCGCTGCATCGGTGACGGCCGGCTGCCCGGAGCAGAGCATGGCCTTCGGACCCGCCGTGTAGCCCCGGCCGCCGCGGGCGGGCGCTGAAGCAGGGTGTGCCGGCCGCCGCGCGGCTGCCCGGCGGCCGGTCTGCCCGCGGGGGACTGGCTCAGCAGTGATAGGTGACATAGGCGTTGCGGTCCAGCAGGGGCAATTCCCTGCTAACGCTCGGGACGCCATGAACTAACGGCCGTTACACCGAACGTTTGGCTCTGGCCCGTAATCGGTGGTAGCGCCGTGTAGTGATCACTGGAGGAGGATGCGGTGGCGGAGGAGGGGGAATCCGGCTCGGCCGTGCATCTGTCTCATGATTCGTTTGGTTCGGGTGTTGACGCCCTCGGTGCGGCCG
>NZ_DATMVN010000819.1:0-2053 GCF_035563135.1 Streptomyces sp.
CGGCGGGCCGGGCGCCGACCCCGGCACGCAGCTGCGGGACGCCGCTCGGCCCGAGCTGGCCGAGGCAGCCGGCGCCGGCCGGCTGGAGGTCGTCGTCGCGGCGACCTTCCCGCTGGAGGACGTCGCCGAGGCGCACCGGCAGGGGATGGCCGGCCACACCCACGGCAAGCTGGTGCTGGTCCCCTGAGGGCATGTCGCCCGAGTGAGTGGCGGACGCAGCGGGGGTCCCGCTCGGTGAGCACTCGCGCAGAGCCGACCGATGGGCAGGGGGCGGTGATCCAGCCGAGGGTGACGGGGCGGTCACGGCCGTACCGGGATCACCGTCAGGTGGTGGAGGGCATCGTGCAGTGTCGTCGGTGCGGGCTCGCACGGCGTGATCTGCCGGACCGGTTCGGGCCTGGTCGCTCGGTCCGCTCGGTCAACGCCCTGCCGTCTTCTCGGCGTTGTACTCCAGGACGGCGTCGATCCAGAAGTGCAGATCCCTGTCGTCCGTGAGCGCCTCCGCATCGACGGTGATCCACCCCTCGCCCATCGACCGGCCCTTGCCCATCTCTGCCCGACGGGCCCCGGGCACCTCCAGGTACTCGGCATCACGACTGCGGGACACGCGCACGAGGAGGGCGCCCCCGCCGCCCGAGACGCAGGCCACCATCTTCTCGTCGACCATGAACGCGAGGCCACCGAACATCGTGACCTCACGAACGTCCTGCTCATGAGAAACAGCACGGCGAACGCGGTCTGCGAGCTCTGCATCGTGAGCCACTCGCTGTCTCCTCCCTGGCGAGCTGAGAAGCGTAGGTCCTCCGGTCGCCGACAGGCCGATCCGCGCTCATCCCAGACGTGGAGCTCCTACCCCTTCTCCGGTGGGGACCGGGTCAGGCCAGTCGGCCACGCAACGTCGACACGCCGTCGCCGCTGAGGTGGCCGAGTGCGGTCGTGCGGCCGGTGATCGCCAGCAGGAGCGCCTCGGCGTCGCCGCTCACGGTAGGACCGCTGCCGTGAGCCCAGTCGATGTCGTCCGCCTCGAATCGCAACCCGGCCAGCGTGCCCTTGGGGACGACGCCCCCGACGGGAGCGGCGGTCAGGTAGCTCAGCGACGTGTGCAGACGCTCCTCGGGGATGTCGCGCGGAAGCCCCAGTGGCCAGCGGATGTCCAGGCCGTGTACCAGGAGGTCGGTGAGGGGCGCCTCGGGACCTGAACCGGGAGGGGTGAACTGCGAGTCGGCTCTCCGACGCAACACCTCGGTGAGCTCGCCGAAGGGCCGACGTGCCTGCTCGCGGGTCAGCCGGACGTTCGCTCGGTCGAAGTTCCCGCGGCATGCCAGCATGGCCAGCACGAACTTCGGGGTGCTCACTTCCAGCGGCAGGACCAGGTGCGCGATCACGTCGTGCACGCTCCATCCACTGCACAGGCTCTGTGTCGCCTGTTGCTCACCGGTCAGTCCCGACATCAGGGCAGCCAGACTGCGACGCTCGTCGGCGATCTGTGCGAACGTGTCCACGAGGTGATCTTGGCAGGAGAACCAGGGTGTGTGGCTCGGGCAGATCTCGCCGCGCCAGCCCACACCGGTAGGGGTGCACGATGCCCTCGACCACCTGCCGGTGATCCCGGTCGGGCCGGGACGGGCCGGTCGCCTGCGGCATCAACGGCCCGATCGCCGCCCACAGCTCATCAGTCAGCTCAGCACGCGCCCCCCTGGTTCGAGATCCCGTACCGGGCGCCCCCTGTCCCGGGAGACACGCCTCAGGTGGCCCCGTCCCGGGCCTCGCCCTGAGCCTGCGAAGGATGGGCAGGACGGGGTCCTCTCAGACCTCCTCGACCGGGAAGCTGTGGCTCGGCGTCACGAACTCGTCCTGCGCGGCGACCAGCAGGATCTCCCGCGAGCGGGCCCTCTCGGTGGCCTCGAGGAGGCCGTGCACCGAGGCCGCGGCCGCGCCGAGCGCGGCTCCGGCGTCCCGGCTCGACAGCCAGTGGGCGAGGAAGAGCGCGGCGATGGCGTCGCCGGCGCCGTTGACCGAGAGGTCCAGCCGTGGGGTGCGCACCCGGAAGTGC
>NZ_DATMVN010000820.1:0-3305 GCF_035563135.1 Streptomyces sp.
GCGGGCAACCCCGGCAACGACACGGCCGCCCAGCTCGCAACTCTTCGCCTGGCCTCCCAGATGGGGGCGGCGCTCTTCCGCATCGCGCTGGCGGAGCCAGGCGCGGAGACCGAGGTGACCATCGGCGGGCGCACACTGCGCTACCCGGCCGAGCGGGGCGAGGAAGCCAGTGCCGGAATCTGGCAGACCGCCGTCGCCTTCGCCCTGATCACCGGCGTACGCGAGGACCTCGCACCGCTGGTCCTCACCGGCCCCACCGTCGCCCACCCGGACGGCTCCGCGTTTACCGCGTACCGCGAGGCCCTCCACGCCTACCTGAAGGGCACCGAGCCCGAAGCGGCCGCACAACGAGCGCTGCAGGAGGCCGAGAAGGCCAAGCACTGGGGCTTCACGATGCCGCCCGCCGTGTTGCTGTCACAGCTGGTGGAGGGCGACGAGGAAAGCTTCAACCTCGCCTTGGCCGACACACTCGAAGCCCACCGCGCCTACTACCAGGTCGCCGACCGCGCCGACGATCCGAACGCCTCCGTCAACCTCGACGTCCTTGCCCTAACCTGCCACGCCCGCCGCCGCGGCTGGGCTATCCGCGTGGACTCCCCCTACCTGCCGCAAGGCCTTCTGCGGGCCGCTGAACCCTTCTAGGGCGAACCTCAGGCTCGGACGCTCCTCCGACTCTGGCCGCCACCGCCCGCGAACTGTTCACCGGTTCTCGGTCTCCAACACGCCCGTGGCCGCTCGCTCGCCGTGCGGGCAGAACACCTTCGCCCCGCCGAGCACGCCGTCCACCAGCGCTGGAGTTACAACTCCTGAGGGTGTCCATCAGCCACCGCGGCGCCGGCCACGCCACCCGCGTACTGAATCGGCTGTGCGCCGAGGCTGATGCCCACGGCCTCATCCTGGCGTGCACGACCGACGAGTTCGGCGCGAACCGCGCGGCTGGATGCCTTTTACCGGCGGCACGGCTTCGTCCCGCCGCACCTGCCGACCGGCTGACCGAACACACCTGGGAGCGCCCCGCCGCGCGCCCGGCGTCCGGGGGCGGGGGAGGAGCCGCGTTAAGTACATCTCCCGCCTGGCAACCGGGCCCCGTCCGGAGCGTCCGGCCTGAGCCGAACGCGACTTGCATGTCCTGGTGGCCGCCTGAGCCTGCTGCACGTCACCCCACTGCCGTCGCGACTGGCGGCGCTGATGGTCGGACCCGCCGGGCAAGCAGACCGCACGCACGGCGCCCTCACGGAACTCGGCGTCGCACAGCGGCTTCTTCTTGGATCCCATGAATTCCAACTTCCCCTGCAACCACGGGCTCCACGCTATGAGAGGAGAGTGACCATGGGGTACCAGCAGCTTCTGGACCTCGCCCGCCAGCACATTCCAGGCCGAGGCGGCTGAGCACTGGAGGGGAAAGGCCCTCTGGGGCCGGGTTCGGCGCCTTCCTGGAAACGGCTGGTGAAAGCGTCGTCGAGGTGTGCCGGCCCAAGAGTCCCGCGGTCCGGAGCGGGCGCAAGAGCGACATGCTGGATGTCGTCCGCGCGGCCCCACCCACCCCTGAAACACGCGGCCCTGTACCAACTCGTCGAGGTCGACTACCGCTTCTACGCCCAGATCTTCCTCAGCGACCAGGTCCGTGCAACGCTAACGCGTAGGTGCAGGAGCGAGAGCCATAGCGCTGATCAGCTGATCGGTGAGTTCCCCGACGGGCAGGGTGCCATCGAGGACAAAGTCTGCGCTGTGCCTCATGGGGGCGACGTGTTCGCCGTGGCCTGTGCGGCCGCGTGCGAGGTAGCCGAGCAGGCTGATTCGCGGGTCGGCGCCCTCGTCGATCTTGCGGAGTGTCTTTCGGGCGAGGCGTAGGTCGTCCGGGGTGTCCAGATAGGCGGTCCAGCGTGCGATCCGACGGATCTGCTCCTCCATGGCAAAGGTCCCTTCGACCAGGAGCAGTTGGTCCTCCGAGGTTGCTTCGATGGCCTGAAGGACTTCGTCTCCCGGATCGGTGCATGCGGCGTGGAGATAGTGCGTCTGGCGTCCTGCTGGGAACTCCGACTGCCGGATGACGCGCCCGTGATGCTGCTGCTTCCGTCTGGCTGTCTCCCGGCCCACGATTGCCCGCTCCCGCTGGCGAATCGCAGTGATGGAGTCTCTCTCCCTTCGCCGATCACGCCCGCTCCGCGGGATCACCCCGGTGTGCTACTCCGCCAGGCGGGAGGGGAGGAAGGGCCAGCCCGCGTCACGGGATCCGTAGCTGCCAACCCCAGCGTCTCGGGGACAGTCATGACGGGAACTGCTCGCAGCTCCCAGCTGTGAGCTGACGCGCCCCGAGAGAGACGAGAGGGGGGAGACTATGACAGCCGCGAGGCCACGCCACGACCCTTCATGCCCCTCCCACCTCGTCGAGGCCGAGGATGCCCAAGACCTGGCCTCTGAGACAGTGACCCGATGGCTCGTGAGTGGGGCCGTGGCGCATGGGCTCCCGCCGTGGTGGGACGGCCCACATCTCGAGATCCCGGTCACCTGGTCGGGTTCGACGCACCGATTCCATGCCGATACCGAGGCTGTCTTCCATAACGCCGACTCCAAGGAAGGGCAGCAGTATGCCGCTGCCGCCACTCGGTGGTTGGAATCGTGGGGCCCAGACCGGCGCGCGTTCGACGGAGGCGACTGGCAGGCCGCAGCGCGCCAGTGGCACCACGCGACCGGCCTGCCTATTCCCCGCACGGTGCAGGACCGGCTCTATGAACGACACGGCCCGGAGGCTCTGAGCGCGACCAGAGAACTGGACGATCTACTTGAGGCTATGCAGCTTGCCAGCATGCGCTGGAATGGACAGGACCTCGTTGATCTGGCCGCCGTCACCCTCGCAGCCATGGACCATGGCGCACGCCCGCAGCTGCGCACCGCCGCGTTCGGCTACCTTGAGCAACTCGGCTCGGACCGTCGGCTGTACGGCGTCACAGGACTCAGTCCCGCGGGCGTAAGCGGAACAGCGCCTCAGGCACAGACTGACTCTTGGCTGATCTCAGCTGTCGCTCTCTCCCAGCACGCCGGCATAGACGTCCGAGAACAGTCCAAGACCGACAGCCTTCCCAAACTTACCCTCGCACTGACCGCCAGCCCACCTCTCGAGGACGATGCCCATGATCTTGTCAAGGCGCGCTCCCTGGGATTGGCAGCGGCAGCGGGCCGCGTGATCAGGGCGCGCTTCGAACGGGATCCGAAGGCCGAGGCTCGGCTGACGGCTGTGGCACGCCGCCGCCTGGAGGATCTGGTCGGCACGCTGGAGGGGCTAAGCACTGCGAGCCCAGCGCGCC
>NZ_DATMVN010000821.1:0-7504 GCF_035563135.1 Streptomyces sp.
CCCGTCCCGCCCAGTCCTCGGCGACCGTCTCCGGCACGGGGATCTCGGCCTCGAGTCCGAGGTCCACCTGGTCGAGCTTCACGCCGACATGAGCCCCTATGCGGCCGGCGCTCCCGTCCGCACCGACGACGGCCCGGGCCAGCACGGTCTCACCGCCCGCCGTCACCACGGCGACCGTGCGCCGGTCGGGCACAGCGGTGCCGTGCTGCTCGACCCGCGTCACCGCCACACCCGTGCGCAGCTCGGCGCCCGCCTTCTGGGCCTCCTCCACCAGACCGGCGTCGAATTCCGGCCGGTTGATCAGCCCGAAGAGCATGCGCTTGGACCTGCGGGTGCGCGACAGCTTGCCGTTGAGCGAGAAGGTGACCGCGTGGATCCGGTCCTTCAGGGGCAATTCGAATCCGGGGGGAAGAGAATCCCGCGAGAACCCGATGATGCCGCCGCCGCACGTCTTGTAGCGGGGGATCTCCGCCTTCTCCAGCAACAGCACCCGACGGCCTGCGACAGCCGCCGCGTACGCCGCGGAAGCTCCGGCCGGCCCCGCGCCGACCACGACGACGTCCCATACCGGGGAATCCTGCGGTACCGACGACGACTCATCCGGCTCACGTCCGGCGTCTGCGTTCTCGCTGCTCACGATGTGCTTCTGCTCCCGATCCGACCAGTGGCCCCGACTGCTCACGGCATCCTACGGCGCGTCGCGGCCGAACTCCGCTGTGGGAGGATCAGCCATGAATTCGTCGTACACGCGACGTCCCATCCACGGCGTCGCCCCCGGTCGCGTACACACCGCGCCACAGCCCTGACGTCGCACCCACGAGGAGCGTGCCCATGACCGCCCGTCCGATTTCCGAGACCGTCGCCTCGCTGATGCCCCGCGCGAAGGCGGAGCTCACCGAGCTGGTGGCCTTCCGGTCGGTGGCGGACCCCGCGCAGTTCCCCAGGAGCGAGTGCGAGGCCGCGGCCGGCTGGGTCGCCGACGCACTGCGCGCCGAGGACTTCCAGGACGTCGCCCTGCTCGACACCCCTGACGGGACCCAGTCGGTGTACGGCTACCTGCCCGGACCGGCCGGCGCCCCCACGGTGCTGCTCTACGCGCACTACGACGTGCAGCCGCCGCTGGACGAGTCCGCCTGGGTCTCACCGCCGTTCGAGCTGACCGAGCGCGACGGCCGCTGGTTCGGCCGGGGGGCCGCGGACTGCAAGGGCGGATTCATCATGCACCTGCTCGCGCTGCGCGCCCTCAAGGCGAACGGCGGCGTCCCGGTCTCCGTCAAGGTGATCGCGGAGGGCTCGGAGGAGCAGGGCACGGGTGGCCTCGAACAGTACGCCGAGGCGCACCCGGAGCTGCTGGCCGCCGACACGATCGTCATCGGTGACACCGGGAACTTCCGCGCCGGCCTGCCCACCGTCACCGCCACGCTGCGGGGCATGACCATGCTGCGGGTGCAGCTGGACACCCTTGAGGGGAACCTGCACTCAGGGCAGTTCGGCGGGGCGGCCCCGGACGCGCTGGCCGCGATGATCCAGCTCCTGGCATCCCTGCGGGCCGAGGACGGTACGACGACGGTCGACGGGCTCACGGCCGACGCGGAGTGGGACGGGCTGCAGTACCCGGAGGGTGAGTTCCGCAAGGACGCCAAGGTGCTCGACGGTGTGGGGCTCATCGGCACGGGCACGGTCGCCGACCGCATCTGGGCGCGGCCCGCGGTCACCGTCATCGGTATTGACTGCCCGCCGGTGGTCGGCGCCACCCCGTCAGTTCAGGCGAGTGCCCGGGCGCAGATCAGCCTGCGGGTCCCGCCGGGTCAGGACGCGGCCGAGGCGACGAAGCTGCTGACCGCCCACCTGGAGTCGCACGCTCCCTGGGGCGCGCGGGTGACCGTCGAGCAGGTGGGCCAGGGGCAGCCGTTCCGCGCCGACATCACCAGCCCCGCGTACACGTCCATGGCCGAGGCCATGCGGCTCGCCTACCCGGGTGAGGAGATGCAGTCCTCCGGCATGGGCGGTTCCATCCCGCTCTGCAACACCCTGGCCGCGCTGTACCCGCAGGCGGAGATCCTGCTCATCGGGCTGAGCGAGCCCGAGGCCCGGATCCACGCGGTGAACGAGAGCGTGTCTCCCCAGGAGCTCGAGCGGCTCTCGGTCGCCGAGGCACTGTTCCTGCGGAACTACGCGGAGTCCAGGAAGGGCTGAGGGGCCCCACGGGCCGGTGCGGTTGCCTGTGTGCCGGCGTACGCCGCCCGGCGCCCGGGCAGCCATGCCGGCCGCCTCAGCCGAGGTGCTGCTGGAAGAAGGCGGCGGCGCCCCTGCCGGCCCGGCCGGGCGCAGCCGGGTCGGCAGGCCCCGGCTCGTTGCCGTCGGCGAAGTCGCTGCCGCGGTGGTCAAGAGCCACGACCCGGAAACCTGCTTCGGGCAGCGGCCGTACCAGCCGTCCCGTGCCGCTGCCCGAACCTCCGGTGCCGTGCGAGAGAACGATCAGCGGCGCGGGTACGGCGGGCGGACCGGACGGCTCCCGGGGACAAAGACGGACGGGACGCGGACGAGCCGGATCGCGCGGGTCACCTCGGGACTCGTCGTACAGGACTCGTATCAGCGGCCGGCCTGCCCGGAGATCGTCATGGCGACATCGCAGGAAGACTTCCCGGCCCGCGCCGCCTTTCCCCGGGACCCGTGCGCGGTCTGCCGCCGCATGACCCGCACGGGGCCCCGGGTACGCGCTGAGCGAAGTCGCCCGGAGCAGATTTCCGGGCAGCGGGCGGCCTGCTCTCCGTACGTTTCACCGTATGGATTGCGTCGAGGTACTCCCGCAGCTGCTCATGTTCCGTTTCCCGATCGGCCAGGCCTATCTCTGGCATGACGGTGCGGACCTGACCCTGATCGACGCCGGCGACCGGCACGCGGGCGGCGCCATCGAGGAAGGCATGCGCCGGTTCGGTCACGACCCGGCCGGGATCCGGCGGATCGTCCTCACCCACGGCCACCGCGACCACTACGGCGCCGCGCAGGAACTCGCGGACAGACACGGCGCCGAGATCCTGGCGCACCGGCTGGACGCACCGGCCGTCCGGGGCGAGGAGCCCGTGCCCGACCCCGTCCTGCACGACTGGGAACGTCCGTTGTACACCAACGGGCTGACGGTCCCCGAGGCACCGCCCACCAGGGTCGACCGCGAGCTGACGGGCGGTGAGGAACTCCCGTTCGGGGGCGGCGCCCTGGTGGTGCACGCCCCCGGGCACACCCCTGGTTCCCTCGGCATCCATCTGCCCCGCCACAAGGTGCTCTTCACCGGGGACGCCGCGGCCAGGGTGGACCGGGTGATCCTGGGGGTGCTGAACACCGACCACGCGCAGGCCATGGCGTCCTTCCGCCGGCTCGCCGCCCTCGGGCCCGATGTCGCCTGTTTCGGCCATGGTGATCCCCTCACCACCGGCGCGGCGGCTGCTCTGCGGGCCGCCTCGCAGTGACCGGCGGCCCGCGGGAGGTCATCGGACGCCCACGGGCACCCCGGCCTCCAGATTCAGCACGGTGGAGCGCTCGCGGGCACGCAGTGCCCAGCGGAGCCGTTCGAAGCGGGTCGGCGGGAGCATACCGGCCGCCTCCTCCTCGGTGACGAACCGCCAGCCGCGCAGTTCCGAACCCGGCAGGAACAGTCGTGCGGCCTCCTCGCCGCGCAGCCGGCCGCCGTCGAACAGGAAGCGCAGGCCTCCGTACGCGGGTGGCTCGGGCGCCTCCCAGTCGACCACCAGGAGCCCCGGCTCCGTGTCCAGGCGAAGCCCGAGCTCCTCGGCCACCTCTCGGATCCCTGCCTGTGCCGGGGCCTCTCCGGGCTCCACCACACCGCCGGGGAACTCCCACCCGGGCTTGTAGGTGGGGTCCACGAGCAGTACCCGGTCCTGCTCGTCGAAGAGCAGCACCCCCGACGCCACGGTCTCCCCACGCGGCTCGGGGGTCTGGACTATGCCGCACTCCCCCGCCGCGCCGGTGCGCAGTGCTTCGGCGATCCGCTCGGCCGTCTCGTACGGGGTGAGGGCGCTGGTGTCGATCGTGTGGGCGTCCGCGGTGATCCACCCGAGCGCCGCCCGGTAGGGCTCGATGTGGTCGTAGGCCCACTGCCGGATCCGCTCGTCGTGCTCGGGGTCGTCGGGGAACTCCTCCCGTTCTGCGATCCGTTTACGCAGGATCGTTTCCTCAGGTGAGAGCAGTACATGGCACACGGGTATACGCCGGGAGGCGAGCCCTCCGAAGATCTCGTCGCGGTAGTCCTGCCTCAGCAGTGTCATTGGCACCACCAGCACCCCGGAGAGTTCCGCGAGAAGAGCGGCGGCCGTATCGACCACCAGGCGCCGCCATATCGGCAGGTCCTGGAAGTCGGTCACTTCGGCGAGCTTCTTCTGGGGCAGCAGCCGGCGCAGCTCCCCGCCGGTGAGCTCGGGGTCGTAGAAGGTGCTGTTCGGGATCAGATCGATCAGTTCGCACGCGGCGCTGGTCTTGCCCGCACTGAACGCACCGTTGATCCAGACGACAATCACTAATACTCCAGGGTGGGAAGGCCACTGAACAGCAGCGGAGCAGGTTTCGCGGGATCGTCCGGGAGACGGACGGGAAACGGCGGTGTCCACAGCCCGGCCCCCGCCACCTCCTTCTCCCACACGCCCTGGAGATACCCAACGATCCGCGCTTCCATCGCGAGTGCTCCCTCGCTGTACGTACCCTCCACACCGGGCAGCTCATGCCGACCGGTGACCGCACAGACGGTGGCGACGGTGACCTTGCCTGTCTTGTGGTCGGCGCGGCGGTGCTTCATCTGGAGCGCCTGACAGGCGCCGGGGAAGAGCAGGTCACTGACCGGTGACGACCTTGATCCGGCGGATCCCGGAGCGGCCGTGGCCGTCGCCCCGGGTGTAATCACGTCTGTGCTCGACCACTGCCGCCCTTTCGGGCGATCTTCTTCAGCGCGCGGTCCAGGCGTGGGGCACGGGCGGCCGGCAGGCCGACGACTTCGCGCACCCAGCGTCCGCCACCTGGGGCCGATCTTTCATGACCAGCCACACGCCCGCGTCGACGGCCGCCTCGAACGGAGCGGGGTACACCTCCCTGAGTACCCGCTCGGAGACCCGTACGTCGACATGCATGCGCTCGGTCTCGGAGTCGTTGGCGACGTGGTGCTTGGCCGTGGCCACCGCCCCGGCCGCCTGGATGCCCCGGATCAGCGCGGCACCGGTACGGCCCGTCAGCTCCGGATCCTCCGAGCAGTGCTCGAAGTGCCGTCCGCCCAGCGGAGTGCGGTGCAGGTCGAGCGTGGGGGCGAGGACGATGTCCCCATCCTTGCGGGCCGCTTCCGAGGCGAGCGGACCACCCAGCCCCTCGTCCCACAGCCCGCCGATCGCGGACGCCGACGGCAGCAGCGCGGAGGTGCGCCGTTCGTCCCACTCCTCTCCTCGCACACCGGCGGGGCCGTCGGACATGACCGTCTGACGCGGCTCGACGGCCGGCATGTCGGCGGTCCGCCAGGTAGTGGTACCGCTCAGCAGCCGTACCTTCTGGGTCAGATCGAGCTTCTCCAGCATCAGGTCGATCACGTCGCCGGTCATTCCCACCCCGGTCACGTCAGCCACCCCCCGGCCGGGAAAGCGCTCCCCAAGCTTTCGTCCGCGCGGGGGCTCACGTCAAGCCCCTTGCTGATGAACCGTCACCTGGGCACGCGGAAGGCCCGGCCGCCCCGAGTACGGGAGAGGGCGACCGGGCCGGTGCGCATCGCCGACCGGCTCAGGGCAGTCGGTGGTCTGCGTTCAGCACGGTCCCGCGTTCGGGGCGGTACAGGTCGAAGCCCCGTGTGTCGCACTGCAGGCCGCCGACGATGCAGTGGTCGACCAAAGCCTTGAGGGTGCGCTCCTCCCACGCGTTGAAGAAGTCGTAGTGGAAGGAGTAGCCGCGGCCGCTGGCGAGGCGGACCTGGCTCATGTCGCCGTTGACCGGCCATGCCATCTTGAACTCGATCATCGGCAGGGCGACGGGGTGGGAGGCCGGGCACATGTTGTCGTTGGTGCCGGGTCTGACGACCGGGTAGGCCATGTGGCTCTGGTGGTCCGGGGTGTCGAGGTACTTTCCGTCCCAGCAGCTGGGGGCCTGCATGCGCAGGTTGAGCTGCACGTCGGGCCGGCTGGGACAGCTCGCCGGGATGTCGGTGTTGAAGAAGCTGTCACCACATTCCCAGCCCTCGACGAAGCCCTTGTGCGCGCGGAACTCCTGGGCGTTCTGCATCGGGTTACCCACTACGAACCGCAGACCCTTGGGGAAGGGCCGCACGCTCCGGTAGTCGGTGACGCCCGCCTTGTAGTAGATGACCTGCGGACCGACGGGCAGGATCTTCTGATCGCCCTTGTACAGCGAGGGCATCCAGTACGCGGAGGCGTCCGCGGGCGCCTTGCAGGTGGTGTTCCCTCCGTGGAGCGAGCCGGTGGTGCTGGCGGCGTCGGTGGAGGTGTTGCCCATGAACGTGTGGTCGTGGGACTTGCCGAACTGGCCCGGGTAGACGATCGGGTCGTCCGGCGCGGTGTGGGTGACGGCGCAGCCGGCCTGGAACTCGTGGTGGTAGGCCGGCGGCGGGGTGGCTGTGGACGGAGTGACACCGGTGACCTGGGGTACGGCCGGGATGTAGCCGTCTCCGTCGGCGTCGTCGCCCGAGGCCTGGGTGGACACGGCCATGACGTGTCCGCTGTGAGTGTCGGCCGCGACGGCGGAGGGCGGGGCGCTGTTGTCCGTGTCCGCGGCGGAGGCCATGGTGCCGATGCCGAGGACACTGGCGATGAGGGCCGTACCGAGGAGGAGTGCGGGGAGCCGTTTCGGACTCGATCTCATGGGGATCTCCTGCCCATGGGGGGTTTCGCGTGGACGCGAACACGCCACGCGACTGGTGTGATGGGTTCCCGTGCGGTGGTGCCGGGGCGGCGGGGCCGAGCGGCGGGCCCCGCCACCCGTCATGGGGTCCGGCTTGTCAGCTGTAGACGCCGAACTCGTGGAGCGAGTAGCCCCAGCCGGTGCCGCGGGCCGTCAGCTGGAGCTTGACGTACCGGGCGGTGGTGGCGGCCTCGATGGTGTCGATGTCCCCGTTGCCGGTGGTGGTGGTGTGGACGGTCCGCCAGGTCGTGCCGTTGTCGGAGACCTGGACCTCGTAGGACTTGGCGTAGGCGGGGTCCCAGACGAGCTGGAGTGTGCGGATGGGTCTGGCCGAGCCGAGGTCGGCCTGGATCCACTGCGGGTCGCTCCAGTCGCTGGCCCAGCGCGTGGCGGTGTTGCCGTCGAAGGCGTTGGAGGCGGGGCAGGGGCAGTCGCCGTAGGAGGCCTGGGCGGAGGAGGCGGTGGCGGGCCTGTTCAGGGCGATGTTCGTGCCGGTGACGGGCGGGGCGACGACCTTGACGGACTTCGTCTCGATGCCCGCGTTGCCGCGGCCGTCCTCGGCCTGGATGTAGACCTTCCACACGCCGAGCTTCTCGGGCACGGT